>CAYGXD010000157.1:0-5317 GCA_964353705.1 uncultured Eubacteriales bacterium | reverse complement strand
GTTCTCGTCCGGGAGGGTGTCATCGGGATCGGCGCGCTGAGAGGATTTGTAGAGTCCCGGTCCTGATCAGCCCGATGAAACCTCGAGAACGCGTCTTGGCCACTTTACGGCATCGGCCTCCCGACCAAATTCCCCGTTTCGAAATCTGGATTGACGCCCTGGTGGAAGAACTCGGGAGATCAGATGCGGCCGACGCCCATGTCCATTTCGGACAAGACAGCGTCATGATGCCAACCCGGATCCCGAAGGGCAGCAACGCCTGGGGGGATGGTGTCGATGAATGGGGGCGCGTCTGGAAAAATGGAACATACATTTCGGGCCGGATAAACACAGAGGCGGATCTCGCCCGGTATAGCCCCCCCTTGAGCCTCTTGGAGGAGACTTTTGATAAGGCCGAGATCGACGATGTCAAACGACGTTATCCGGACCACTGCCTGATTTATGGGTCGCACATCGGCCCCTTCACGGCGGCCTATATGGCTATGGGACTCGAGCATTTCTCTCTAGGGCTCATCGAAGATCCCCCTTTCGTCAGGCGCCTGCTCGACAACCGGGCGGAGTGGTGCGTTTCTGCGTTCCAAAAGGCCGTCAACCTTGGCGCGGAGGTGATCATCCTGGGCGACGATGCCGCTTACCGCAGCGGGCCAATGGTCTCGCCGAAAATCTGGCGGGAGCTGGTCCTTCCGCTCCATCGGGATATCGTTGGCGCTTTGGACGTTCCTGTTATCTGGCACTCCGACGGGGCCGCCGCCGGGCTCTTGCCGTTTGCGATCGAAGCCGGCTTCGCCGGCTTTCACGGGCTCGAGCCTGGCTCAGGGAACGATCTGGCTGTTTTTAAAAGGGAATTCGGCCGGGACCTTGTCCTCATCGGGAATATCGACGTCAATGTCCTGATGGGATCCAATTTGGAGCTGGTCAAACGGGAGGTTTCCCGGGCGATCCGGCAGGGCTCGCCCGGGGGAGCCTATATGGTCGCCACCTGCAATAGCATCTTCAAGGGGATGAATCCCCGGGCCGTGGAAGAAATGTTCCGGTGGGAAAAAGCCCTGGTCGAGCAATGAACTCCCGGCCTTTTCAAGCCTGAACGAGGAAGGTCCGAGATCCCGCTATCTGAACCTATTCGTAACAGAGCGGAATCCGAAGTAAGGAGCCGTATACGTAGGCACCCGGAACATGCGGGCGGAGCACATTAGCTGCCGGGAACCGTATCTATAGCTTCCTCCGCGCCTGATCCGGGTATCCTTGTCGCTCGAATCAGGCCCGAGGGGGTTTTGGTCCCCATCGACGGCCCAGTCGTAGGCTTGACTTTCTGATCCCCAATCCCAGACCCATTCGAAAACGTTTCCAGCCATATCATAGAGACCGTACCCGTTGGGAGGGTAGATGCCGACGGGTACGGTGCCGCCCATATTGTCATTCGCGTTGCCTGTTCCAAGCTCATCTCCCCAGGGATAACGGTTACCCGCCAGGCCTCCCCTGGCCGCCTTCTCCCATTCGGCCTCTGTCGGAAGCCGATACCCGCTTGCGTACCACTTCACCTGGGCATTGGTCAGATCGATCCGCCCGGCCTTGTAGACGGTCGTGTGGGCCCCGTCCGTATAGTAGACCGGGGTTCTGCCCTCCTTCTCCGATCGGGCATTGAGCCACTTTACAGCATCGTACCAGCTGACCATTACCACGGGCAGGTTGTTTCCCTTGCCGAAGGAGCCATTCGATCCGGCGTTGTCAAACCCGTATCCTTTGGCGACGGCCCAGTCATAGACCTCTTTCCAAAGGGCATGCATCGTCTCGTACTTGTCGATATAGAACTCATCGACGTAAACGGAATGAACAGGCAACGCATAGGCGGTATTATCAAGATTGTCGCCCATCTGGAAGGAACCGGCCGGGATGCGGACTAACCCGGATTTTGGGGCTTTCGCCAGTGGAGTGGCCATCATCCAGGGGGATTCTCCGCTCTCGCCGGAGGCGTTCACGGCCGTGACCACGAAATAGTAGGGTGTCTTATTGTCCAGTGGACGAACTGCATAAGGACTTCCAGACAGGTTGGCCACCTTCGTGCCGTTTGTTTTGGATACCGACGAGGAAGTCGCGTAATAGATATTGTAGTGCGCGACCCCGGCCGCCGGCTTCCATGTCACCGTCACCGACCTGTTTCCCTCCGTCGCCGAAACGCCCGTGGGGATAAGAGGAGCTTCTGTCGGGATGTCCGCGGGCGCCGCCGGCCCGGAAGACGAGACGGCCACCTCTTTTCCGGCGCACGTAATCAGGAGGAGAGCTATGGAGAGACCCGAAAGAGATAATAAAAGAAGCTTCATGCGCTGCCGGAACATGCTCAGCCTCCTCGGTTGATGCAACAGGCAAAGGACGCCCGCATCTTATCATCTTAGGCCGGGTCCGACAATCCGGGATCAGCCGGCCGCGGGGCCTCAACCTCCCCAGTTTATGATAAACGAGGACCGGGAGCTTGACTTCGGTCCATGTCACAATAGAATAAATGCGGCTCATCCGGCACCCGCCGGGGAATCCTCTCAAGGAGGCGAAACTCATGCCGAAGGTAAATCTGTTCGCCGACAGTCTTCGGGTCGCCCACACCGGAAAACCAACCGATATCGACAGGAAGTACATCGAACGCAAGAGCAGCTATATTCTGAAGGCAGAGCTTTTCTCGCCGGGTTATAACAGCAACAAGATTATGGAAGGGGCCATCTCTTTCCTGGATTTCGACCGGGGAGGGGTGGATTTCAGCTCGTCATTCGGCCTGGAAGATATCCATCTCTTCACCTGTAGTTTCGGAAACAGGGTCGAACTCAAAGCCCATGTCTATTACGTGGAGTATGAAGACTTCCTCGCCGCCGTTTTGCGAAGCGTAGCGGAGAGGTTGGCCGGCAAGTTCGTAGAATATGTGAAAAAGCTCGACTTCCATAAGATCGCGACCATCCCGGCCGAGATTCTGCCCGTGTTCATCGATGTGATCAAGAAAGGGGTGGAGAGAAAAGCCGGCATGTACGAAATCGGTTCGGGCAAGCGGACAAGCCTGGAACTGGGGGTCCAGGAAGTCGAATTGGCCGTCGCTGCAGCGGTCAAGAGGAATCTCGTTTTCTGGAGGCCGGACAGAGACGATTACGGCCGCGAGGAAGTTGTCCTTGTTCCCCGCGGCCCGAACGGAGCCGTGAAGCTGCTCGTGGAACCTGTGTAGTCCGGGGCTTTTTCGGTTCCCTATTTGACCTTGGCGCCGGCCGGGACGTCGCGGTCGAAGAAGGGGATGATGGCCTTCCCGCCGCTGATTTCGGCCGCCAGCAACATGGCCTGGGATTCGATCCCGCGGATGACGGCCGGCTTTAAATTGACGATGACGACGAGCTTCTTGCCGACCATTTCCTCCGGCGCGTATACATCGGCGACACCCGCGACCATCGTCCGCTTTTCCGTCCCGATGCTGACCTCGAGCTTGAGGAGCTTGTCGGTCCCGGGAACCCTCTCGGCCTTGAGGATTTCGGCGACCCGAAGGTCCATGCGCTTGAATTCGTCGAAGCTGATGATGTCCATTCTTACCTCCTTTTGTTGCGGGGCCCGCATTGCGGGCGGCGGCAGGACCTCCTCCTCGAGAAAGTCCTTCAGCGCGACCCGGGGGAAAAGCGGCGACGGCCTTTGGATTTTGGCCCCCGGTTTCAGGCTCTCGAAGCGGCAGCTATCATAAGGCTCTTCCGCCACGAGTTTCGACTCTCCCAGCAGGCCCCAGATCTTCTGGGCCGACCCGGGCATCACGGGATAAATGAGATAGCTGATCCCCCGGATGGCGGCCGCGGTCTGGTAGAGGATCCGGGCCAGCCTCTGTCTTTTTGATTCGTCCTGAGCGAGCTTCCAGGGTTCGTTATCGGCCAGGTATTTATTGACGACGTTGATATAAGCCCAGATCTCTTCCAGTGCCTTGCTCAGCGCATAGTCCTCGAAAAGTTCCGCCACCCGGGCCTTGAGCGCTTCGAACCCTTCCCGGACGGCTCTGTCCTTTTCCTGTTCGTCATCGCCCCCTTCGACAATGCCCTTTTGGTACCCCTGGATCATGGTCAGCGTCCGATGGACGAGGTTTCCGAGGTCGTTGGCCAGGTCGGAGTTGACGCGGTGGAGGAAACCTTCGTGGGAGAAATTGCCGTCGACGCCGACGGGGATTTCGCGGAGAAGGAAATAGCGCAGCGGGTCGGGGCCGAAGGTGTTGAGGATCAAGTGGGGGTCGAGGACGTTGCCCTTGGATTTGGACATCTTGGCTTCGTCCTTGAGCCACCAGCCGTGGCCGTAAACGGTGTGGGGGAGAGGGAACCCGGCGGCCATCAAGAAAGCTGGCCAGAAAATGGCGTGGAAGCGCAGGATGTCTTTCCCGATCAGGTGGATATCGGCCGGCCAGAACCGCTCGAACTTCTTCATGTCCCAATCGAACCCTGCCCCGGTGAGATAGTTGTGAAGGGCGTCGAACCAGACATAGATCGTGTGTTTGGGATCGTCCGGGACGGGGATGCCCCATTTGACCGTCGTCCGGGTGATGCCCAGGTCCTTGAGCCCCTGGCGGACAAAGCTTGTCACCTCGTTCATCCGGCCGGGGGGCCGGACGAACCCGGGATTCTCGCCGTAAAATTTTAGAAGCGGCTCCTGGTAGGCGGAGAGGCGGAAGAAGTAGCACTCCTCGGAGACGACGACGGCCCGCTTGCCGCAGTCCGGGCAGATCTTATCGCCCTCGGGCTGGAGAGGGACATCCTCGGCCAGAAAGTTCTCGTCGGAGACGCAGTACCAGCCTTTGTATATCCCTTTGTAGATGTCTCCCTTTTCTTTCAGCCGGAGGAAGATTTTCTGCACGCCTTTCTCGTGGAAAGGCTCGGTCGTCCGGATGAAGAAATCATGGGAGATGTTGAGGGCTTTCCAGAGGTCTTTGATCCGGCCGACCACTGTATTGGCCAGGGCGAGAGGAGTCGTCCCTTTCTCCGCCGCCGCCTTCTCGATCTTCTGACCGTGTTCGTCCGTTCCCGTGAGGAAGAAGACATCTTTCCCCCGCAGCCGGTTGAACCGGGCCAGAGAGTCGGCGATGATCGTCGTGTAGGCGTGGCCGATGTGGGGGATATCGTTCACATAATAAATGGGTGTCGATATATAAAAAGTCTTTTTAAAAGTCTTTGACACTCGTCGCTCCTCCTCGGATCAGCATCATGGCTTCCGCCCGGGTGGCGCTGTTGGTGCGGAACGAGCCCCGGACCGCGGACGTCACGGTCACGCACTTCGGCTTCTTGGCCCCCCGCATCGACATGCACATGTGCTCGGCCTCGATGAC
>CAYGXD010000156.1:0-7452 GCA_964353705.1 uncultured Eubacteriales bacterium | reverse complement strand
CCGTATTCTTGAAGACGGTAATCCCCAGCCGGAAGATGACAAAGAAATATCTAGGAGGCAAGCGCCATGAAAATAAGTAAGGACGAAAAAGAAATTCTTGATTCCGTTGAGAGAGGGGAATGGAAGACAATCCCGGAAGTCGGCAAGGAATCCCAGCGGTATCAAAAGTATGCCCGGGCGGCTTTTCGTAAAGATAAGAGAATCAACATCCGGATTTCGGAAAAAGACCTAATCCAGCTTCAGAGAAGAGCCGTCAAGGAAGGCCTTCCTTATCAAACCTTTATATCCAGCATCCTTCACAAATTTATTACAGGGCAATTTTTAGAGAAAGCTTCATAGAAACGTAAGATGTCTGAGGGAAAGAGTTGATCGGAAAGATAATTTCTCATTATCGCATCCTCGAGAAGATCGGGGAAGGGGGGATGGGCATCGTCTACAAGGCCGAGGATACAAAGCTCAAGCGGACAGTCGCCCTCAAGTTTCTGCCTCCCGAGCTGACAAGAGACCCGCAGGCCAAGGCCCGCTTTGTTCAGGAAGCCCAGGCCGCCGCAGCCCTTGACCATCCCAATATCTGTGCCGTCTTCGAGATTGGAGAAGCCGAGGGCTCTACCTATATCGCGATGCCCTACGTCAAAGGTCAGAGCCTAAAAGAGAGGATCGCAATGGGGCCTCTATCCATGGGGGAGGCTCTGGACATAGCCGCCCAGGTTGCCGAAGGTCTCAAAGAAGCCCATGAGAAGGGCATCATCCACCGGGACATCAAGCCTGCTAACATCATCCTGACAGAGAAGGGTCAGGCGAAGATCATGGATTTCGGCCTGGCGAAGTTGGAGGCAGGAGTTGACCTGACCAGGACGATGGCCGTGATAGGAACGGCGGCCTATATGTCGCCCGAGCAGGCCCGGGGGGAAGAGGTTGACCACAGGACCGATATCTGGTCGTTTGGGGCGACGCTCTATGAGATGCTAACCGGTCAGAAGCCGTTCGGGCAGAAACACGACCAAGCCCTTATCTATTCTATCTTGAATGATACAACGGAGTCAGTAAGCCGGATCCGCCCAGAGATTCCCAAGCCCTTGGATAGTGTCATCCAAAAGGCCCTGGAAAAAGACAGATCGCGCCGGTATCAAAGCATGGCGGAGCTGATAAAAGATCTCAAGTCAAATCAGCCCTCCGGGTTTCCTGTGCCGAAAACTGAAAAATCCATCGTTGTCCTGCCCTTCGAAAATATCAGCTCGGACCCCGAGCAGGAGTACTTCTGCGACGGGATGACCGAGGAGATCATCACAGACTTGTCCCATGTCCACGACCTCCTGGTCATATCGCGCAGCTCGGCGATGACATTCAAAGGCACAAAGAAGACGATTCCGGAGATCGCCCATGCTGTTAACGTCCGTTATGTTCTCGAAGGTAGCGTCCGCAAAGCCGGCAATAACCTCCGCATCACAGCGCAGTTGATCGATGGCGCCAACGATGCCCATCTCTGGGCGGATAAATTCAGCGGGACTCTTGATGATGTCTTCGACATTCAAGAGAAGGTTTCGCGTTCCATCGTCGATGCCCTGAAGATAAAGCTCAGCCCCCTCGAGCTCAAAGAAATCGTCAAACGGCCAATTAGCGATATCCCGGCGTACGAATATTATCTCAAAGCCAATGCCGATATATTTATGTATACGGAAGAAGCGACGGACCGGGCAATCCGATATCTTAACCAGGCCCTGGAGCTCGTCGGGAATAATGCTTTACTTTATTCAGGGTTGGCGTTTGCCTATTGGCAATTGGCAAATATAGGAGTAAGCCCTAAGGAAAATCTCATAAAGGTCAGGGAATGTGCGGGGAAGGCACTCGCGATTGACCCGGATTTTTCCAAGGCTCATGCTGCCTTGGGCTGGATTGGGATGTTGGGGGGCGATCAAAAAGAAGCTGTTCATCATCTTAAAAGAGCCTTGGCGCGCAGTCCCGATGAAACTATCGCGTTGGTGGGGCTATGCGGCATCTATATCTTTGCCGTCGGGAAGACAGCGGCTGCTTTGCCGATCTGTGAAAGGCTTAGGCAAATCGATCCCTTGGATTTTCATTCCTTTGCTGCGCCGGGCGCCCTCTATTTTTGTAACGGGCAGTACGACGAAGCCTTGACAACCTGGCGAAAAGGATACGAATTGTATCCCGATAATCCTTACAGCCAATTCTTTTTTGCCTTGATCTTAGTCTATCACAAGGAGTTGGATAGAGCTTTTGCCGTCATTGATCAGAGTGCCAAAGCAACCCCGGACAACGTAGTTTCCAAGTTGGGGCTTATACTGAAATATGGAGCGAAGAAAGACAAGGAGAGTCTTTTCAATCTCATAACTCCAGAACTAGAAAGGACAATTCGGCAGGACTCACTCCACTGCTTTTTCACGGCGATATCTCTGGCTATGCTGGACGCGAAAGAAGAAACCTTGGACTGGCTGGAACACGCCGAGGAACGCGGGTTTATTAATTATCCGTCGCTGGCTGGGAAGGACCCTTTCTTAGCTAAAATCCGCGGCGAGCCCCGTTTTCAGAAGCTCATGGAGCGCGTCAAGTACGAATGGGAGCATTTTGAGGTGTAATAAAAATAGGGTATCATAGCCTAAATGAACAAAAAGATGTGGGTTCGGATTTCCAATTCCTTTGAAGAGTCTCAAGCCTTTGATAGAAATTATTATCTTTCCCTGAGCCAAAAGGAACGGCTGGATACCGTCCAAGCCTTGCGTGAAGGCGCGGCGAAGTTAGGAAAGGGGAAAAAGGGTGAGGGTCGAAAAAGACTTCGAAGAGTTATTCGGATTATTCAACAAACATAGCGTCAGATATTGTATAATCGGCTCCTACGCCGTCGCTTTCTATGCTCAGCCAAGATATACGAAAGATATAGACATTCTCATAGATTCCAGCGCGGAGAACAGTATCAGGGTGGTCCGGTCTCTCAAGGCATTTGGGTTTGAGAGTCTTCCTTTGACAGAACGGGATTTCCGAAAAAAAAAGAAAATTATCCAGCTCGGATATGAGCCTCTGAGAATAGACCTGTTGACCTCGGTCGAAGGGCTCTCTTTTCATCGCATCTGGAAGAACAAGAAACGCGGGGCATTTGGCAAAGAGCAGGTCTATTTTATCGGGCTTGAGGACCTTGTGTCTCTCAAAATGCGATCCTTGCGGCTCCAAGATAAAGCCGACCTGGAGATGCTCCAAGAGCTCACGAAATCCAAAAAACGGAAACCGAAGCGAAAGAGGACTTAAGAGCTGTTTTACCTTAGCTCGGAAGGATTTCCAAAAGGCGTTTGATCGCGGTTTCGGACAGCAGGATATGCCTTTAATTTGTGAAGAGCATGAGGCGATTGGATGATCGGGAAGAAGATTGCCCATTACAAAATCCTCGAGAAGATCGGGGAAGGGGGGATGGGCGTCGTTTACAAGGCTGAGGATACCAGGCTCAAGCGGACAGTCGCCCTCAAGTTTCTGCCGCCGGAAATGACGAGAGACGCGCAAGCCAAGGCACGCTTTGTCCAGGAAGCCCAGGCTGCTGCGGCCCTCGACCATCCCAACATTTGCGCCGTCTTTGAGATAGGCGAATCCGAAGGCTCTACCTATATCGTAATGCCTTACCTCAAAGGACAGAGCTTGAAGGACAAGATCGCCCTGGGGCCCTTGTCTGTGGGAGAAGCCATAGACATCGCCGGCCAAGTGGCCGAAGGCCTCAAGGAAGCCCACGAAAGAGGGATTATCCACCGGGATATCAAGCCGGCGAATATCATGCTGACAGAGAAAGGACTCGCCAAGATCATGGATTTTGGCCTGGCCAAGCTGGAATCGGGATTGGAGCTGACGAGGACGATGGCGGTCATGGGAACGGCAGCCTATATGTCACCCGAGCAGGCGAGGGGAGATGAAGTCGACCTCCGGACGGATATCTGGTCGTTCGGGGCGACGCTCTATGAGATGCTGACCGGGCAGAAGCCGTTCGGACAGAAACACGACCAAGCCCTTATTTATTCGATCCTGAATGACACTACAGAGTCTGTGAGCCGCATTCGGCCTGAGATTCCATCGCCCATAGAACGAGTTATCCAAAAGGCATTGGAAAAGGATAAGTCCCGCCGGTATCAAAATATGTCGGAGCTGTTGAAGGACCTCAACTTAAAAGGATCCCTGATGGTAGGCATGTCAAAGGCTGAAAAATCTATTGTTGTTCTACCCTTCGCAGACATCAGCCCGGACCAGGATAATGAATACTTCGCGGATGGTCTCACTGAGGAGATCATTGCCGACCTGTCGGCACTGGACGCGGTCCGGGTCATCTCTCGGACTTCGGCCATGCAGCTCAAGCGGTCGGACAAGGATGTGCGAGAGATCGCCAGGCTGCTCGATGTGCAGTACGTACTCGAGGGCAGCGTAAGGAAGGCCGGCAACAAGCTCCGGATCACGGCCCAGCTTATCCAGGCCGATAACGACAGGCACCTCTGGGCCGAGAAATATGACGGGGTTCTGGAAGATGTCTTTGATATCCAAGAGAATGTCTCGCGGAGGATCGTTGAGGCGCTCAAAGGCCGTATCACTACCAAAGACCAACAGCAGCTATCTGCCCGCCCTTCATTCCCGAATGTCGGCATTTATGAGGCCTATTCACAAGCCCATTATGAGTTCTGGAAGACTGAGCCGAAGAGCACGGAAAGGGCGCTGAGCCTCCTGGAGAAGGCCATAGAAGCGTTTGGTGAACACCCGCTCCTTGTGTCCGGCGTCGGGGCGATACATTGGCAGCTCTATCACCATAGGGGTGATACGAACGAAGCTCATCTTGTCAAGATCAAGGAATGCGCACGGAAACTGTTTGCCAGCGATCCCAATTCGGCGCCCGGGCACCGGCTTCTGAGCTATCTCGCCCTCCACGCCGGAGCCACTGTCGAAGCGATTAGGCATCTCCAACGTGCTGTTGAAGGCGATCCTGGCGACGCCGAAACTCTACTCTGGCTTTCCTACCTCTTGGCTATCCACGCTGGAAAACCAGAGCAGGCCCAACCCATAGCCGAGAGGTGGTATGCTATCGACCCGTTGCATCCGATCGGAAGAATGTCTTTGGAATTAGTCCCATGGATGAAAGGAGACCTGAAAAGCGCGGCTAAAGGGGTTGAAGAATGGTACAACCAAGACCCCCACGACCAAATCCGCGCGTTTTACCTCGGTCATCTGTTGGCGTGGACCGGCCGCAATGAGGAATCGCTCCGCCTGGCCGAGAAGATGGTCCGTCAGGATCCCGGTGATGGGATGGGGCAGACGTTGCGTTTTCTGGCCTTGGCAATTAACGGCAGAACCGAGGAGGCAAAGAAGGTGCTCCCTCCCTCGATAAGAGAGTCGGTATGGATGGACTTCCACCTGCCATGGCTTATGGCGGAGGGATACGCACTGCTGGGTGACAAGGAGGAGGCTCTGCGTTGGCTGGAGAGGGCGGTGGAGAGGGGTAACTTTAACTATCCGCTCTGGAATGAAATCGACCCATTGCTGGCCAACCTCCGCAGCGAGCCCCGCTTCCAAAAGCTCATGGAGCGGGTGAAGTCCGAATGGGAGCATTTTGAGGTTTAGAATTAACCGGTGACAACCTCCTCCTTTATGGGTATCCCAGAGATTCAGTTTGTCCTATACCTTGAATATTCGGTTGACGCGACCGATATTTCAAGATAAGCTAGGGCCATGATAGAGCGTCCGAGAGAAGTCCAAATCCTGCGGGGGCTCATGGCGAGGCATCCCGTCGTCGGCATCATCGGCGCGCGGCAGGTCGGGAAGACAACGTTAGCCCGCTTGTTTGTATCCCAAATACATGGGCCTATCCACTACTTCGACCTCGAGAATCCGGAAGACGAAGCGCGGCTGAGCGACCCCATGCTCGTCCTCAAGGAGCTGACAGGCCTGGTCGTCATTGACGAGATCCAGAGATTGCCGGGGCTCTTTCCGGTTTTGAGAGTCCTGGTCGACAGGCAGCGCTCGCCGGCGCGTTTTCTCGTTCTGGGCAGTGCCTCGCCTGAATTGCTCCGCCAGGGATCCGAGACCCTGGCCGGCCGGATCATTTATCACGAGCTGAAGGGCTTCGGGCTTGATGAGGTGGGAATCGTAAACCAGCACCGGCTATGGCTGAGAGGGGGATTCCCCAGGTCCTATCTCTCTCGCACAAACGCTACGAGCCAGGAATGGCGCGGCGGTTTTATTCGAACTTTCCTGGAGAGGGACCTGCCCCAGCTCGGCGTCAGCATCCGGTCAACCACGCTGCGCCGGTTCTGGACAATGCTGGCCCACTATCATGGCCAAATCTGGAACTCCTCAGAATTTGCCCGCTCATTCGGCGTCGCGGACACCACCGTCCGGAACTATCTCGATGTGCTGGCCTCGGCGCTGGTCATTACCGAGCTTCAGGCGTGGCACGAAAATATCGGCAAACGACAAATAAAGTCGCCGAAGATCTACCTCGCGGATTCCGGAATTCTCCACACACTCCTCAACATCACGCACCAGCAAGATTTGGAAAGACATCCGAAACTCGGAGCCTCGTGGGAAGGATTCGTCATCGGTCAGGTCATCCGGCAACTTGGGGCTAAGCCCGATGAATGCTATTTTTGGGGCACACATGCCGGCGGCGAATTGGATCTTCTTATTGTGCGCGGTCGAGTCCGGCTTGGATTCGAAATCAAACGGACAGGTTCGCCTCGCCTGACTCCATCAATGCGAAACGCGTGGCATGATTTGAAATTGAAGTCTCTGGACGTCATCCATGCCGGCGAGCATACGTTTCCTATGGCTGACGGCATCCGGGCCGTTGCCTTTTCTAATCTGCTCAAGGAGTTGAAGCCAATGTGATGATACCCTTACGCAGCAGGGCACGTGCGAATGGGAGAATTCTGAGGTGTGAATAAAGCCACATGATCGGCAAGAGCGTCGCCCATTACAAAATCCTCGAGAAGATCGGAGAAGGGGGGATGGGGGTCGTCTACAAGGCCGAGGACACGAAGCTCAAACGGACAGTCGCTCTCAAGTTTCTGCCTCCCGAGCTGACAAGAGACCCGCAGGCCAAGGCCCGCTTTGTTCAGGAAGCCCAGGCCGCCGCAGCCCTTGACCATCCCAATATCTGTGCCGTCTTCGAGATTGGAGAAGCCGAGGGCTCTACCTATATCGCGATGCCCTACGTCAAAGGTCAGAGCCTAAAAGAGAGGATCGCAATGGGGCCTCTATCCATGGGGGAGGCTCTGGACATAGCCGCCCAGGTTGCCGAAGGTCTCAAAGAAGCCCATGAGAAGGGCATCATCCACCGGGACATCAAGCCTGCGAATATCATGCTGCCCGAAAAGGGCCAGGCGAAGATCATGGATTTTGGCCTGGCGAAGCTGGAGGCAGGCGTCGACCTGACCAGGACGATGGCGGTTATGGGAACGGCGGCGTACATGTCGCCCG
>CAYGXD010000155.1:0-7512 GCA_964353705.1 uncultured Eubacteriales bacterium | reverse complement strand
CGGCCGACCGGGCCCGCCCATCTGGGCAACTACGCCGGAGCCATGCGCAACTGGGTCCGCCTCCAGGACAAGTTCAAGTGCTTCTACTCCATCGTCACCTGGCATGCGTTGAGCTCGGAGTACCAGAATTCGAAGATCATCAGGGAGTACACCCTGGAGATGGCCATCGACCTTCTCAGCACCGGCCTGGACCCGGAGAAGTGCGTCCTCTTTGTGCAGTCCGATGTCAAGGAACACGCCGAGCTCCATTTGCTGCTCTCGATGATCACCCCCCTTCCCTGGGTGGAACGCGTGCCGACCTTCAAGGACATGCAGAAAGAGCTGGCCGACAGGGACATCAACACCTACGGCTATCTCGGCTACCCGGTCCTGCAGACGGCCGACATCATCCTCTACAAGGCAGATATCGTGCCCGTAGGTGAGGACCAGGCCGCTCATCTCGAGCTCGCCCGGGAGATCACCCGCCGCTTCAACCGCCTCTTCGGTCCCATTTTCCCCGAGCCCCAAATCCTGCTGACGGAAACCCCGCGGCTGGCCGGGACGGACGGCCGCAAGATGAGCAAGTCATTCGGCAACGCCATTTATCTCAAGGACCGTCCTGAAGTCATCCAGGCCAAGATCGCGCCCATGGTGACCGATACCCGGCGCCAGCGCCGCTCCGATCCCGGCGAACCGAACGACTGCCCAGTCTTCACCCTGCACAACGCCTTCGTCGAAAAAGAGAAACGGGAGGATCTCGCCCAGGCCTGCCGGACTGCGGGCATCGGCTGTCTGGACTGCAAAAAAGTCGTTATCGAAAGCCTGGTCGACCTCTTCACGCCCTACAGGGAGAAGAGGATGAATCTCGAAGCAGACCCGGACTTTGTCTGGGGAGTCATCGATCAGGGGAATGCCCGGGCCCGGAAGGCCGCCCGGAAAACGATGGCCGCCGTCAGGTCCGCCATCGGCATGTGACCAGAAATGAATGACGTCCCGCTGAGGGAGACGGAAACCTCGGTAAGCTATCAAGTCCGGCTGGAAGTCTTCGAGGGTCCTCTCGACCTCCTCCTGTTTCTGATCCGGAAGAAAAAGATCGATATCCACAACATCCCGATCGCCGTCATCACCAAGGAATACCTCGATTATCTCGGCCGCGAGGAGCAGATCAACCTCGACCGGGAAGCGGAGTTCGTGCTCATGGCGGCGCTGCTCATCCACATCAAATCGCAATTGCTCCTGCCCCGCGAGCAGCCGCTCGCCGAGGGCGAGGACCCCCGCCGTTTCCTGGTGGACCAGCTCGTTGAGTTCCAGAAGATCAAGGCCGCCTGCTCCATCCTTAAGGAGCGGGAGGAAGAGCAGCTGTCGCTCTGGACGCGCGAAGTCCTCCCTCCGCTCCCCGAGCCCGAGGAGGCCGACCTGGCCGAGGTCTCTCTCTTCGACCTGGCCGAGACCTTCTTCGTCCTGATGAAAAGGAAGGAAGCCGAGAATTTCCGGGTCGTCCGCGGCAAAAACTATTCGGTCGAAGAAAAAATGAAGGAGATCATCGCTGCGCTCGAAAGGGAGAGCGTCCTCGATTTCCTGGAGTACTTCAACCGGCAGGAAACCCTGGAGGAGGCCGTCGTCTCCTTTTTCAGCCTGCTCGAGCTCATCAAGGCCCGCCTGGTCATGGCCGTCCAGGAGAGGCTTTTCCATACGATCAAAGTCTGGCTGCGCCGAGAATCCAAAGCGAGGCAGTAACTATGGCTCCCGGTCTGAAAGATATCATCGAATCCCTGATTTTCGTCTCCCTGGATCCGATTTCGCTCGACAAGATCAAAGAGACGCTGAGCGACCACCCTCCGGCCGAGGTCGAGCAGGCCCTTCAGGATCTCCTCCAGACGACCGCTTCCGCCGAACGCGGCATCACCATCATCCAGAGCGGCGGGGGCTACGTCTTCACCACCCGGTCCGAATTCGATCCTTGGGTCCGGCGGTTCCTCAAGATCGACCGCAAGAGCAAACTGTCTTCGGCCTCGCTGGAAACGCTGTCCATCGTCGCTTACCATCAACCGATCACCCTGTCCGAGATCTCGGCCCTGCGGAACGTCGACTCTTCCTACACGATCAAGACCCTGCTCGAAAAGAAGCTGATCAAGATAACGGGACGGAAAAAGAGCCCGGGAAATCCCCTGATCTACAGGACGACCGAACGATTCCTCGCCTACTTCGGGCTGAACAGCCTGGATGAACTGCCGACCGAGGAAGAGATCGCCAGGATCCTCGGGGAGGACAGGACGGTTGAGCAAGCGCCCAAGCCATAAAGCGGCGGTGCGGGCCGGCTGCGCACTCTTCGCCGCCTTCTTGCTGGCCCTATGTAGTCCACGGCCTAAGGAGGCTAACTTGCCTCACTCCGCTGATCGTCACGCACCCCACAATTACGTCGGCCGCCGGGCTATGGTCGTGGCCGCCCACCCCCTGGCCGTCCAAGCCGGTCTGGAGATGCTCCAGCGGGGAGGCAACGCCGTCGACAGCGCCATCGCCACGGCCGCGGCCCTGAATGCGGCCGAGCCGTTCGCCTCGGGGATCGGGGGCGGCGGGTTCATGATCATTCATCTCGCCCGGGAAAAAAAGACCACCGTGATCAATTTCCGGGAAAAGGCGCCGCATCTCTCTTCGCCCCGCATGTTCAAAGACAAAGGAGAAGAGGAGAAGGAGTGGCGCACCTCCGGCGGCCTGGCCGTCGCCGTGCCGGGCGCCTTGGCCGGTTGGGATCTGGCCCTGCGGAAGTACGGGACTCGCACTCTGGCCCAAGCCCTTGCCGGTGCCATTGACATCGCCGAGAGCGGGTTCGATCTAAGCCCCACCTTCAGCAGCATCAACAAGGACGAGTACGAACGGCTGGTCAAAAACCTCCCCGAGGGAAGCGCCTACCTGAATCAGGGACTCCCCTACGAGCCGGGAGACCGGTTCCGGAATCCCGACTTGGCCCGGACGTTCCGCCTCATCGCCGCCCGCGGCGTAAAGGAATTCTATGAGGGTGAGATCGCGGCCAAGATCGTCGCGGCCGTCCGGTCAAAGGGCGGGATCATGACGGCCGAGGACCTGGCGTCTTACAGCGCCGTCGAACTTGAACCCCTTCAGGGAACCTACAAAGATACCGCAATATTCACCGCGCCTCCTCCTGCCTCGGGCGGCCTCCATCTCATCCAGTTCCTGAATATCATCGAACGCTGGCCGGTCCGGAAGTGGGGCCAGAACTCCGTTCCCTATGTCCATCACTTGAGCGAAGCGCTCCGCCTGATCTTTGCCGACCGGGAGCGCTACCTCGGCGATCCGGATTTTGTCTCGATCCCCGTCGAATGGCTCATCTCGAAGGAGCATGCGACGTCGCTCGCCTCCCGCATCCAGGCCGCCGGCCCGCTCGAACGCTACCCGAATGAGGAACATGAGCGCGAGGAAAAGGACGCCGCTAATACCACACATCTCTGCGTCCTGGACGAAGACGGGACGATCGTCGCCCTGACTCAATCGATCAACGACTTCTTCGGGACCGGGATCGTGCCCGAAGGGACGGGATTTCTCCTCAACGACCACATGGATGACTTCGCCGCCGACCCGCAGTCGGTCAATGCCCCCGGCCCGGGACATCGCCCCGTGAGTTCCATGGGCCCGCTCATCCTGTTCAGAAAAGGAAGGGCTTTTCTCGCGCTGGGATCGCCTGGAGGAACGCGCATCTTCTCCTCCCTCACCCAGATCATCATCAACGTGACCGAGTTCGGAATGGGACTCGATGAGGCCATCGAAGCGCCGCGCTTCTTCTCTTTCTCAACGGATGGGAAGCCCGGGCCGATCGCGGTCGAATCCAGGTTTCGGCAGGAGGTCATCTCCGCCCTTCAAAAGATGGGCCAGGAGATAGAAGTACGCGAAGCCTATGACAAGTATTTCGGAGGGGCCCAGGGCATCATGATACTGAGGGATAGGAGGATCATCCACGGCGGCGCCGATTCCCGCCGGGACGGCGTCGGAGCCGGATATTAAGATGGCTCGGGTCTGTGGCCTCGAAACCACGCGCGTTTTCCCCATCGTCTCTTTGGAGGGGGAAAGCTGCTCTTCCCCCCTTCCAACGTTCGCTTCGCTCTCTGCCTCCCCTTCTCGGACTCCGTCCTGCGACCAAGAGGGCCATCCCCCTTGGAACCCCCGCTGCTTTGCTACCGCAAATCAGCAAACTCGCATCGGTCGAGAAACCGTGCCCGCTCAGTCGTCCACGGACTTCCTCACTCATATCCTCCGCCCAGGGTAACAAAGGAAGAAACTGATGAAAAAAAAGTGGATCATCTCTGCGGTTCTATCATGTTTTGTTGTCACGCTTATGACAGTGCGCGGCTACGCGCAGGAGACGACCGCGATCTTTGAGCAGCCGTTGCTCATCACTTCGGCCGGACAGAACGCCGAGGTTCAGATCGCCGCTGTCCTGGCCAAGCGGGCCGGGCTCAACTACACGCTCTCCAAGCAGGCTGCGGCCGCGGACCTTAATAACATGAAAACGCTCGTCCTCGTCCTCGGGGCCAGCCTCAAGGGCCTCGGCGCCGCCGGCCTCGACCTGGACAAGGAGCGGGAGCGGGTCATGGATCTCATCGCCGCCGCCCAAAAGAATCAGGTGCCGGTGCTCGGCCTGCATCTGGGAGGAGAATCCCGGCGCGGCCAGCAAACGGACGAACTCATCGCGGAAGTCCTTCCTCTGGCCAAGATGCTCATAGTGGTAAAGTCCGGAAACGGTGACGGCTTTTTCACCAAGATATGTCAGGCCAAAGGCATCCCCCTGATCGAGGTTGAGAAGACCGTCGACGCCCAGGCGCCGCTGCAACAAGCCTTCAAGTGAAAATGAATGCCTGAGGGACTGGTCTTTTTTTTCCTGGTGGCCGTGTTCGTGCTGCTGGCCATGGCCGCCCGGGTCCCGATCGGCCTGGCCCTCGCCATCTCCGCCCTGGCCGGGGCCCTGTTCGCGGGAGAAGGCCCCAGCCTGCGCCATCTCGTCGAGGGCGCCTTCGGTTATTTCGATACAATCCTGATCATCCTGACGGCCACAGTCTTTATCAAGGTCCTGGAGGCCGCCGGCATCCTGGACTCCGCGACCGCTCTGCTCCTGCGGACTTTCTACCGGAGCCGGGTTCTGCTCCTCCTCGCGGCCATGCTCATCCTGATGTTCCCGGGAATGCTGACCGGGTCGTCGACGGCCGCCATCCTCAGCTCCGGGCCGCTCATCGCTCCGGTGATGATGAAGCTCGGGCTGCCGCGGCTGAAGACCGGAGCCCTTATCGTCATGGGCGGCATCCTGGGGATGATCGCGCCCCCCGTCAATATCCTTATCATGATCATGGGCGGCGGAGTCGACATGCCCTATGTCGGTGTGACCCTGCCGCTCGCCGTCCTTGTCGTCCCGCTCGCCGTCGTCATCCCGCTCGTGATCGGATACAGGGACCTGAGGGTGATCGGCCGGGAGGAGATGATGTCCATCCTGCCGCCCGCGCTGGGACCGGAATACCGCTTCCGCCTGACCGTTCCTTTTCTGGTGCTGGTTATTCTGATGCTCGCGCCCGGGGTAACCGCGGGCCGCGTCCCGGACATCGGTATACCTGCCGTCTTCCTGGGCGCCGCCTTGGCCGGAGTTTTTTGCGGCCGCCCTGTCAATTTTCTCAAAGCCACCCAAAGTGCGGTCGCCGAATCCCTCCCCGTGCTTTCCATCCTGGCCGGGGTGGGTATGTTTATCCAGGTCATGACCTTGACAGGAGCCCGCGGCTGGATCGTCATGTCCATCCTTTCCCTCCCTTCGATCCTGCTCTATCTCGGGATCTCGGTGAGCCTTCCGGCGTTCGGCGGAGTCTCAACATTCGGATCGGCCTCCATCCTTGGCATCCCCTTCATGCTCGCCCTGATCAATAAGAACGCTCTGCTCACCTCTTCCGCTCTTTCGGCCATCACCAGCCTGGGCGACCTGGTCCCACCGGCCGCCATCTCGGCCCGGTTCGCCGCCCAGGTCGTCGGCGAACCCAATTTCTTCCGCGTCCTGCGCTATTGTCTTATCCCGGCCCTCATCCAATTGGCCGCCGGCATCGGGATGTTGCTTCTCGCCCCATTTTTGGATAAGGTGTTTTAGCGCCCATGCTCCACATTTTCTACCTTCTCATCGTCCTCTACCTGAGTGGGCATCTCGTGGTGTACATTTTCCGCCAAAAAAGGCCGTGGGACCAGGCCGGGGCTGCTCTCGTCCTGACGCTCTTTCTCCTCCGGCTCTTCCTGGTCAAGTAGCCGATGAAAAGAATCAACCGGAGTGTCGTTTCGGCCGTCCTTTTTCTGGTGATGACGGGGGCCCTCGGCTTCATTTCCGGCCGCAGCTTCCGAACCATGCACCGAGCGGAGCCGATCTTCCCGGGCTCCGGATTGAGCGCCATCCGCCGGCTGAGCGACTACTTCCCTCCCCTCAAGGACACCCACGGCGATACTAAAGTGTATATTTTCCGGGGAAAGGAAAAAGGCGGGAACCTGCTGGTCCTGGGAGGGACCCATCCCAATGAACCGGCCGGACTCGTCGCCTCGGTCCTCCTTATAGAGAATATCCGGACAGTGCGAGGCAACGTCTTCATCATCCCTCAGGCCAACGCCAGCGGCTTCACCCACAGCGACCCCCAGGAGGGAAACCCACAGAGGTTCGCCGTGCCCACGCCGGCGGGCCCGCGGCTTTTCCGGCTGGGCTCTCGCCTCACCAATCCCGTGGACCAGTGGCCGGACCCCGCGGTTTACGTCAACCCGGCCGGCCAGAGGCTGTCCGGCAACGAAGTCAGGAACCTGAACCGCTGCTATCCGGGGAAGGCCGACGGTCTTCTCACGGAAAGGATCGCGTTCGCCATAATGGAGCTCATCCGGGAGGAGCAGATCGATCTAGGGATCGACCTCCACGAATCCGCGCCCGAGTATCCGGTCATCAACGCCATTGTTTTCCACGAGAATAGCTCCGAACTGGCTGCCTTGGCGCTTATGGATCTCCAGGCCCAGGGGTACGAAATCCGGCTGGAGGCTTCGCCGGTCAACCTCCGTGGACTCAGCCACCGGGAATGGGGAGACCATGCCGGGGTCATGGCCGTCCTCCTCGAAACTCCCAACGCCTCCCACGGCCGGCTCAAAGGAAAGCCTTCGTCCTCGCTCGTCGTCGACGGAAAGGACAAGTTTTACGCCAAAGCTTCCCGGCTGGGCTGGCTTTTTGTCCCCTACGGCGAGGAAGGTATCCCGCTGGCCCTCCGCACAGCCCGTCATCTGGCCGCCCTCCAAGCCCTGCTCGGCGCCCTGGCCGAGCTCGCCCCGGACAAGACCGTCGTGATCGAGGGCCTGCCCCCCGCGGCCGAGGTCCAGAAAAAGGGCGTCGGCGTCTTCCTCCATCCCCCGCCGCCACCTCGAAGCGAGGACTGAAACGGCGACCGCAAACGAGGCCGTTTTGGGCCTCGCGGAATACTCCTAAGTTTAGCTATTCCCGATACTTAGAGTTGACAAAGGCCGGACGTT
>CAYGXD010000154.1:0-7882 GCA_964353705.1 uncultured Eubacteriales bacterium | reverse complement strand
CCTGGTGCTTCCGGCTTTCCGGGCTGATCCTTTCGTTCCCGTCGGCATTGAAAATGGGAGCGATGAGCAGGATCAGCTTGTCCAGATAAGGCAACTCCGGAGCGAGGAGGATGTCCCGGGCCAGCATGAGCGAGGCCTCCTTGCCCTCCACTTCCCCGGCGTGGATATTGGCCTGGATGTAGATGATCCCCCGGCCGCCGGATCCTCCTCTGGAGGACCGCGGAGAGGGAAGGGGGTTTCCGATCACAAGGAGAGGGATGTCTCTTCCTTCCGTGCTGGTGGCCATTGTTTCCACCCGTACGTACGGGCTCAACGCCTGCAGTCTGTGGATGAAATTCATGACGTCGGAATGCCGCGACGTGGCCTTGAACTCGCTCTGCTCGGCTACCGTGAGGGGCTTTTCCTGGGCAGCGGCGAATGCGCCGACGGAGCTCACGCCCCAAATAAGAGCGATCATGATAGGAATTGTCTTTGCAGTTTTTTTCATTTGAACATTCCTCGCTGCGTACTAATAGAATGGGAAGTCTATTAAATCGAGATTGGCCAGTCAACGGCGACGGAGAAACCGCTGAGAGCCACTCGTGGTATGATAGAGGCATGATCAACTTCGGAGTCCGGCCGGAGAAACAGGAAGCCCTCCGGCTGAAGATGCAGAGGCTGGGTATCCGTGAGCCGGACATCGTGGAGAAATTCATCCACGGGGGAGGCAAGGGCGGACAGAAGATCAACAAGACGTCGAGCTGCGTCTATCTCAAACACCTCCCCTCCGGAGTCGAGGTCAAGTGCCAGGCCGAACGCTCCCAGCTTCTCAACCGGTTCCTCGCCAGGCGGATCCTGGCCGAGAAGATAGAGCGGAAGATTCTGGGAGAGCAAAGCGCCCAGGTTCAGGAGATAGAGAAAATCCGCCGGCAGAAGCGCAGGAGGTCAAGGCGGGCCAAGCAGAAGATGCTCGACGCCAAGAAAGCCCACGCCGAGGTCAAGCTCCTCAGGGCTTTCCGGCCTGACCGGGAAGAGATGTGATCTGGGCAAGAAGCCTCGGCCGGGGCTTTCAGCCGGCCAGACGGGCCAGCGTGTGAAGGAGGACGTTGGCGCCCTTCTCCAGGTCCTCCCAGTTGATCATTTCCTCGGGCGCGTGGCTCGTTCCGTCGATGCAGGGAATAAATATCATCCCGGCCTCGGCCAGCCCGGAAACGATCTGGGCGTCGTGCCCGGCGCCGCTCGTCATCCGCATCGCGGGATAGCCCAACTGGCGGCATTCCTCTTCCTGAATTCCGATGATCCGGCCCGAAAGAGCTGCCGGTGTCGTCCGGTCAACGACCCGGGAATGGAAAGAGACCCCCCGGGTGGTGGCGATGTCTCCGGCCAGGGCCTGAAGCTTTTTGTCCAGGGTTTCCAGGGTGTCTTCGAAAGCGCTCCGCACGTCGAGCGTGAAGTCCACCCTTCCCGGGACGACGCTGAATGAGCCCGGCTGGACCGTCACTTTTCCGACCGTAATCATGCTGCCGTAGTGTTCGGAGGCCACCAGCCGTGTCCCCCGGAGCGCGAAATCCGCCGTCGCCAGGAAAGCGTCGTGCCGGAGCTCCAGGGGAGTCGTCCCGCCGTGATCGGCCTTGCCGACGAACGTGCATTGCCTGTAAGATTTTCCGGCGATACGTTCGACGATCCCGATGGGGATATCTTCGGTCTCAAGAATCGCTCCCTGCTCGATGTGGAGTTCAAGGTAGGCCTCGAACTCCGGCCTTTCCTTGTGGGCGCCGAGGATGGTCTCCACCGAGAACTCCCTCCCCGCCAAAATGTCTTTGAGCGGACGCCCAAATGAAGTCACTCCCTTCTCCAGTTCCTCCTTGTTCAGCAGGCCGGTAAAGGCCCGACTTCCCAGGAAATCGCCGACCAGGTTGCCTTCTTCATCGGTGAAGGAAACAAGCTCGACGGGCTTGGAAAGGGAAACGCCGCCCTCCTTGATCCGGCGCAGGCATTCGAGTCCAGCCAGGACACCTGCCGCTCCGTCAAACGCTCCGCCGTTCAGCACGGTATCTATATGCGAGCCCACGAGCACGGCCCGTCCTTCGTCGCCCAGGCGCCCGAAGATATTGCCGGCACCATCCTGTCGGTAGCACAGCCCGGCTTCGCAGATCTTCTCCTTGAGCCAGGCCCGGGCCGCGAAGTCGGCCTGGCTGAAGGAGGGCCGGCTGATCCCGCCCCTGGGATCCCGGCCGATCCGGGCCAGCGCTTCGAGGTCAGTCCGAAGGCGTCCGATGTCGATCTTGATATCCATTTTCTACCCTTTTGTAAAAACCGGGAACCCGATAGGGAATTCAGAAATTCCGTTCATGTCCCCACTTTCCCTTATTTTCTCTATTTTTCCAGCAGCGCCCTCATCTCCTCCACGGCCTGGACAACTCCGACGACGGCCGCCCGGGCAACGATGGAAAACCCGATGCTAAGCTCGGAGATCTCCGGCAGGGAGACAATCTCGGTCACATTCCGGTAGTCCAGCCCGTGCCCGGCATGAACCTCCAAGCCCAGGCTTCGTCCCAGAGCCGCCGCCGCCTTCACCTTATGCAGGGCCTTGCCTCTGGCCGGGCCCGGCTTCAGGTCGGCGAATTTTCCGGTGTTGATCTCGATGAGGTTGACACCGGCCTGGGCGCAGGCCTTGATCTGTCCGGGATCAGGGTCGACGAATATGCTGACCCGGATGCCGGCTTTTTGGAGCTCCCGGATGAACGGCCCGAGCTTCCTTTTGGCCGGGCTGACGTTCAGCCCTCCCTCCGTGGTCAGCTCTTCATGCCGCTCGGGTACCAGCGAAACGACATCGGGCCGGACCTCAAGGGCGATTTTCTTCATTTCCTCGCTGGCCGCCATCTCCAGGTTGAGTTTGGTTTTGACGACCTCGCGGAGAAGCCGCAAGTCCCGCTCCTGGATATGCCTCCGGTCGCCGCGCAGGTGGATGACAATGCCTTCGGCTCCGGCCTGCTCGGCCAGGAGCGCGACGAGAACGGGGTCCGGCTCAGCGCTCTTCCGGGCCTGACGCAGCGTGGCAAAGTGATCGACATTGACCGCCAGTCTCATGGTTTCTCTCCTAAGTATTTCCCGATGACCGAGGTCATCCGCCCGGCGAGTGCTTCGATCCGGCCGAGGTCTTCGCCTTCGATCATCACCCTGGCCAGCGGCTCGGTACCGGAGTATCGGACATCCAGTCTTCCGGCGGCAGCCAGCTCCGTCCGGATATCGTCCATCGTTTGAACGACCTCCGGGAACTCCTTGAAATCCCGCTTGTCCCGGACCCGGACATTGTGGAGGACCTGGGGGAACTCCTTGAGCCCCCCGGCCAATTCGGAAAAAGACACCCGGGCGGCCAGCATGGCCTCGATCATCTTCAGACTGGTCAGGATACCGTCGCCCGTGGGGCAGTCATCCAGGAAAATGGTATGGCCGGATTTCTCGCCTCCGAGGTTGGCCCCGATTTCCAGCATCTTTTCAAGGACGTATTTATCACCCACCCTGGTCCGGAGGAGCTCGAGGCCCATGTCCCGCAGGCCCTTTTCCAATCCCATGTTGCTCATCGTGGTGGCCACAACCGCGCCCGATTTGAGCCGGCCCCGGTCCTTCATGAAGCCGGCCTGGACAAAAAGAGTGTGATCCCCGTTCAGGATCCTTCCCTTTTCATCCACCCAGAGGGCCCGGTCAGCATCCCCATCGTAGGCGATGCCCAGGTCTGCCCGGGCCGCGACGACATGACGGGCCAGATTGGTGGGGTGGAGGGAGCCGCAGCGCCGGTTGATGTTCTTCCCGTCGGGGAGGTTGAAAATGGGGATCACCCTGAAACCCAGCCGGAAGAAGACCGTCGGGGCGATGACCGAGCTGGCTCCGTTGGAGCAATCGAGGACGACCGTCAGGTCTTCGGGGACCCGGACCTTCCTCAGCTGGGCGATGAGGAACTCCTCGTACTCGTCGGCCAGCTCGGCGCGGGGATTGACCTTGTTCCCCTTTTTCAAGAGCCCGGCTTTTCTTTTGCCGTCCAGGATGGCCTTTTCCAACCGCAGCTCCCATTCGTCCGAGATCTTGATTCCCTCCGAAGAAAAAACCTTGATACCGTTGTCCCGGTAAGGATTATGGGAGGCGGAGATCACGACCCCGGCGGAAAACCGGTGTCTCCTGGTCAGAAACGAGACGGCGGAGGTGGGGACGATCCCTGCCGAGATGGCCTCACCGCCGCCCGCCTCGACTCCCGAGGTCACGCTTTGTTCGATCCAGGGGCCGGACTCCCGGGTGTCTCGGCCGATGAGGATGCGGGGCGCCAGCCCTTCCGCTTCCAGGAGCCTGATGAGCTCCAAGCCGAGCCCCTGGATGGTGGGACGATCGAGTGGATACTGACCGGCGACGGACCTGATTCCATCAGTTCCGAAGAGTCTTTTCATTGCTTTCTTTTGGGTTCAGGCTTTCCCGGAGCCTTGATTTCTTCCAGGAAGATCTTCACCCGGATCCGGGACCGCGGCGAGGCCAGGCGCAGCTCGGGCTTAGGCAGGATGAGGTCGGCCTCGACCTCGGTGGAGGCGCTGAATTCTGAGATGTTAATGGGGCTGGTGGTGACTTTTTCCTTCTCCCTGATCTTGCTTTCCGGTCCCTTGACCAGGACGCGGGGCGGCGTGATCTCGATCTTGGAAACTCCGTATCCCTCCTTGGCCTGGCCGATGATGGTCGGGACGATGTCGAGCATGACCTCCTGCGTCCGTTCCAGCTTGAGCCTGACCTTGGTGGGAGATATGCGGACCACTTTGGCCCCGGGCGGGAGGCTGATCATGGTCTCGTTGACGGGGTACTCCTGTTGGAAGACGATGGCCGAGCTGAGGTTGAGCTTGACGAAGACGTTGGCGGCGCTGATCTCGTTTATCATCCGGTTGGGAGCGCGGATGGTGACGTCTACGGACGGATCCGGCTTCTCGACGAGCTCCATGTCCGCCGGGATATTGTGAGTTTCGAGGGGGATGGTCAGCGTTTTCTCGGAGAACGTTTTCTCCTCGGGGATAAGGGAGAGCCAGAGGACGAAGGCCAGGAAAAGCGAAAGGAGCTTGAGCTCCCAGTTGCGGACGAAAAAGTTGCGGACGGTCTTGATCATCTTTGCTCTAGATAACGCAGCAGCGCGCCTTTCAATAGCTCTTTGTCCTGGACCTTGGTCAGGTAGCCTTTCGTCGCCAGCGAGATGGCGCCCGTCTCTTCCGAGACCACGATGACGGCGGCGTCCGTTTCCTGCGACAGGCCCAGGGCGGCGAGATGGCGGGTGCGGGCCAGGAATTCCTCACCCAGATTGTGCGACGCCGGGAGCGGCAGCAGGCATCCGGCGGCCAGGACCTTGTTCCCCTGGAGGATTACGGCCCCGTCGTGAAGGGGCGAATGCGGAAAAAAAATGTTCACCAGCAGGTCCTTGGAGAGCAGCGCGTCCAGCCGCGTCCCCCGGTCGGCGAAAACCTTGAGCGAGATCTCTTTTTCCACGGCGATAAGCGCTCCGATCTTTTTCTGCGACAGATAGTCCACGGCCAGAAAGAGGTCCTCGAGCTTTTCCTCGAGGGACCGGAGAGAGAACGGCCGGCGGAAGGTCCTCGAGCCAAGCCCCGTGAGGAATCGCCGGATCTCGGACTGGAAAAGGACGATTATGGCGATGATGAAGTAGGTTGTGAAGCTCTTGATCAGGCGATGGGAGACGGCGAGCCGGGCCCACTGCGTGATCAGGTAGAAGAGGCCGATGATGACAATGCCGATGGCCATCTGGTAGGCCCGGGTATCCTTGATCAGGCGAAAGAAAGAATAGAGGATGAAGGCGACCAGAAGGATATCCAGGACATCCCCGATATTCATGTGAGTTAGGGCATTCAGGATATCAGTGAACATAGGGCTTGCCCTGTCCCTCCACGGGGTTTCCGGCGGC
The DNA here is from genome assembly GCA_964353705.1 of uncultured Eubacteriales bacterium. GTDB lineage: Bacteria > Acidobacteriota > Aminicenantia > Aminicenantales > UBA8522 > UBA8522. The sequence continues at coordinate 1,959 of CAYGXD010000154.1, read as the reverse complement.
TCCCTGGCTCATGATGGCCTCCGCCACGGCGACTGCCCTTTTGACGGCCTGGATGTCGTGGACGCGAAGGAGAGAGGCGCCACGGAGAATACTCACGACTGCGGCGGCGATCGTCCCTTCGAACCTGTCCGGGGCCTCGAGTTTCAGGATTTTGCCGATAAACGACTTCCGGGAGATGCCTACGAGCAACGGCCGCTCCAGACCGGCGAGCGCTTCCAGGTTGTTGAGGAGAGCGAGGTTGTGCTCGAGCTTCTTTCCAAAACCGATCCCCGGGTCGAGGAGGATGCTCTCCCGCCGGACTCCGCACGCTTCGGCCGCCTCCTGACGCTCTTTCAAAAAGGCCTTGACTTCGCCCAGCACATCGTCATAGTGGGGGGCGATCTGCATCGTCCGGGGTGTACCTTTCATATGCATCAGGATAAGCCCGGCGCCGCTCCTGGCCGCGACCGGGAGCATCCGGGGGTCGAAACGGCCGGCGCTGATATCGTTGATTATGTCCGCGCCGGCGGCCAGGGCGGCCTCGGCGACCTCGGCCTTGGTCGTGTCGACCGAGATCAGAACGTTTTCCTTCTGTTTCAACACCTCGACGACGGGCAATATCCGCTTTTTTTCTTCCTTGGCGGGGATGGGGCTGGAACCGGGCCGCGAGCTCTCCCCGCCGACATCGATGATGTCCGCCCCGTCGGCGGCCAGGGCCAGGGCGTGCTCGATGGCCCGGGCGGGCTCGAAATACAGACCCCCGTTGAAGAAAGAGTCCGGGGTGACGTTGACGACGCCTACGAGCCAGGTCCTCCGGCCCAATTCAAAGGTCTTTCCTCTGGCCCGGAATCTGTGTGTCTCTCCCAAAGCTTACGCTTTCACCAAGTCGGGTTTGCCCAACGGATTGACCGCTTGGGCACCGCCGGCTTCCTCCGCTTTTTCCGGAGCGGGGGAGGCCGGGGGGAACGGCATCTTACGGTCGGCCTGGTCCTGCTCCCGCGGCGTTTTTATAACGCCGGTGAGCTTCTCGATCTCGTCCGAGTCCAGGACTTCCTTCTCGAGCAGCGCCTTGGCGATCTCCATGAGCTTGTCCTTGTTGTGCTCGATAAGCTCCTGCGAACGGACGTAGCTTGCGCCGATGATCTTCTTGACCTGCTCGTCTATCAGCTCGGAGGTCCGCTCGCTGAAGTTCTTGTTCACGGCCAGGTCGCGGCCCAGGAAGATGAGGTCGTCGCGCTCGCCGTAAGTGAGCGGTCCCAGCTCGGACATTCCCCACTGGCAGACCATCTTGCGGGCGATCTCGGTGGACTTTTCGAAGTCGTTGGCGGCGCCGGTCGTGGTCTGGCCGAGGAGCAGAGTCTCGGCCACCCGGCCGGCCAGGAGGACCGAAAGCTGGGCCTCGAGGTACTCTTTGCTGTAGGTATAGCGGTCGTCGAGCGGAAGCTGCTGGGTGATGCCGAGGGCCAGCCCGCGCGGGATGATGGTCACCTTGTGGATGGGATCGGCTTCGGGAATGAGCTGCGCGACCAGGGCATGGCCGGCCTCATGACAGGCCGTGCTCTTTTTTTCTTCGTCGGAGATGATCATGCTCTTGCGCTCGACACCCATCAGAACCTTATCCTTGGCCATTTCCATGTCGTTCATTGTGACGTTCGCCTGGCCGCATCGGGCCCCGAGCAGGGCGGCTTCGTTGACCAGGTTGGCCAGGTCGGCGCCGCAGAAACCCGGGGTCGAGCGGGCGAGGACTTTCAGGTCGACGTCGGTGTTGAGAGGTATCTTCCGGACGTGGACTTGCAGGATCTCCTCGCGGCCTTTGACGTCGGGCATGTTGACGACGATACGGCGGTCGAAGCGGCCGGGACGGAGCAGAGCGCTGTCGAGAATGTCGGGCCGGTTGGTGGCGGCGATGAGGATGATGCCTTCGTTCGAGTCGAACCCGTCCATCTCGACCAGGAGCTGGTTGAGCGTCTGCTCGCGCTC
>CAYGXD010000153.1:0-7884 GCA_964353705.1 uncultured Eubacteriales bacterium | reverse complement strand
ACGAGATCATCGGCAAGATCGCCGCCGCCCAGGAGAAGGACGGCTATCTTTACACGGCCCGGACCATCGACCCGGCCAACCCGCCTGTAGATTGGGTGGGCAAGGAGCGCTGGTCGAACCTCTACATGAGCCATGAACTCTACAACCTCGGGCACCTCTATGAGGCGGCGGTCGCCTATAACAAGGCGACGGGAAAGAAAAATCTCCTGGCCGTCGCCCTCAAGAGCGCCGACCTCATCGAGAGCGTCTTCGGACCCGGGAAGAAACACGGCACCTCGGGTCATCAAGAGGTCGAGATCGGCCTGGTCAAGCTCTACCGGCTGACCGGAAAAAAGAAATACCTCAACCTGGCCAAGTACTTCCTGGACGAGAGGGGCAACTCCAAGGACCGCAAGCTCTACGGCGAATACTCCCAGGACCACAAGCCGGTGATCGAGCAGTCCGAGGCCGTCGGCCACGCCGTCCGGGCGATGTACATGTATTCCGGTATGGCCGACGTGGCCGCCCTGACAGGTGAGGAGGCCTACATCCAGGCTTTGGACAGGATCTGGGATGACGTCGCTTATAAGAAAATGTACATTACGGGCGGGATCGGGGCGGCCGGCGGGATCGAAGGCTTTGGTCCGGCTTACGATCTGCCCAACTCCTCCGCCTATTGCGAGACTTGCGCTTCGATCGGCTATGTCCTTTGGAACTGGCGCATGTTCCTCCTCAAGGGCGAGTCCCGGTACGTCGACATCCTGGAGCGTACGCTCTACAACGGATTCCTCTCGGGGGTGGGTATGAGCGGTGACCTCTTTTTCTATCCGAACCCGCTCGAATCCTTCGGCCAGTACCACCGCAGCCCCTGGTTCAACTGCGCCTGCTGTCCGAGCAACATCGTGCGTTTCGTCCCCGCGATTCCGGGCTTTGTTTACGCGAAGCAGAACGACTCCCTGTATGTGAATTTGTTCGTAGGGAGCGAATCAAGCCTGACACTGGGCGCCCAAAACCTCCGGATCGAGCAGCAGACCCGCTATCCTTGGGACGGGACTGTGAAGATCGTCGTCCACCCGCAATCGGCCGCCGAATTCGGGCTGAACATCCGGATCCCCGGCTGGGCGGCCGGGCATCCTGTCCCCGGCGATCTTTATCAGTACATCGAGAATCCGGACGATACAGTCACGATCTACGTCAATGGAGAAGCCGTCACCCCTGAAATTGTCCAGGGCTATGCCTGCCTCCGCCGGGCCTGGAAGGACGGCGATACGGTTGAGGTCAATTTTCCCTTGTCCGTCCGGCGGGTCACCGCCAACGCCGCGGTCAGGGATGATGCGGGTCGGGTGGCCCTGGAGCGCGGGCCGATCGTCTACTGCGCCGAATGGGCAGACAACGGCGGGCAGGTGACGCACCTCGTCCTGCCCGATGAAGTTCCCCTCGCTTCGGAGCGCCGCGATGACCTGCTCACAGGCGTGACGGTCATCAAGGGAGAGGCGGCAGCCCTTATAGCCGGCCGAAGGGCCGGGGAAGTCGGCCGCAAAAAACAGGAGTTTATCGCCGTCCCGTACTATGCTTGGGCTCATCGCGGGGAAGGGGAGATGACCGTTTGGCTGCCGCGAGAGGAATCACTGGCCAGGCCGCTACCCCGGCCGAGCATCGCTTCGGCAAGCGCGGTCAGCACATCCGGAGATAAGCCGGCAAGCGCGGTCAACGATCAGTGGGACCCTAGGAACTCCAATGATCACGCCCACCCCTATTTGAACTGGTGGCCGAACAAAGGCACTCAAGAGTGGGTCCAATATGAATTCGAGCGCCCGGTCACTGTCTCCGGAGCTGAGGTTTACTGGTTCGACGACACCGGCCAGGGGGAATGCCGGGTCCCGGCGTCCTGGCAGCTCTTCTACCGCCAGGGACAAACCTGGGTGCCGGTCCGGGCCGGCGGCCCCTTCGGGGTGGAAAAGGACATTTTCAATAGGGTGAGATTCCGGCCGGTCCAAACCAAATCCCTCCGCCTGGAGGTCCAATGCCAGAAGGACTGGGCGGCCGGCATCCATGAATGGAAAGTAGAGTAGTCTGCGGGCGTTGCGGGGACTGGCGCCGTGCTGCCCATCAAAACCGGCGTCTGATGGAGAAAAACCATGAAGAAGCGGGTTTTTACCTTGGGGCTTGATTTCGGGACCAATTCCGTTCGGGCGCTTCTCGTCGACACGGCGGACGGCGGTGAACTGGCCACTGCGGTTCATCCCTACGAAACGGGAAAGGAAGGCATCATCCTGGATCCAGCCGACCCGGACCTGGCACGGCAGAACCCGGCCGACTATATCCGGGGGACAGAGGTTGTCGTCCGGTCGGTCCTGGACCAAGCCAGGAAGATCGACCGGTCGTTCGACCCGGGCCGGATAATCGGCAGCGGAGTCGATAGTACGGGCTCGACCCCAATTCCGGTGGACAACACCGGGACGCCGCTGAGCTTTCAGGAAAAGTTCAAGAAAAATCCGAACGCCCAAGCCTGGCTCTGGAAGGACCACACGGGGCATGCCGAGGCGTCCATGATAACCGAACTCGCTCGCAAGGAGCATCCCGAGTACTTGGCCAAGTGCGGCGGCACCTATTCTTCGGAGTGGTTCTTCAGCAAGATCTTCCATTGCCTTCGGGCCGACCCGGCGGTTTTCGAAGCCGCCTCGAGCTGGGTGGAGTGTTGCGACTTCATTCCCGGCCTTCTCACCGGCATCACCGACCCCCTGATCATGAAGCGCAGCCGTTGCGCCGCGGGCCACAAAGCGATGTTTAACGATGCTTGGGGCGGGTTGCCGGCCGAGAAATTCCTGGCCAAACTCCACCCCAAGCTGGGCGAGTTGCGCCGGCGGCTCTACGGAAAATCCTACGTTTCAAACATCATCGCCGGAAAACTCACGCCCCAGTGGGCCGGCCGGTTGCGCCTTCCCGCCGGGATCCCGGTCGCCGTAGGCGCTTTCGATGCCCATCTCGGGGCCGTCGGGGCGGGCGTCCGGCCCGGCCGGCTGATTAAAATAATAGGGACGAGCACATGTGACATCGCCGTCTGGCCGAACGCCGAGCCGCTGGCCGATATACCGGGCCTCTGCGGCATCGTGGACGGCTCGGTCCTCCCCGGCTGCTTCGGGCTCGAGGCGGGGCAGTCGGCGGTGGGCGATATCTTCAACTGGTTCGTAGACACCATCCGGCCCGGCGGTCCGGCCGGAGGATCTCACAAAGCGCTGACGGCCGGAGCGGCAGAACTCCGGCCCGGCGTATCGGGGCTCCTCGCACTGGATTGGAACAACGGCAACCGGACCATCCTGGTGGACCAGAGGCTGACGGGCCTCATCTTGGGCCAGACACTCCACACTACCCCGGCGGAAATATACCGGGCGCTCCTCGAGGCCACCGCCTTCGGCGCTCTGACTATCATCAACCGGTTCGAAGAGTACGGCGTCAAAATCTCCGAGGTCATCAACTGCGGCGGCATCGCCGAGAAGAACGCGTTGCTCATGCAGATCTACGCCGACGTGATGGGCCGGGAGATGAAGATCGCCCATTCCGGGCAGACATGCGCGCTCGGCTCGGCGATTGCGGCGGCCGTGGTTGCCGGGAAGGCCAGGGGAGGGTATGATGATTTCGAGTCGGCCCAGGCAGCCATGTGCGGGATCAAGGCCCAGACCTTCCGTCCGAGCCGGGCGGATCAGGCCGTCTATAAAGAATTGTACAAGCTGTACGCCCAGCTCCATGACGCCTTCGGCACTAGGGCTGGTTCGGGGAGGCTGCACAACGTGATGAAAGACCTCCTTGCGATCCGCGACCGGCAGAGAAGGAGCGGTTGATGCTCAGCGAGCTCAAAGAGGCAGTCTGGCGCGCGAACCTGGACCTGATCCGGTTCGGCCTGGTCACGCTCACCTTCGGCAACGCCAGCGGGCTGGACAGGAAAAAGGGCATCATGGCCATCAAGCCCAGCGGTATCTCCTATGAGAAGATGAAGCCCTCGGACATCGTCCTTGTGGACCTCGCCGGGAAACGAATCGAGAGCCGGCTCAGCCCGTCCTCGGATGCTCCGACGCATCTCGAGCTCTATCGGGCCTTCCCGACAATCGGCGGCATTGCCCATGCCCACAGCGAATATGCGACCATATATGCCCAGGCCTGCCGGGAGATCCCCTGTCTGGGGACAACTCACGCCGACGTCTTTTACGGACCTGTCCCGGTCACGCGTTTCCTCAAGCGCGAAGAGGTCGCGCGAAACTACGAGCTCAACACGGGCAAGGTCATCAGAGAACGTTTCAAAAGGATCGCTCCGCTCGACAGGCCGGGTGTCCTGGTCGCCGGCCACGGTCCTTTCGCCTGGGGCCGGACGCCCGGGGAGGCGGTCGAGAACTGCCTATCCCTGGAGAGGATCGCGAAGATGGCCCTGGGGACTTTGTTTTTGGGCCCCCCGGCTTCGCGATTCCCTCGCTATCTCCTGGACAAGCACTTTCTGAGGAAGCACGGTCCCGGAGCTTACTATGGCCAGAAAAAAGGAGAGATAAAATGAAGAATATCCCGAAAGTGAAATTGGGCCTCATCGCCGTCAGCCGCGACTGCTTCCCGGTGGAGCTGTCGCGGAAAAGGCGGATCCGGCTGGCGAAAGAGTGCCGGGCGAAGAAAATCCCGATTGTCGAGCTTCAAACCGTGGTCGAGAACGAATCCCATGTCCTGGACGCCGAGCGGGAGATCGGCGAAAAGGGGATCAACGCGCTGGTCATCTTTTTGGGGAATTTCGGGCCGGAGGGGCCGACGACGCTGCTGGCCCAGAAATTCAACGGGCCTGTTATGTTGGCCGCCGCCGCCGAAGAAACGGGCGAAGACCTGGTCAACGGCCGCGGGGACGCCCTCTGCGGGATGCTGAACGCCAGCTATAACATCGGTCTGAGGCGCCTCTCTCCCTATATCCCGGAATACCCCGTCGGAAGCGCCGTTGAAGTGGCCGACATGATCGCGGGTTTTCTGCCGGTCGCCCGGATCATCCTGGGCCTCCGGAAGCTCAAAATCTTCGCCTTCGGGCCCCGGCCGCAGGACTTCCTCGCCTGCAACGCTCCGATCAAGCCTCTCTATGATCTCGGAGTCGAGGTCATGGAGAACAGCGAGCTCGATCTCTACGATGTCTTTCTCGGAGCCAGGGGCAACCCCAAAATCAAGGCTGTCGCCAAAGATATGGCCAGAGAGCTCGGCCAAGGGCTGGACTACCCCGACCTTCTCGAAAAGCTGGCCCAGTACGAAGTCGCGCTCCTGAAGTTCATGGAAGCCCAACTGGGCGCGTCCGAATTCGGCGTTTTCGCCAACAAGTGCTGGCCGGCCTTTGAGAAGTATTTCGGCTTCGTGCCCTGCTACATCAACTCGCGGCTGGCCGCGAGAGGAATTCCGGTTTCCTGCGAAGTCGACATCTACGGCGCGCTGAGCGAATACATGGCGACCTGCGCGACCGAGCTCCCGGCTACCCTCCTCGACGTCAATAATTCCGTCCCCCGGGACATGATCGAGGCGGACCGGAAGAAGGTCGGCTCTTACAAGCCGACCGACCTCTTCATGGGCTTTCACTGCGGCAACACTCCGTCTGTCTGCATGATCGGGAGCGCGCTCAAGTATCAGCTCATCATGCACCGGTTGATGGAGGGCGACAAAGAGCCCGACATCACGCGCGGTACCATGGAAGGCCGCATCAAGCCGGGCGGGGTGACTATCTTCCGGCTCCAGTCCACGGCCGATACGGCGCTCCGCGCCTACGCGGCCGAAGGTGAGGTGCTTGATATAGACCCCAGGTCCTTCGGCAGCATCGGTGTCTTCGCGATCAAGGAGATGGGGAGGTTTTACCGGCATGTCCTGATCGAGAAACGGTTCCCGCACCACACCGCCGTCGCTTTCCAGCACGCCGGGCGGCCCCTGTTTGCGGCCGTGCGCATGCTGGGGATTGACGAGGTCTATTTCAATCGCCCGGCCGGACTTCTCTACCCGACCGAAAACCCGTTCTGATGAGCGGCCTCACAGGGAGTTGAGAATATTCTTGCGTCCCTGAATGGCGGAGAGACCGGGAGGAAAACTGGACGATGAAAGCGGCGTTCCTCACGGGGATCAGGACGATTGAAACCCGGGAAGTAGCCGAGCCTGAGCTCGCCCGGGACTCCGATGTGCTCGTCCGCGTCGGCGCCGTCGGGGTCTGCGGTTCGGATATCCATTACTACACGGAGGGGGGGATCGGCGATCAGATCGTGCGCTATCCTTTTGTTATCGGGCATGAATGCGCCGGCACCGTGGAAAAAGCCGGCCCTTCGGCCCGGCGTTTAAGGCAGGGCGACCGTGTCGCCGTAGACCCGGCGATCGTCTGTGGAGCCTGCGATCAATGCCTGGCCGGACGGCCGAACACCTGCCGCCGCCTTCTCTACCTGGGAACTCCCGGCCAGCTTGCCGGAGCCCTCTGCGAGCGCATTGTCATGCCGGAGGACAACTGTTTCTGCCTGCCGCCCGAAATGACTTTGGAGGAGGGCGTCCTCGTCGAGCCTCTGAGTATCGCCGTCCACGGACTCAAGCTCGCGGGCGAACCGGTGCCTGAAACGGTCGCCGTCCTGGGCGCCGGCCCGATCGGGCTGAGCGTCCTTCTGGCCGCCCGGGCGGCCGGCGCAGGCGCCATATATGTGACCGATAGGATTGATGACCGGGTGGGGATAGCCCTGAAGGCCGGGGCCTCCTGGGCCGGGAATCCCGACCGGGAAGATATCGGTGCCCGGATTAGAGGTCTCGCCCCGAGGGGGCTCGACGCCGTTTTTGAATGCTGCGGCGACCAGTCCGCTTTATCCCAAGCCGTGGAACTCCTCCGGCCCGGCGGCCGCCTTTTTATCATCGGGATCCCCACCGTGGATCGGATTTCTTTTGATGTCCACACCCTCCGGCGCAAGGAGCTTTCACTCCACAACGTCCGCCGGCAGAGATTCTGCGTTCGTGAAGCCATCGACCTCATCAAGAACAAGCAGGTGGAAATGCGCTTTATGGCAACACGCCGGTTCGCCTTGGGGGAGGCCCGGCAGGCTTTCGAACTTGCCGCTGGCTACCAGGACGGCGTCATCCGGGCCATAATTTGTCCGTGACCGGAGTCGTTCTGGGCGGTTGACTTTGAATGGAAACTGGTGTAAAGATGAAACCAAGGAGGAGGGATATGAGTACCGAGGGTAAAAAAACCTCTTATCATCTCACTCCGGTCTCTCAAAAACTGGTCGACCTTATTGAGCGCAATGCTGCCGACCTTACCAACTCCTGGCTCGCTGATATCAGCAAGGATGTCAATACACACACCTATCTCCAATTTGACCCGGCCGCGCTTTACGGGAGAGCTTTCCGAGTTTTCAGCCAGCTCGGAAAGTGGATTTCTCATGAGACCTCCAAAGAAGAGGTGGCCAGGGATTACAGGGCATTGGGGGACGAGCGCCGCCGGGAAGGATTCGCCCTATCGGAAGTCATCCAGGCGCTCATCCTGATCCGGCGAAACCTCTGGCGAAAAGTCATGGAGGAGGGACTCCTGGACACCACCTATGACCTCTACCAGGCCATCGAGCTCAACAACCGCATCTCCCTCTTTTTCGACCGGGCCATTTTTTATACGGCCTGCGGCTACGAACAAAAAAAGTGCTCCGACGAGTGACCGGAATTGCGGGTTCAGGGCGGCGTCCTGCTATTTCTCTGCTCTATCTGCTTTGACGAGCGGCGAATATGCCCCGTGGCTTGCCACGGGGAGCCGCTCGTAGAGGGTTCCAAGGGGGAGCCGCCCCCTTGGTCGAAGGGCGGGGTTTCATGCCCCGCCCGAGAAGGGGAGGCAGAGAGGCCGATGAAATTGGCTTCCCCTCCGAGTTGATTTCGGAGAGGGATTAT
>CAYGXD010000152.1:0-7894 GCA_964353705.1 uncultured Eubacteriales bacterium | reverse complement strand
AAGATTATCTACCGGTCGACGCCTTCATCGAGAAGCCGATCGAGCCGGCCGAATTATTGAAAAAAGTCCGCGAACATCTGGTTAAAAAGCCGGCCTGATGGAGCCTCTCCTGCGGCCGGAGTGAAATCCAAGCCGGCCTCCTCATTGATCAGCAGGGTGACGATGGACGATTCTCATGGCGCCCGCTTGGGACTGGTTGACCAGGAGCTCGTCTCCAGCGTGGCGCGGTTTATCACCATCCGCTGGCTGGCCGGCCTGGGCCTGCTCGCGGCAACCTGGCTGGCCACGGCGGTGTTCGCCCTGCCGCTGGCCGCGGCTCCCTTGTATGTTATTGGCGTCGTCATCCTTGCGTATAACGCCGTTTTTTACTTCATCCTGCGCCGGCTTCTGCGGACGGAGCCGCCCAATATCATCTGGTTTCACCGCCTGACCAAGGTCCAGATCGGCCTCGATTGGCTGGCGATGACCGCCATCATTCATTTTTCCGGGGGCGTCGAGAGCCCGGCTTTGTTTTACTTCTTTTTCCACATCATCATCGCGGCGATCCTCCTGTCGCCGCGGGCCACGTTTCTATATGCGGCTACGGCCACCCTTCTGGTCGGAGCGACGGTCTGGCTGGAATATGCGGGCCGGCTGCCTCATGTTTCCCCGTTCGCCGGGGCCGCATCGGAGCTCCACCACCGCCCGCTCTTTGTCTCCGGGGTGATGTTGTTTTTTGTCAGCGCCATGTTCGTCTCCGCCTACCTCGCCTCGACCATCAACAGCCGGCTTCGCCGGAGGGAACGGGAAGTCTTAGAATTAAGCGAAAACCTGCAGCGGGCCTACAGCCGCCTCCAGACCCTCTATGACAGCGCCCAGACGATCAACTCGACGCTCGAGTTGGAGCAGGTGCTGGACCGCATCGTGCGGCGGACGGCCGATGCCATGAGTGTCCGCGCTTGCTCAATCCGGCTGCTCGACGAGAGCGGAGCGCGTCTGCGTGTCGCGGCCGTCTACGGGCTCAGCGACTCCTATGTCAAGAAGGGGGACTTGGTGGTAGTTCAAAACCCGCTCGTGCGCGAGGTGCTGGCCGGCCGGGTTATCGCCGTGGCCGACGTGCGCAGCGACGGGCGCCTTCAATACCGCGCCCAGGCTCTGACTGAAGGCATCTATTCGATGCTCTCCGCACCGCTCCAGGGGAAGAAGGGCCCTCTCGGCCTTATCCGCGCCTACAGCACCGAGTTGAACCATTTCACGGATGCCGATGCCAACTTTCTGGCCGCTATGGCGAGCGAGGGGAGCATCGCTATTGAGAACGCGATGGCCTACCGGGCCCTCGGCCAGCTCGACGAGATGAAATCAAAATTTGTTTTGATGGTCACTCACGAGCTGCGGTCGCCGGTCAGCGTCATCCGAAGCCTGTTGCGGACGATGACGGCCGGCTATGTCGGGACTATGAGCGATGGGCAGCGGGACATCATCAGAAGGGCCCTGCACCGGGCGGATTTTCTCCAGGCTCTGATCGATGATTTGCTTGACCTCGCGGCCGGGAAAAACGAGCTGGGTCTCAAGGAGGAGCGTGCTGCTGTGCGGCTCGATGAGATCATTCGGCAGGTTGTCGAGCGGTTCGAGACGGCGGCTCGGGAAAATCATATTGAGCTGGTGTATCACCCATTGAAGGATGTTCCGGTTACGGTTAACGCCGGGACAGAGGGTTTGGACCGCATCTTCAATAACCTCGTATCCAACGCCGTCAAATACACACCCGAAGGTGGTCGTATTCTGGTCGCGCTTGGTTTGGAATCCGGCTTAGCCCGCGTCGAAGTCTCGGACACGGGCATCGGCATCCCGGAGGGATCGCTCGATCATTTGTTCGAAGAATTTTACAGGGCTCCAAACGCCAAAGCCCAGGTCAAAGAGGGGACCGGTTTGGGCCTGGCGATCACCAGGGACCTGGTGATGCGCTATGACGGCCAGATCTCCGTCCAGAGCAAGCCTGGGCAAGGGACGACTTTTGTGGTTATACTTCCCCTCGCGGTCGAGCACCCGGCCTGAGAGTCGGCTCATTTCCGGGCCCGGCTAGCTTTCTTTACCTACTTCTTCCAACGCCACCCGGAGATATGTGCTCAATTGTCTTTGGAGGGCCGGCGACAGCTCCATACCCTGGCTTAGATCTTCCGGCTGGATGCCCAATATGGTGATGGGGGGGAGGCGATAGCCGAGGCTCTGGGCGAACTTGAGGATCGCCAGGATATCGGATTCGTGGGTCGTCAGTCTCTTCATTTCCTGCGTCGATTCCACATCTTCCGGCTTGAAGAGACGGTATTCCCCGGGCCGAAGGCCCAGGTCCACGGCGTCGATCAGGACGATCCTCTCCGTTTCTGCATTGAGATAAAAAAGAAGACGCATCCCTTCGTCGGCGAGGTCGATGGTCTCAAAACCCCGGTCCAGGCCGTTTCTGGCGATGTGCTCGACGATCCGCAGGCCGATTCCGTCATCGGCCATGGAATAGTTGCCGATGCCGATGATGTAGCGCAACAGCTAGTGTCCCGTCTCGTAAGTTCCCTGCCATAGTCCTCTGCATAGACGGGACACTTCCAGGGAGGAGTCAAGCTCCCCCCTCGGCGCTTCGCCTGGCTCCGCTGACCCCCTGAGGGGAACGACGCCGTCCCCCTCAAACTCCCCCGCGGTGGCGCGTCTTCTGATGATCATGACTAGGCCAAGCTATTGTGAAACGCACCACTAGCGCTTGAATTCCACTTTCAAGTAGTGAGTCGAGCAGGAAATGCAGGGGTCGTAGGCCCGGACCAGCATCTCCAGCCCGAGCTCGATGGTTTTTTCATCCTTCTTGGCGGCGAGGAGTTTCGGCACCAGCACTTCCAAGTCCAGCTGGATATTGGCGTGATTCTGGTTGGTCGGAATGATGCAGTTCCCGCCGGTGCACATCAGGTTCTTGTCATAGCCATAGTCGTGGAACAGGATGCCCCGCGGGACCTCGACCGCCCCCTGGCCCTGGCCGTGTTTCGTCGGCCTGGCCAGCTCCTCCGGTTTGAATCCGCCGGCGAGCACCTCGTCGATTAGCCGTATGGAATCCTTGACGCTGTGGACGACCTCGACGAGCTGGGCGACGCTGTTCATGTAGGGATTGAAGCAGAGGGGCTTGAACTTCAGGGCTTCGGCCAGCTTCTTGGCCTCCGGGTGGAGCTGGTCATAGTTGTTGTTGAACCGGGCCAACGCGCCGGCCATGTAGGAGCCCATCTTGTTCTTGGTGTATTTGGCGGTGGACTGGGGAACCACGTATTCGTTTGTGCACGACTTGTATTCGGCGATCGGCCAGCGCTGCTTCTTTCCATCTGGCATGACCGTCTGGATGACGCCGTCATAGAGCCCGTATTCCTGGTCGCTCGACAGGGCCATGTATTCCGTCGGGCGCTCAAAGGAGGGCACCTTGTCGGCGACGGAAAGAACAGTCTGGACCGTGGCGTCGAGATCCGGCTGCGCGTTGACCAGGCGCTGACGGAGGTCCTTCAGTTCCCCCTCGGTCGGGTACTCGGCGAACCCGCCCGGGATGACCCGGTTGGGGTGGGTTGTCCGGCCGCCCAGGAGGGACCCCCACTCGTGGCCGAGGCGCTTCATCCGGAGGGCCCGGACGACGACCTCCGTGTGGGTGGGGACCAACGGGAAGACGGACGGGACGCTGAACAGGTCGGGGGCGACCAGGAAGTAGATGTGCAGGACGTGCGAATCGAAGTTCTCGGCGTGTTTGATCAGGGTCCGCAGCTTGAATGTTTGCGGGGAGATCCGGATACCGAGGGCGTTTTCCGTTGCCTTCACGGAGGCCAGGGTATGGCCGATGGAGCAGATCCCGCAGATCCGGCTAGTGATCCGAGCCACCTCGGTGTAGTGACGGCCCCGCACCATGGCTTCGAAGAAGCGGGGGGCTTCCGGCACCTGCCACTGCATTTTCTCGATCTTTCCGTTCTTGACGTCGACGATGATATTGCCGTGGCCCTCGACTCGGGTCAGGTGATGGACGTTGATCGATAAGTTCTGGGTCATTGTGCATCCCTCCTCATGGTGGATGTGAACATCCGGGATTTATCCTTGGCCCGCTCCGGCGAGAGCCCTCCCTTGGACTTCAGGACCTCCTCGAGAGCCTCTTCATTGGGATTGTCCCAAAAGCCGCGGCAGGCTTCGCAGGGAATGCCGTCGGCCGGACAGGGGGCGCCGCAGCCGGCCCGGGCGACGAGCCCGAGGCAATGGTCGGCCAGGTCATACCGGCAGACTGTCTCCTTCATCTTGCATTCTACACAGACGGGATAGTTGGGAATGACCGGCTCCTTGCCGTGCAGAAGATGAGAGACCACGCGGACAAACTCGGCCCGGTCCATGGGGCAGCCGTGAAGGGCATAATCGACCTTGATGGCGGCGCTTACGGGCTGGGCTTTTTGGCTGTCCAGGTGGGGCAGGCCGGCGTCCTTCCCGTAGACGAAGGCTTTGTAGTCCGTGGTGTGGTTTTTCATGGCGTTGATGCCGGCCGTGGCGGCACAGGCGCCGTAGGCGATGACGATCGAAGCCCGCTTGCGGATATTCTCCAGACGGGCCCGGTCGGACTCCCGGGTGAACGACCCCTCGATGAAGGCGATATCGATCGGCTCGGTCGTTCGCTCCGACATGGCCTCGCGGAACTCGACGAATTCGATGTGGTCCAAAAGGCCGACAAAGATCGGGTCGCTCAGGTTGGTCAACTCGATCTGGCACCCCTCGCAGCAGGCAAAGTCGAAAAAGGCGACTCGGACTTTCCGTTTGGCGCTCATCTGAATGCCTCCTCCATGCTCTCGATGTCCTTGAAGCAGAAGACGGGGCCGTCCAGGCAAACGTATTTATCGTTGATCTGGCAGTGGCCGCACTTCCCGATGCCGCACTTCATCCTCCGCTCCAGGTCCACGTAGATGTTGCTTCGGGGAACGCCGATCCCGTCGAGCTCGGCGATCACGAACTTGTACATGACTGGCGGCCCGCAGACGATGACGCGGGTGCCGGGATCGACGCTCACCTTTTTGAAAAGGGTCGTGATGACGCCCACGTTCCCATTCCAGTTTTCGTCGGCCCGGTCGACGGTTTCGTAGTAGGCGACGTCCGTGGATTTCCGCCAGAGGGCCAGGTCTTCAAGGAAAAGCTGTTCCTGGGGTGTCTTAACCCCGAAGAAGAGGGTGAACTTCTTGAATTCGGACCTCCGGTCCAGGATGTAGTTGATGAGGCTTCGCGTCGGGCAGAGGCCGATGCCTCCGGCCACGATGAGAACGTCATGGCCCCTGAGTTTGTCCAGCGGGAAGCCGTGACCCAAAGGACCGCGCACATAGAGCGTCTGGCCCTGTTCCAAGGCGGTGATGGCGCCGGAAACTCGCCCGACCTTGCGGACGACGATGTCGAAGGTTTGGGTCCGCGTGGGCGAGCTGGCGTACCCGATGGGGATCTCCCCGAACCCGAACACCGATACCTCCAGCATCTGGCCGGGTTCGAAGGTCATGGGCTGGCCGTCCTTCATCTTCAGGGTGAAGTGCTTTTCCGTGGCCGTGATCTGTTTGGCCCGGACGATCTCGGCTACCCGGGGCAGGAAGATATTGGGCTGAGGGGCGCTTGCGGATTGAGCTTCTGTATTCATTTTAACTCTCCATTATGGTCTCAATGATGCGGACGGGGTCGGCGATATCGGGGACGCATTGGCTGGAGCAGCGGCCGCAGCCCACGCAGGCCGGCCCTCCCAGCTTGTCGTTGAGGTAGGCCGCCTTGCGCATCAGACGATGGCGGTAGCGCTGGCCCCGGTTCTCCCGGAAGTTCTCGCAGGCGCCGGCGCCCAGGGAGACCTTGGCGAAGTCCTCCAGGAGGCAGCCGTCCCAGGCCCGGGCCCGCTGGCCGGAGACCTGGTCCAGTTCCCAGTTGTCCTGCACATCGAAACAGTAACAGGTGGGGCAGACGATGTTGCACGTCCCGCAGGAAAAGCAGGTGCGCGAAAGCTCATCCCAGAGCTTGCTCTTGAACGTAGCACGGACCTTGGCCGCGATCTCGTGGGAGCCATGGGAGAGTTTTTCGGGGCATTGATCCATGATCTCTTCGTTGACCTTCCCGGCCTCGGCCACCTGGGCCGCTG
This sequence comes from uncultured Eubacteriales bacterium, assembly GCA_964353705.1. Taxonomy (GTDB): domain Bacteria; phylum Acidobacteriota; class Aminicenantia; order Aminicenantales; family UBA8522; genus UBA8522. Next base: position 1,764 of record CAYGXD010000152.1, on the reverse strand, counting down.
TGGCGGGCTTGAATTTGCCGGAGGCCAGGAGCTTCTCGCCTTTCGGCGTCAGCACCTCAAACACATACCCGTCAGGCAGCTTCGTGATGAAGGCGTCGTGACCGTGGGGCTTGACGCCTTTTCCAACCGTGGCCCAGAACGCCCGCTTGGAGACTTTCTGGATGTTGGAGCCGACGATCGTGGTCGTCTCCCGCTGGGCCAGGTAGTTCCAGTCCACGTTGTTTTCCCGGAAGAGAAGATCGAGCATGTCGATGGCCTTAATATCGTAGAAGTGGACGCCAAAAAGGATCCGGGGCTCGGGCTTGATGGAACTCGATGCCCCCGCCGGACTGAAGGCGACGAGTTCCTGACGAACGGGAAATATGACCTTCTTGGGAGGCAGAATCGTCAGGTCATAATCCAGCCGGACCTCCTTCGGGGAAGCTAGGGGAGAGAAGACAAATGAATTTTTTTTGGCCACCGGCGCGTAGACGGTGGCTGTCTTCATCAGTCCTTCCACGAAGGAATCGAAATCAGTTTCCTTGAGGAAGTGAGAAGTGGGATTCATAAAGGCTCCTTTCATAGGGAACGCCGGGGATGATAATTTGTATAAAACCCGGCCATATTTAGAAACTCAATTCTAAGCCTTAAAAAATTCTCTTGTCAACCAATAATTATAACAAAATCATCGCCTGGAAAGCGAATCCGTTTCTGCAAAATTGGGGCTTGCTTTTTGACTTGAAAAAAAGGTACAATTCGGGAAGAATAGTCACGTCTCTCGTCGGAAGGAGGAGATTATGAGAAGAAAAGGTCTTGTTTTCCTCAGTGCCCTTGCCGTGCTGTTCATCCTCTTTGCCCTTCAAGGCTGCAAATCGACTCCCGAAAAGGGTCTGCTGCGGGCCTATTTCAGTGCCATTTCCATGAAGGACACGACGACGATGTCCACCATGGCCGTCGAGCCGATCTCGATCGACGCGGCGTCCTGGGATATTATCAGTGTGAGCGAAGAGAAAATAGAACCGGTCAACCTGGTGGAGCTCGGCAAAGCGGAGCTGGAGTTCAAGAAGAAGCTGGAGGAGCACGTCGGGCCGGTTATGGACGCCGAGGATGCTCTCTACGGCGCCCAGGAAGAGCAGAAAGCCGCCCGGACCGGACCCGCCAGATCCGCCGCCAAAGCGAAGGTGGACGAGATGCAGGCCAAGTTTGACCAGGAGCGGGAGATTCACAAACAGCTCCAGAGGGATTACAACTTGGCCAAAGAGGCAGCCCAACACGAAAAAGACATCGCCATCTTTTCCCTGGGGGCCGGCGAGATAGCGAACATCATGGACCTGACGGGAACGGATCATACCAAGGATGTGGATGTCAAGATCACCGGCAAAGACGGCCAGGTCACGAACTACCGCATCAACCTGAGAAAGTACGAGCTCCGGGATGAGGCCGCGAACCTGAACCGCCGGGGCCGCTGGATCATTGTTAAGTTCGCGCCGGTAGCCTAGAGCCGCCGCCCGCCCCGGCCAGATATTGACCTTTTTTCTCTGTTCCTCTATAAATATAGGTCTGTTTTCCGGGGGCCGTTAGCTCAGAGGGAGAGCACCGGCCTTTTAAGCCGGGTGTCGCTGGTTCGAGTCCAGCACGGCTCATTCCCGCCCCTGTCGTCTAGTTAGGTCTAGGACATCGCCCTTTCAAGGCGGCAACACGGGTTCAAATCCCGTCGGGGGCGCTTTCCCCTAGTGGTGCGTCTCACGAATAACTTGCCTTTGTCATATTCATCGGAAGACGCGC
>CAYGXD010000151.1:0-7896 GCA_964353705.1 uncultured Eubacteriales bacterium | reverse complement strand
ACAGCAGGTATTTGATGGTCGGCAGAGAAGCCCGGATGCGGGTGTCGTCGCGGATCTCGCCCTGGTCGGTCAGGGGGACGTTGAAATCCACCCGGAGAAAGATGGTTTTGCCGGGAAAAGAGATGTCCTCGAGCCGCTTCATAGAGCTCACCTAGAGATGTACTTGATCAGGTCACGCAGCCGGCAGGAATAGCCCCACTCGTTATCGTACCAGGCGAGCACCTTGACCAGGTTTTCATCGACCATTTTGGTGTATTCGGCGTCGACGATGGCGGAGTGCGGGTTGGACATGAAATCGACCGAGACGAGCGGCTCTTCTGTGTAGCCGAGGATGCCCTTGAGCTTGCCCTCGGCCGCCTTTTTAAAGGCGGCGTTCACCTCTTTGTCAGTCGTTTTCTGTTTGAGCAGGGCCACCAGGTCGACAACCGAAACGTTCGGGGTCGGGACGCGTATAGAGATCCCGTCGATCTTCCCCTTGAGCTCGGGAAGGACCAGGCCGACGGCCTTGGCCGCCCCGGTCGTCGTCGGGATCTGAGAGATGGCCGCCGCCCTGGCCCGGCGAAGGTCCTTATGCGGCTGGTCGAGGATCCGCTGGTCATTGGTGTAGGAGTGGATGGTCGTCATGAAGGCCTTCTCGATGCCGAAGGTCTCGTGGAGGACCTTGGCCACGGGCGCCAGACAGTTGGTCGTGCAGGAGGCGTTGGAAAGAACATTGTGTTTGGCCGGATCATAGGTCGTCTCGTTGACCCCCAGGACGATGGTCGTATCAGGGTCTGTGGCGGGGGCAGAGAAGATGACTCTCCTGACGCTGCCGCGCATGTGTTTCAGGGCCTCGCTTTTCATCTTGAACTTGCCGGTCGCTTCGACGACGACCGTCACACCCAGCTTATCCCAGGGGATATTGGCGGGGTCCTTTTCGGCGAAGACCTTGATCTCCTTGCCGTTGACGATGATGGCATCGGCGGCGGCCTTGATATCCTCTTTGAACCCGCCGAGGATGGAGTCGTACTTCAGAAGGTGGGCCAGGGTTTTGGCGTCGGTGATGTCGTTGACGGCGACGAATTCCAGATCGGGGTCCTTGAAGGACGCCCGGAACAGGTTCCGGCCGATCCGTCCGAACCCGTTGATTCCGATTTTAATACTCATGAGAACCTCCGTTTGGGTCTGCTTTTAACCTAAAAAATTAGCATAAACCCCGGCCAAAAGCAACGAACCTCCTGGGCTTATGCCTGGGCGGCGGGTGAACGAAAGCGCACTCCGGAGGGAGGTTTGTATTTTCTGGTTGACTTCCGGCTATTCGAAAAAAACGGAATTTTCTTACTTGCCGACATATCTGAATTTTGGCGTTCCTTTTTCAGCCGAAAATCCCTGAGATAGAAAGGGGAAAACGCGCACTCGCGGGATGGTCGCTCCTCGATCTTTTTCATAGGCCTGACGGTAACAGGAATTGGACTCCAGGAGACGATCAACAATCTTTTCACAGGCGCGATCCGCCGGCATTTCCATCTCTTTGAAGCCTTCTTTGAGTTCCAGGCAAATTTCCAGCCGTACCGACTGGTCAGGATCCTCCACGATAGAGATCTTGAAGGTATGGACTATAGTCGAGAGTTCGGCATCGGCAAGGATACCGGCCTGTATATCGGAAGGGGAGATGGTCGCTCCGTTGAAGAAAACGGTTCCGTCACTCCGGCCAAAGATAAAGAGAAAGGGAAAAGGTACGGTGGGACGCCCGTCCGGATGCCGGGAGATACGGTCGATATCATAGCCGTTTTCTTCGAGTAAAGCGCGCATGAGGGCGTAGGGAATAACACCGCCTTCGTCACCGATATTATAGCGTATCCGGGGAGAAGCCAGCCGGGCATTCAACACCGTAACGTCGAACTCACGGGTCCCATCACTTCGGATAGTCTCTTGGATAAAGAAATTCAAGGGGGAATACTGGCCCAAAAAGCAGGGCAGACGGTCCGAGGAAAAAATCGCTTCCCTGAGTCCCGGGTCGTCGCGCGCCAGCCTCTTTATGGCGACAGTCAGGGGGTTTTCAGTGGAAATCCCGGCGTCGGTGTCAATGGCCCCATAGTTTGAGAAGATGCGGGCGCCTATACGCAGCCTTGAGGACATATAGTCTCTCCATTCTTCGACGAAGCCTTCCCCTCCCGTCAGGATGTCCACCTGGTAACTTTTCCAGTCAAAACCGGGGACCGCCCGGCCAAAATCAACGAGCTCTTTGAGAAAAGGAGGATACCCGCCGATTAAATAGAGGTGCTCCGGGCCCAGGGCGGCAATCGTTTGAACGATCTTGGCCGCGTCGGCGCCCACGTTCTTCAAGATGCCAAAAGGGCCCAGCGCTCCCGCGAACCTCTGGCTGCCTGCCCAGGCCCCCAGAAGATATCCGTTTATCAGAATCCATGTCTGGTTCTTCTTCATGTTGTACAGATAGACCAGGGCCGATTTTGTCAACGGATAGTATGTTTTCCCCTCCGCCGGACTACGAATCCAGTTGGAGGGGGCATCTGATGTTCCGGCGCTTTCCTCTATATATCCAGCTCTGGGCAGGATCCCGCCCACGCATCTCTCTTGGAGGGGATATATGTGAATATAGTTCTTCTTGGTGGTTTGGGGAACTCGATTCAGGAAGTCCAAAAAAGACCGGACATCTTTTGACGTCAGGCCGGCCGAACTGAGAAAATCCCTATAGGCGGGCGTTTTCTTGGCCGCCTTTTTGAAGATGAGAAGGGCTTTTCTTTGGCCGAGAGCTTCCAGGATGGAGGGATCGATTCGGGAGGTGCGCTTGATCCCCGAGGATGGCCTGCGCAGAGAAAGGTTGACGAGACTAACCAGCCATTGGACAGGGAAAACCTGGGCGAAAAAGCGCCGGGGAGAAGGGTCAACGCGGATAGGAAATCGCGAAATTCTCAGAGAACCCTCCTTCCTCAGAGATTATCAGGTCCGGTCTCACTATAACTTTTTTCCGCGTTTTTGACAAACCCTCAATATGGCCTTGGCCGTTCCATATCCGAGCCAAGGAGATTTCTCGGAATTTGGTTGACATTGTCCCCTCTGCGGCGTTATCTTGGGTTCAAAGAAATGAGGAGGGAACCATGCGGAAAAAAGCTATTTCCATTTTGACCTGTGCCGCGTTTCTCATTTTTGAATACGCCTGTACCCACATCGTCAAACAACCTATTGCCAAAGTGAATCCCGTCAAAAATCAGGGTCTTGAAGTCAGGAGTGTCCTCAAGAAGTCCGGCGAGGTTGTGAAGTTTCCAGAAAAGCAACCCGGTCGGGTCACGGCAAACGCCGTCGTTGGGGAAGCATTAGGATCGACTGCTCGCGAAGAGGTCATTCCCAAGTCCAACGTCAAGTCAGTCAAGCGGGCGGAAGAAAAGGCCGGAGCCAAACCTGAAATTCAGGAAATCAAAATGAAGTCGGGCAGGGTTTATCGGCCCATTAAAGACCCTGAGGTCTCCTCTATCCAGGAGCAAGGGGATAGTTATATCGTCGTGATTCTGACCCGCGACAAGATCAGCATTCCCTTTTCGGAGATCGATTTCGTCTGGGTGAAGCGCACGGACGCCGCCATGACGTTTTTAGCCGTGGTCGGCGTCGTGGCTCTTGTCGGCATCGGAGCTGCGGCCACCAAAGAGTCGTGCCCGTTCATCTATTCCTATGACGGCAAGGCCTATATTTTCGACGCCGAGCCCTATGGCGGTGCGACATCGGTCGGATTAAAGAGGACCGAATGGTGCGAACTGGAGCATCTTGAAGAGGTCGACGGCGAGTACAGGATAAGGATCACCAATGAAGTCGATGAAACCCAGCATACCGACGAAGTGAAATTGGTTGTTGTAGATCACCCTCGGGGCGTGAAGGCCGTTCCCGATGAGTTGGGCAAAGTCCATACGATTGGTCAGCCGATTATTCCCCAAGCGGCACGCGATAACAGCGGCCGAGACCTCTTGCCCCTAGTCCGGGAGAACGACTGGATCTTCTGGCAATCGCGCCCTGAAGAAAAGAACCTGGACGATCCGGCCGGCATCCGGGACGAGATCGTCTTCGAGTTCCCGAAACCTCTCGGAGCGACAAAGGCCAAATTGCTGCTCAATGGCTGCAATACGCTCTGGGCCTCTCAGATGGTCAAACGGTATCTGGAGCTCTATGGAGAAGAGGTGACCCGATGCTATGCGGCAGTGAACGCCAGAGGGCCCGCCTATCAGAACCTTAACAACTGGAATCTCCGGGAAGAGCTCTATCGGCTTCAGATCAGGATGGAGACAAACGAAGGGTGGGTGCCCAAAGGGACGATTGTCGGGGGCGGGCCATTTATATCCGAAGACAGGGTCTATAGCCTGGACCTCAGCGACATTCCCGGCGAGACGCTGAAGATCAAGTTCCTTCCGCCCGCCGGGTTCTGGATGATCAACTACATTGCGGTCGATTACACAGAGGACCTGCCGGTCCAGACAACCGAGATAACGGCAGTTAAGGCCGTGGATTTTGCCGGAAGGGACATTCGCGAAACCCTGTCGCAGAATGATGAAGACTATCTGGTCATGCCCAATATCGGCGATTGGGCCAACGTGTCGTTCCTGGCGCCGCCCCCCAGACCAGGATTGGCCAGGACGGTCCTGTGTAAGGCGAGCGGCTTTTATGACATCCACCTGGAGGCCAAAGGAAAGCCCCGGTTGGACATTCTCGGCCGCTTCCTGACAGAGCCGGATTTCGCCGCGCGATATGCCCAGCAGGAATATGTCGAATGGGCCAAAGAGAACCTTCCAAAAACCAAAGAATAAGAAAAGCTCAAGGGATCGCGCCGCCGCAATTTGCCGGCGGTTTTCGGGCCCTGCCTCTTCGGCTGAGGTTTATGTTCGCGCTCGGCAAGTATGCCGTCCAAAGGAAAAAATACCCTTTGTTTAGGGCGAACTCACCCCCCGGAGGCCTGGCCGCATCCCGACCGTTGCTTCGTGAGCTCACGCTGTGCAAAAGCGTCAGGTACGATCATCGTGTCCGTTTTTCGCTGACCGTGCCCCGCTGGCCGTCCCGGCCTTTTGATCAGATGGTTGCCCGCGGCGGTTTGAACATCACGGCTTCAGGCACGCCGTTCAAACAGCAGATCGACATGACCATCCTGGGCATCACGAGGAAATGCGCCTACTCGTGCCGCCACTGCTATGAGCATTTCAATCTCGCCGAGGAAGAGAGTGTCCCGGCCGAACGCTGGGCAAGGCTCGTCAGGGAGCTCCAGGCGGTTGGCGTCAGCATCATCGTTTTTTCTGGCGGAGAGCCCATGATGAGGTTCGGGGACCTCCTTGATCTTCTGCGCGCGGCCGATCATGATCGCTCCGAATTCCACGTGCACACTTCCGGCCACGATGTGAGCCGGGAAAAGGCACGCGCCCTCAAGGAGGCGGGCCTGGCGGCTGCGGCGGTCGGGCTGGACGATATCGTTCCTGAACGGCATGACGTCATGCGCGGCACCGCCGGGGCTTTCGGCGAAGCCATCCGGGCTCTTGAGTATTTTCGAGACGCCGGCATTTTCACTTATCTCAATACATGTTTGACCAGGGACATTGTCCGTTCGGGCGACCTTCCCCGTCTGCTTCTGGCCGCTCGGGACCTGGGCGTGGGAATCGTTAGGTTTTTGGAACCGAGACCGTGCGGGACCTTTCTTGACACCAACCCGGACGACCTTTTCTCCGCCGAGGACCGGGCCATTGTCACAGAGTTTTTCCGGGAAGCCAACCTCGGCCGCAAGTATCGCGATTGTCCACTCATATCTTATGAAGCTTACTTCGAGTCTCCCGAACGACTGGGCTGTATGATGGGTGGCCATTCCCACCTTTATGTGGATAGCCGAGGCCACGTGGAGCCCTGTGTTTTTTTGCCGGTCTCTTTTGGGAACATAATGGAAGAAGATTTCGCCTCTATCTTCGCCAGGATGAGGGCTGAAATCCCGCGGCCGCTCCACGATCGCTGCCCCTCACTCCAGCTCGCGGAAACAGTGAGGGTGAAAGGGAATCACGGGTCCGCCCTCCCCATTGCCGTCGAGACGATCCTGGCCGAGTGGAATACGATGATGCGCCGGGGCCAGGCTTCGCCGGGAAAGGAGATGACTCAATGAAAGTCCTCTACTTCTTTCAATCGACCAACGCGTCCCTGATACTCGAGAACATGATCATTCCCCAGCTGGGCCGGGAGGAACACGGTGCGGAAGTCGTTGGGATGTTCTTCTTTGGAGATACGACCTATTTCTTCCTGCCAGAGCACCCGATCGGAGAGCAGCTTTCCCACCTTTCTTCAAAATACGGGTTTTTCATAATCTGCTGCGATTTTTGCTGTGAGCAAAGAAGAATTTCAGGACGTCTGTATCCCGAGGCACAGGAAGGGTGTTTTCCCGACGTTTATCGGGAAGCCCGGGAGCGGGGCGCGGAACAGGTGATATCCCTGTGAATGGGAATTGCGGGGTTTGTATCCGAGCCTGCCGCCTCGGTCATAGTTTCTGCGGAAGAAGGGATGCCTATGGCAATCTGATCGCAGCGAATTCCTATCATGCCATCCTCATAGATACTCTATTTGATAAGCCCATCCTCCATTTTATGGAAAATCGAAGAATCCTTTCCATCGGCGGCTGGGGATGCAACCTCCGCTGCCCGGGATGCCAGAACGCCCGTCTGTCCTGGACGGGTTCGGGAGAAGGTCTCAACGGCGTAAAAATGGCTCCGAATGATGTCATCAACCTCGCTTTGGAGAATAAGTGCCGGGGGATTTGCTATACGTTCAATGAACCGGCGATCCTCTTGGAATCCATCGACGAGGTCGCCTCTAAGGCTCGGGACGCCGGGATGGCCAATATTTTTGTTACGAACTCGACTCTCACTCGATCTTCAATCAAGCGAATCGTCCCGCTTCTGGATGCCGTCGCCGCCGACATCAAGAGCCTGGATGACAGCTTCTATCACCAGTATTGCGGGGCTGAGGGGATCCCCGATGTTACGCTCAAAATCCTTGATTGCATCCGTGCCTTCCATGACGCCGGCTGCCATCTGGAGGTGCGGACCAACGTCATCCCCGGCGCCAATGACCAGGACGAGAACTTCGTCCGGATCGCCGGCTGGATCAAAAAAACCCTGGGAGAAAATATTCCCTGGCATATCACTCGTTTCTTTCCCGCGCACCATCTCAGCCATCTTTCACCTACGCCCGCGGCCGCCATCTTCAGAGCCCAGCGGATTGGACGGCAGATCGGTTTGAAGCAGGTTCATGCCTTTTTGAGTAAGGGTTGCGACTGTGCCAAAGAGACCGGGCTGCTTGATAGAGGCAACGTCACTCACGTCGCTTTGCCTCCGGCGTGCTGTCCACAGTCATAAACATTATGGTGAGGGAATAGATATACAATCACCTCTGATTATTTGGTAAAATCTAGGGCAAATGGAGCGCCCATGAAAATCCTTACTTCAGCGGAAATGAAAGAAATCGACCGTCTAACCATCGAGGAGGTCGGCATTCCCGGTCCGGTTTTGATGGAAAACGCGGGACTGCAGATCTTCCGTTTTCTCCAGACGATCCTGCCCTATTGCGACGGAGACAAAATCGTCATCGTCGCCGGGAGGGGTAATAATGGCGGAGACGGGCTGGTCATCGCCCGTCATCTCTGGAACCACGGGATAGTCGCCCAGGTCCTCCTGCTGGCGGCCAGGGATGAAGTCAGGGAAGACGCCGGCCTCAACCTCAGGATCGCCGAAAAAATCGGCGTCCCGGTCGCGGAAGTCAGGTCGGAAAAGGACTGGAACGAGAAAAAGAGGCTGATAAAGGAAGCGTCGATCATCGTCGACGCCATTTTCGGCACGGGCTTGTCCAAGCCGGCCGAGGGGCTCTACGCGAAGGCGATCGAGGATATCA
>CAYGXD010000150.1:0-7938 GCA_964353705.1 uncultured Eubacteriales bacterium | reverse complement strand
GCCGCCGGCCCTTGTTCGAAAAATGGATGTAGCCGAAGCCCGTGGACGGAAAAGTGGGCGGGATGCCGAACGTCACGATGACCTCTTCCCGCGCCGCCGCGGCCGCGGCCGCCCGGAGTCTCCTGAGAAAGACGTCCGGTTTGGTGATCAGGTGGTCGGCGGGGAGCGCCAATACCACCGCTTTGGGATTTTGGAGATAAACCCGGGCCGTCGCCAGGATGAGTGACGCGGCTGTGTTTTTGGCCAGTGGTTCGACGAGCACGTTTTCGGGGGGCAGGTCGGGAATGAGTTTCCTTATGGCCGCCGCCTGCGATTTGTTGGAAATTGTATATATCGCTTCCGGAGGAAGCAGCGGCTTCAAGCGCTCCACCGTCTCCTCGATCATGGTCTTTGGAGTGGCGATAGGCAGGAACTGCTTGGGCCGGCTCTTCCGGCTGAGCGGCCAGAACCGGGTGCCGCTGCCCCCGGCCATGATCACAGCGCAGACGCGCGGCCGCCGCCCGCTCATGAGTTCCCGAGCCCCTTGATCGCCCGCTCGAGGGCGGTCCCCACTTCCTTCCTTATGGCCTCGAGGTCTTCCGGTGTGTCGGCTTCGTACCTAAGGACGAGCGCGGCCTGGGTGTTCGAGGCGCGGACGAGCGCCCAGCCCTTCGGATAACTCACCCGGATGCCGTCGATATCGTTGACGGGATACTTCTTCCCCAGCTCCTTCTTGACCTCGTCCACGATCTTGAACTTCACCTCATCAGAAGCATACACCCGGATCTCAGGAGTGTAGTAGGTCTTGGGAAGGTCGGCGAGCATGGCCGAGAGCTTCATCTTCGAGCGCGAAACGATTTCCGCCAGCCGGGCGGAAGCATAGATGGCGTCGTCGAACCCGAAATAGCGGTCGGCGAAGAAAATGTGTCCGCTCATCTCGCCGGCCAGAAGGGCTTTTTCCTCTTTGATCTTTTTCTTGATCAGGCTGTGCCCCGTCTTCCACATGATCGGCCGGCCGCCGAGTCTCTTGATTTCTTCATAAAGCAGCTTTGACGCCTTGACCTCGGAGATCACGGTCGCTCCGGGATGCGCCGGCAAAACGTCGCGCGAAAAGACGATCATCAGCTGGTCCCCCCAAAGCAGCTTGCCCTGGTCGTCGACGACGCCGATCCGGTCACCGTCGCCGTCGTACCCGACTCCGAAATCGGCGCCGATCTCCCCGACCTTCTTGACCAGATCTTCCATGGCCTCGGGAAGCGTCGGGTCCGGATGATGGTTCGGGAATCTTCCGTCCGGCTCGCAGTAGAGCTCGGTCACGTCGCAGCCCAGCTTTCTGAAGATAGGCGCCGCCACGAATCCCGCGACCCCGTTCCCGGCGTCCAGTACGACCTTCAGCTTGCGGCCGAGCCGGATGTTCCGGAGCACATAATTCTCATAATCGGGGATGATGTCATAGCTGGACTTCGAGCCCGGTTGATCGGATGTGATCTTCCCGTCCCGGAGGATCCGGTAAACTTCCTGGATGGTCTCTCCGTAGAGCGTCTCCTCTCCCACCATCATCTTGAAGCCGTTGTACTCCGGCGGGTTGTGGGAGCCCGTGATCATGACCGCCGCCTCGTTCTTCTTGTAGAAGACCGCGAAATAGAGAAGCGGCGTTGGCACCTGCCCGATGTCGACAACACTGCACCCGGTGGAAAGAAGCCCCCTCGTGACGGCCTCGGCATAAGCGGGTGAGCTCAGCCGGGCATCTCGGCCCAGAGCGACCCTTTTCTTGCCGTGCTCCCGGAAGTAAGTGCCCGCTGCCCGGCCTAGGTACTCGACGAATTCAAGGGTCAGGTCCTTGTCGACGATCCCCCGGATATCGTATTCTCGGAAGATTTTCGGGTTTATGTCCACGTTCGCCTCCCTTCGAGACTGCGGTTCGCCCCACCTGTCCCCTATCCGATATTCCGGATGGACAGGGTCTTCACTTTTTCTTCCACTTCGCCCCATTTGCCCTGGGCGTCCAGGATGAATTCTATGAACTCGCGCACGGCGCCCCGGCCGCCGTTGCGCTCTGAGATGAAATGGCAGTTTTTCTTGACCTCCGGATGGGCGTCGGCCACGGCTCCGGCCAGTCCGACCGACTTGATGACCGAGAGATCGCCCAGGTCGTCTCCGATGTAGGCGGCCTCCTCGGCCACGAGCCCGTGTTTCACCAGGATCGCTTCAAGAACCGGCTTCTTGTCCAAGATCCCCTGGTGAAGCTCGTCGATCCGGAGCTTTTCCGCCCTCTTCTCCAGCGCCCGCGACGTCTTCCCGGTGATGATCGCCGTCTTGAACCCGGCGAGGTGGGCGAGCAGGATCCCTAGACCATCCCGGACATTGTAGGACTTGACCTCTTCGCCGTCGGGCAGGACAAACAGCGTCCCGTCGGTCAGGGTTCCGTCCACATCCATGACGATCATCTTGATCCGGAGCGCCCTGGCCTTCCCGTCGGTCATCAGACCATCTCCGTGCGCCAGAGGTCATGGAGATGGATGATGCCCTCGACCTTTCCGCCCCTGTCGGTGACGACGAGCGAGGTGATCTTGCGCTCTTCCATCAGGTTCAGGGCCTCGGTGGCCAGACGCTCCCGGTCGACGGTAACGGGGTTGGCGGTCATGCACTCGCGGGCGTTCTTCCCAAAGATCCCTTCCTTGTGCTTTCTCATCATCCGGCGCAGGTCTCCGTCGGTAATGACACCATAAAGGGTGTCGTCTTCGGATACGACGCAGGTGACGCCCAGCTTCTTACCCGTCATCTCCTCGATCACCCGGAGCATCGGCGTACCGGGGAGCACCCGCGGGATCTTTGCCCCCCGGTGCATGAGCATCCCGACCCTGGTCAGCTTCCGGCCGATGTGCCCCTTGGGATGAAAGAGGACGAAATCTTCCTCGCTGAACCCCTTCTTTTTCATCAGGGCGATGGCCAGCGCATCTCCCAGGGCAAGGGCGGCGGTGGAGCTGGCCGTGGGGACCATGTCCTCGGGGCCGGCTTCCCGCTCGACCTTGGCATCGAGGACGATATCGCTGTATTTGGCGATCCGGGACCTCCGGTTTCCCGTGATCAAGATGAGCTTGACGCCGATCCGCTTGATGAATTCGAGGAGGCCGATGATCTCCTTGGTTTCCCCGCTGTAGGAGATGACCAGGACGACGTCGGTCGCCAGGATCATCCCCAGGTCGCCGTGGCCGGCTTCGGCCGGATGGATAAACAGCGCCGGCGTCCCGCAGCTCGCCAGGGTGGCGGCGATCTTGCGGCCGATCAGGCCCGACTTGCCCATGCCGGTCACGATGATCCGCGACTTGTTCTCAGCCAGGAGGTCGACCGCCTTGGAGAAATTCTCGCCCAACCGGGGAATGAGAGCGGAAATCGCCCCGCTTTCAATCTCCAGAACTCCCCGTCCGATTTTGATTATCTCGGTCTTCTTCATAATCCCATTACCTCGCCGCCGGCTTCCTCTAACCAAGGGCTTTTTTAATCCGCAAAGCGGAACGCAGGACTTCGTCTAATTTATTTAATCTCAATGAATTATAAGAATCCGACAGGGCTTTGGCCGGGTCGTCATGGACTTCCAGAAAAAGTCCGTCCGCACCTGCCGCGACACCGGTCCGGACCATCAGCGGGATGAATTCCGCCTCTCCACCCGAGGCCGCCCCGCGGCCGCCTGGCTGCTGGACGATATGGGAGGCATCCATGACCACAGGAAATCCCCATTCCTTCATGACCGGGATAGAGCGCACGTCGAAAACCAGGTTGTTATAGCCGAAAAAAGTGCCCCGCTCGGTGAGCAGTATCCGGTCGTTTCCCTGGCTGAGGACTTTTTCAACGGCGTTCTCCATCTCCTGCGGGGAAAGGAACTGGCCTTTTTTGAGGTTGAGCGGCTTTCCGGTCTTGGCCGCTTCGACAAGGAGGTCGGTCTGGCGGCAGAGAAAGGCCGGTATCTGTATGACATCGAGGACCTCGGCCGCGCTCGCCACCTGGCTCGTTTCGTGGACATCGGACAGGACAGGGACGGAAAGCTCCTCTTTTATGCGCCGCAGAATGGCCAGGCCTCGCGCCATCCCGGGCCCCCGGTATGACCGCACGGAAGAACGGTTGGCTTTGTCATAAGAAGCCTTGAAGATGAACGGGACCTTGAGGCCGGCGCAGATGTCCTTGATTTTGCCGGCCAAAGCGAAGGCCTTTTTCTCGCTTTCGATGACGCAGGGACCGGCAATGAGGAACAGTCGTGTCGCCCCTCCCGCGGTGATCCCTTTAGCGATCTTTACGGCCTTTGTTCCTTTGGAGGCGTTGGGCATAGCTTGCTCCGATAAACGCTTTGAATAGCGGATGAGGACTCGCCGGCTTTGACTTGAACTCCGGATGGAACTGGCAGCCGAGGAACCAGGGGTGGTCTTTGATTTCGATGATCTCGACGAGGTTGAGCTTGGGGTTATGGCCGGTGAACGACAGGCCGGCCCGGGCCAGCTTGTCCTTGTAGGCGGGGTTGAATTCGTAGCGGTGGCGGTGCCGCTCCAAAATTAGCGTTTTCCGATAGGCTTTGTAGGCAAAAGACTTTTTCTCCAGCTGGCAGACGTATTCTCCGAGGCGCATCGTGCCGCCGATGTCGTGCTCGGGGCTGAGCTCCCGCCAGAGGAAAAAAACCCGGTGCGGAGTATGGCCGTCGAATTCCGTGCTGTTGGCTCCCTCGAAACCGGCGACGTTACGGGCGAATTCGATGGTGGCGCACTGCATCCCCAGGCAAATGCCGAAATACGGGATTTTTTTCTCCCGGGCGTAGGTGACCGCCCGGATCTTGCCCTCGATCCCGCGGATCCCGAATCCCCCCGGCACCAGGATCCCGTCCTTATCCCCCAGAACCTCGTCGAGTTTGCCCTTTTCCAGGTCTTCGGACTCGATCCAGCAGATGTTGACCTTGAGCCCATGCGCGATGCCCCCGTGCTTCAGGGCTTCCTTGAGGCTCAGATACGAATCCTGCAATCCGGCATATTTCCCAACCAGGGCGATATTCACTTCATCGCGCGGGTTTTTCATCCTGGTCACAAGCGCCTGCCAGGGAGCCAGGTGCCGCCTCTTAGAGGGCAGCCCGAGCTTCTTGAGGATGTACATATCCAGTCCCTCGGCGGCGAACAAAAGAGGGATCTCGTAGATATTGTCAACGTCCTTGGCGGTGATGACGGCCTCGAGCGCGACGTTCGTGAACAGCGCGATTTTGCTCTTGATGTCCGTTGTCAGCGCCCGGTCCGTCCGGCAGAGGAGGATATCGGGCTGGATACCGATCGCCCGGAGCTCTTTGACGCTGTGCTGGGTAGGCTTGGTCTTGAGCTCCCCGGAGGTGCTGATATAGGGCACGAGAGTGAGATGGACAAACAGCACGTTCTCGGGTCCGAACTCGAGCCGCATCTGCCTGGTCGCCTCGAGAAACGGCAGGCTTTCGATGTCACCCACTGTCCCGCCGATCTCGACGATGACGATATCATTTCCCTCGGACACGGCCTGGAAAGCTTTCTTTATCTCATCCGTGACATGGGGGATGACCTGGACTGTCTTCCCCAAGAACTCGCCTTTTCGCTCTTTGCGGATGATGGATTCGTAGATCTTTCCGGCCGTCCAGTTGTGCACCTTGGAGGTACGTGTCGATGTAAATCTCTCATAATGGCCGAGATCCAGGTCCGTTTCCGCGCCGTCGTCGGTGACATAGACCTCGCCGTGCTGGAACGGGCTCATCGTGCCCGGGTCCACATTCAGGTAGGGGTCGAATTTTTGCAGAGTGATTCGATAGCCATGGCTTTCCAGCAGACGGCCGATCGAGGCGGCCGCGATCCCTTTCCCGAGCGCCGAGAGAACCCCGCCTGTGACAAAGATATGCTTGGTTTTAGGCATGGCCTTTCTTCCTCAGGAATTCCTCGACCTTGATTATATCGCCCGGCGTATCCACGCTCAAGGTAGGGCTGAGCGCCTCGACCATCTTGATCCGGCAGCCATTCTCGAGCGCCCGCAACTGCTCCAGTCTTTCCAGGCGCTCCAGCCGCGAAGGTTTCATCCCGGCGAACTCGGCGAGGAAATCTTTTTTATATCCGTAGATGCCGATGTGCTGATAGAAGAAATCCGAAGCCTGAAAGGGGAGGGGTGCCCGGGAAAAATAGAGGGCAAATCCGTCCCCGTCCGTGACCACTTTGACGATGTTTGGGTTGGCCAATAGGTCGAGGTCATGGACCTTGGCCATAAGCGATGCCATCCGTATTTGCTCGCTCTGAAGGGCCTCGACGAGCGAGTCGATCAACCCTCCGGTGACCAGCGGTTCATCCCCCTGGATGTTTATAATTATATTATTATCAATAGCTTGAGATACTTCTGCTGCCCGCTCAGTGCCCGAGTTATGAGTCCCCGAGGTCAGCCACGCCTCCGCCCCGAAAGCCCTCGCCGCCTCCCGGATGCGTTCATCATCGGTGGCGATAATAACGCGGTCCACAAGCCGCGCCTCCCGCACGCCGTCATAAACCCTCTGGATCATCGGCCTTCCGAGAATCAAGGCAAGAGGCTTGCCCGGGAATCGGGTTGATGCGTACCGGACAGGGATTATCGCCGCCGCCTGCTTCAAAGCGTTTTTTCCTCCTTGGTTTTCTCAGGTTCCGGGGCCGCTGCTGCTATCTGCTCTCCGGCCATACAGTTTGCCTCCAGGTAAGCGCCTTCGTCCACGATCAGCTTAGGAGAGATGATGGACCCGAAAACCCGGCCGCGGCTGTGGATCTCGACCTTGTCTTCGGCCCGGATCGAGCCCCTTATCTCTCCGTTGATCACGACATAGCCGGCTTTGACATCAGCCTCCACCTTGCCCTGCTCTCCGACGACGAGCATCGAGTCGGAAATGATCGTGCCCTTAAAAAAGCCATCGATTCGAAATGAGCCCTTGAACGACAGCTCGCCTTTGAACTCGGTGTCCTTATCGAAGAACCCGGTGATCTTCTGCTCGTCGTACTCCCGTTTTCTTTCTTTTTCTTTCATCTCGCTCCTCCTTTGATCATTCCATAGATGCGGTTCAGATCATCCAGTGAAAAATAGGAAATCTTGATTATCCCCTTCGTCCGATTTCCGGCGATAGAGACTTTTGTCCCGAGGGCCCTCACAAGGTCGTCTTCCACGGCCCGAAGGTCGGCGTCGGGCTCCGGGCTTCTGGCCGCCGGCCGCTTCTTCCCGGCCGATATCATCCTTTCAACGTCCCTCACAGTCAAGCCGTTATGGACGATCTCCCGGGCCAGAGAAATCATTGACTCCTGATCTTCGAGCGCCAGGAGAGCCCGGGCATGGCCCATCGTGATCTTATTTTCAGATAAATAATCTTGAACGATTTGGGGAAGGTTGAGCAGCCGGAGATAATTGGCCACGGAGGTCCGGTCCTTCCCCACCCGGTCCGCGATTTCCTCTTGAGTGTAATGTAATTCCCGGATCAGTCTTTGATAGACATGAGCGATCTCCAGAGGGTTGAGGTCTTCCCGATGGAGGTTCTCGACCAGGGAGATTTCGAGCTGCCGCTCCTTCGGTATCTGCCGAATCAGGACGGGGATCTTCCTCAATCCCGCTTTTTGCGCCGCCCTCCATCTTCTCTCCCCGACAATGATTTTATACCCCTCCCCCTCCGGCACGACAAGGATAGGCTGAATAACGCCGCTTTCCCTCATCGACTGGGCCAATTCCTCGATTGAAGCCGGGTCGAACCGGATTCTTGGTTGCAGCGGGTTCGGCGTTATTTCCTCGAGATCCACTTCCGCATACCGTTCGTCCTTGAGAATTCCGTAATCGTCAGGCAAGAATACTCCCAATCCCTTGCCCAAAGCTTTCTTTGTCATTTGCTGAGTAACTCCTGTGCGAGGCTAAGATAGGCGCCCGCTCCTTTGGATTTGATGTCATAGAGAACAACAGGCTTGCCAAAGCTGG
>CAYGXD010000149.1:0-8046 GCA_964353705.1 uncultured Eubacteriales bacterium | reverse complement strand
CGCTTACCGGAAGATCAAGGTCGAGGTCAGCCGGCCGGATTGCCGCGTCCTGGCCCAGAGAGGCTATTTCAACCCCAAACCCTTCAAGGAATACACCGACCTCGAAAGGATGCTCCATCTCGTCGATTTAGCCTTAAGCGAGGACCCGCTTTTCCAGGCGCCGTATCGCTTTCCCCTGCGGGTCGTTCCTTGCCCATCCGACGGCAAGGCGAACCTCTGTTTGGCGGCTCAAGCTCCTCTCCAAGAAATCCGGGAGATCATAACGGGCCGGGTCGAGATGGTTACGGTTATATTTAATGAAAAAGAAGAGATCGTCGTCCTGAAGAAGAGCCAGAGAAAGGTGTCCGGCCTTTCCGGGGAGCGGATCACTCTGGGAGGCTCATTCTCTGTTGGGCCGGGGACCTACAAGTGCCGCCTGGTCATCCGGAACCTCGAGACGGGAAAGGGCGCCGTCGCCTCCGCCACGGCAGTAATCCCGAGTCAGTAAACCCAGCATCAGAAAAGACGTGGTCCTTCGGCCGCTCAGCAGATACAGATCCCTTATGTTGCCCAAGGCGAAGGATGTGGATGAGGAGGTCCGTGGACGACTGAGCGGGCATGGTTTCTCGACTGAGCGAGTTTGCTGATTTGCGAAAGCAAGGCAGCGGGGGTTCCAAGGGGGATGGCCCTCTTGGTCGCAGGACAGAGTCCGAGAAGGGGAGGCAGGGAGCATAGCGACCGTTGGAAGGGGGGAAGCGGAGCTTCCCTCCTCCAAAGGGACGATGTGGGGAACGAGCGGGCTGACGAATCCACATCCGAGCCATTTCCTTGACTTTAAGGGTTCGTTCGGGTATAAATCCCCTATTCGACCTGCCAATAAAGGAGGTGAAATTTATTGGCTTTTATCGTTATTGATGAAGGAGAATCCATAGAGAGCGCTCTCCGGCGGTTCAAGAGAAGGGTGCAGCAGGAAGCCATTATCAAGGAGATCAAGAAGCACTCCGTGTACTTCAAGCCCGGAGAGAAAAAGCGGATGAAGGAAGCTCAAGCCCGCAAGCGCATGCGGCGGCGGATGAAGCGGGAACGCGAAATCGAATATTAAACGATCTCGATTTTCCCGGGTCAGATAGACAGGGAACTTGTCAAACATCCAGGTATCCAATGATCAAACCCCGGACTCTGCCCTCGGGAGTGAGCCCATCCGTCCCGCCAAACCCTCCTGGCTGAAGGTCAGGCTTCCGGCTCACGGGAGCTTTTTTGAGGTCTCCGCCATCCTCGAGAAAAATCACCTCCATACCATTTGCCAGAGCGCCAAGTGTCCCAATATCGCCGAGTGCTGGACGGCCAGGACGGCGACGTTTCTCATCCTCGGTGATACCTGCACCCGGGATTGCGGGTTCTGCGCCGTAAAAAAGGGAATCCCGGCGGCTCCATCCGGCAAAGAACACGAGCAGGTGGCGAAAGCCGTCGCCGGCCTCGGGCTACGCTATGCGGTCGTCACCTCGGTCACCCGGGACGACCTCCCCGATGGGGGGGCTTCCGCTTTCGCCCGGACCGTCCGGGCGATCAAAGAGCGGCAGCCGCAGGCCAAGGTTGAGGTCCTCGTCCCCGATTTCCAGGGAAGCGAGGAAGCGCTGGCCGCCGTCATCGCTTCGGGACCGGATGTGCTCAACCACAACCTGGAGACGACCGAACCCGGATATCCCCGCATCAACCGGCCGCCTGGGAATTACCGGCGTTCGCTCGGCGTCCTCGAAACGGCAAAGAGGCGGGGCGCGCTGACCAAGTCGGGGCTCATGGTCGGGCTTGGAGAAACCGGGCCCGAGATCGAGCAGACCCTTTCCGACCTGAGGGGTGCCGGCTGCGATCTCCTGACGATCGGACAGTACCTGCAGCCGTCGCGACAAAACCCGCCGGTCGAGCGTTACTACAGCCCCGAAGAATTCGAAGCTCTGCGGGCGCTGGCCCTGACCCTCGGTTTCAGGGAAGTCGCCGCCGGCCCGCTTGTCCGAAGCTCCTACCGGGCTCACCAATTGTTCCTCACCTCGACGCCGGGGGACGCCTAGACACCATGCGTTACCTGATATTCGGCGACATCCACGGAAACCTGGAAGCCTTTCAATCCGTGCTCAAGTTTATCCAGAAGAAAAAGATCGACCACTACATATTCCTCGGCGACATGGTCGGCTACGGAGCTTCACCCAACGAGATCATCCAGAAAATCCAGGCCCTGAAGCCCCTCTCGCTGATCCGGGGAAACCATGACAAGGCCGTTTGCGGGTTGGACTCCATCGAAACCTTCAACCCCATCGCCGCCTCGGCCATCTTCTGGACCAAAGAAAAGATACTTAAGAAAAACCTCAATTTTCTCCTGCGCCAGAAGCAGGGTCCCCAATTCCTCCATGACACGATCACCATCTGCCACGGCGCGCCGTTCGATGAGGACTACTACATTTTCGGAGAGTTCGACGCCGCCGAGGCCTTCGACCATATCAAAACCCCGCTCTGCCTCTTCGGCCACACCCATTTCCCCTTCGTCTACGTCGAGAAAGACAGCCTCGTCGAGGGAACCTTCATCGAGGGCGAGACGAATGAAGTGAAACTCGAGAAGGGCGTCCGCTACCTCATCAACCCCGGCTCGGTCGGCCAGCCGCGGGACAGGAATCCGCGCGCCTCCTTTGCGATCTATGACTCGGAGACGCGGATCATCAAGTTCCACCGCCTCGATTACAACATCGAGGAAGCCCAGCGGAAGATCCTGGCCGAAAGACTACCCCCCGCCCTGGCCGAGAGACTGTCGCTCGGCATTTAAATCCGGGGGTTGGCGTAACAATAGATACAGCTGTGCGGGCAGGTCTGCGCATAGCTCCCGATGTCCACCGACTCCGTGCAGCGGCATTCGCGCCTCTGGGACCTGTCCTTCTGGACCGAGACCGGAGCGCCCTCCGGGTGGCATTCCCGAAGGAAACGGCCATCGATACAGGCGGAGGGCCGGATGCCCGGGACATCGGCCAAGAAATCCTGGCTGCAGACATATAAATTCAGCCCGCATGATTCGGCGATATTGGATAGATAGAAGCCGTCGCTCCGTTTATCCTCGAAGCTGGGGTCCACATAGGGATACCCCTGCTTCTCTGCCCGGCGCCTCGACTTGCCGTACCATTGAGCGAAGCTCGTCCGGATATTCCGGATCCCCAATCCGGCGGCGCATGCGGCCAGTTCGTCAAAGAACTTGAGGTTGGACTTGATCTCACCCTTTTCTTTCCAATAGATCACGGGATCAAACCTCAGGGAGAGGCGCTCGGGACGTCCGGCAATCTCGACAAGCGCCTCCAGCTGCCGGAGGGCCGCCTGCGGCGGGGGAACTCCCCTTTCTACCGGCGTCCCGCCCAGCCCGGTGATCGTGAAATGGAAGTAAAGCTGGCCGTATTTCCTGAGCCCGGTGCGGAGGCCGCCCGCATTGGAGATGAGGTGAGCGAAGTTTTTTGACCAGAGGACGAAAGTATGGACGCTTTCCGGACGGAGGTCGACGCTATAGACACGGCCTGACGGCCCCAGGACCTCAGCCTTCTCCGCCTGAATGACTCCAGCCAGCCAGTCCGTGAAAAAGGCGACAAGGTCGGTCCTCCGGGACGCGCTGATGACCTTATTCATCATTCCCTAGTCGTTCCTTGACAGGCCTGCGGATAGTCCTTAGTATTCTAGCCGACGAGGTTTTGTTCATCAATGCCGGTCCTGCGTTCGGAAAACTTGATCAAGAGCTTCGGCGGCCGGGAGGTCGTCAGAAACGTCAACATCCGCGTTCAGTCGGGCGAGATCATCGGGCTGTTGGGCCGGAACGGCGCCGGCAAGACGACGACATTCCAGATGGTCGTCGGCCTGGTCAAGCCGGACCGGGGCTCCATATATCTCGACAATGAGGACATTTCCCGGCGAGCGACCCCGGAGCGGGCCCGGATGGGCATCACTTATCTTCCCCAAGAGAACTCGGTCTTCCTGAAGGCCTCGGTGGAGAACAACCTCCGGCTCATCCTCGAGCTCCTCCCCTATGAGGATGAAGAGAAAGCGAAGCTCCAGCATGATCTCCTGGACGAGCTCGGCCTCCTCTCACTAGCCAAGCAATCCGCCCACAGCCTCAGTGGAGGGGAAAGGCGGAAGCTCGAGATCTGCCGGTCGCTTGTCCTGAAGCCCAAGTTCCTTCTCCTGGATGAGCCGTTCACGGGCATCGATCCCCTGACCATCGTCGAGCTCCAGAAGATCCTTCTCCGCCTGAAGGTGAAGGGAATCGGGATCATCATCTCCGACCACAATGTCCGCGACACGCTCCGGATCACCGACCGGGCCTACATCCTGGACGAGGGCGAAGTGCTGATCGAAGGGAGCCCGGATCGGATTGCAGCAGACGAACAAGCCCGAAACCGGTTTTTGGGCGACGATTTTGCGCTGACCTAGTGGCGCGTCTCACAAATAACTTGCGTAAGTCTTCTGCATAGACGGGACACTAGGGACCGGCTAATCTTCTTCCGAGAAGTAGTGGTCCCCCAGGGTTTCCCCCAAAAAATAGAGGAACAGGAAAAAATAAAGCAGAAGCAGGATGAAATAGAGGGCCAAAACAGGAACGGGCGATCCGACGATGACCCGAAGAAAGGAGACGCCGATCACCTGGGCCGCGAACCAGAGGGTAATCAGCCACAGGGCGGTTATGAACGCAAGATCGACGAGCTTGGACTTAAGCTTCAGTGAAAACGCGGGCCGCTGACCCGGCTCTGCCCTGTGTGTCCCTCTCTCTTCTTCTTCAGTCACTTCCACTTTCTCCCCCGCCGCTGCCGGTATAGCGGCGGTGCCGAACGGCAGGCCCGCTTGGGTCACTTTCTCCGGTATGCCGATTCCTGAATCCGCGGTCCAGCCGGAGCTCGTCGGAGCCTGGCCTGTCTCGACGTTCTCCTTGGTCCCCTTCTCGACGAGTTCTTCAAGATCGGCGGTGGATGGCGGCGACTCCTTCATCCCGCTTGCCCACGGAGGAACAAACTCTTTCGTTGTCGAGCCTGGTTCCTCTCCCTCCTGGAAAAGTGCCGGAACTTCGTGGGGGGTTATGTCCTTCGCTTTCTCTTTCTGATAAGAAGAAAGAAACTCCTCGAGTTTCTCCTTCCCTTCATCAACCGTCTTGGTCAGATTGTCCAGATCTTTTGTTTTAAAGACCAGCTCATCTTCTTCGATTGTTACTTGGTATTTCTTGTGGAGCTCATCGACCAGAGCGGCCGTCCCGATCGGTTCCCCGGCTTTTATTTCTTCGAG
The DNA here is from genome assembly GCA_964353705.1 of uncultured Eubacteriales bacterium. GTDB lineage: Bacteria > Acidobacteriota > Aminicenantia > Aminicenantales > UBA8522 > UBA8522. The sequence goes on along the minus strand of CAYGXD010000149.1, from coordinate 2,772 downwards.
AGGCTCTTCGATCTCCTCTTCCTCTTCTTGCGCCGATTCTCCTTCTTCCAGGGCTCCCTCGGCTTCGAGCTCAAGCTGATCTTTCTCGTTTTCAAGCTCTCCGTCTTCTTCGACTATGTCCTCCCCTTCTTCATCTTCGTCTTCGTCATCTTCTTCCTTTTCGTCCGGCTCTTCGAGCTCTTCAGAATCGTCGTCGTCCTCTTCTTTCTCTTCGCCTTCTTCTTCCTCTTTTTCTTTTTTTTCTTCTTCTTCTTCTTTTTCTTCTTCTTCTTCTTCTTTTTCTTCTTCTTCTGACTTCGCTTCCTCAGTTTCGCCTCTTTCTTCGAGCTCTTCCTCTTTGGTTTTGTCCTTATCGAGGATCTTATCGCCCGGGATCTCCTCTTCGACGAACTCGTCCTCCGGGAAAAGGAGCTGGGTGCCGCAGTTGTTGCAGTATTTATCCTGCTCGTCGATGATGGCTTTGCAGTAGGGGCAGCGGCGTATGGCCATTGATTATTTTATAGAGAGAAATGAGAATAATGTCAACCAAAGAGAGGGGTCAGGTCTCAACAATCAACAAATGCCAAGGCCAGGCTGAGAAATTGACTTATCGAGGCAAATCACTAAAATAGGGGCCGTGGGCGATTAACTCAGGGGTAGAGTGCTACCTTCACACGGTAGAAGTCACTGGTTCAAATCCAGTATCGCCCACCATGCCCTTCCCTGAATCGTCTGCGCTATCGAGGCGCCCCTTATTTCCCATCCGGCGCCGGAAGGTTCATCCGGCGCACGAGGTCCTGGAAGCGGGGGTCTTCGTGCATGGAATCCCACCCATAGCCGCGCGCTCGAATCCAGGGAACCGTGGATTGGTGGGCTTTGTAGGCGTCCTCCAGGACCCGTAGAGCCGTATCCTTGTCCCCGAGCGCCAGATAGGCTAGGCCCACCGCATTGAAGCCGCGGGTGTCCCTCTCAAGCTTGGGCACGATCGCCAGCGCCTGCTCCCGCTGGCCGGCCGCCACATAGGCCAGGATTAAGTGCGCGTAGCCTCTCACGGGGTCGAGCTCGATGAGACGCATGGCCGCGGCGATGGCCTCCTGGTGCATTCCCTTCGTGGAATAGGCGCGACTCAACACCTTGAAACTCGGCCAGAAATTCGGGTTCAATTCGATCGCTTTCTTGGCTTCGACGATCGCTTCGTCGGATCGGCCCGCATAGTTGTACAATTCCCCCAGCCAGCCGGTGTTGAGCGCCCGAAGCGGGTCGAGATCGCGGGCGAGCTTGTGCTCGGAAATAGCTTCGTCGAGGCGGTCGAAGATGACTAGATACCAGGCGTAGTGGTAGTGCGTCATAGCTACGCTGGCATTGAGATCTAGGGCACGCTTGAAGAGCTCCTCCGCTTTCGTCCAGTCCCACTCGTAGTAAAGGGCGACATCCGCGAGCGCGCCGATGGCCTCGGCCATGTTCCGATCGAGTTTTAGCGCTTGTTCGGCGGCCGCTCGGGCTCGCGGGAAGGAATCGAGCTGCTCCGCGCCTCCGTGACCCAGGGTGATGTATCCCTGCGCGAGACCGGCGTATGAGAGCGGCTCCCCGGGGTCGATCTCCACGGCTTGGTGAAGATACCTCATGCCCTTCTCGAAGCTCTCCGGGATGTTCTGCGACACGTAGAACATCCCCTTGAGATAGGAGTCGTAGACTTCGGGATTGACCGTCCGGGCGGAGGCCAGGCGGGTCTGCTCGGCTGGGAGCAGCTTGAGCGCCAGCGCCTCAGCAACGCCCTGGGCTACTTCATTCTGCACCGCCAGGAAACTCGAGAGGTCCCGCTCGTAGGTCTTGGCCCAGAGCTGCGTCTGATCCCTCACGCGGATCAGCTCGGCGGCGATGCGGACCCGGTTCGCCTGGCGCTGCGTGCTGCCCTCCAGGACATATTCCACCCCCAGGTCGCGCCCGATCTTGTCGATCGGCGTATCGCCCTTCTTGTACCGCATGACCGACGTGCGGGCGATGACGCTCAGACGCTCCGGATGGAGGCCTCCGAGCTGGGTGATCATCTCCTGGGTGACGCCGTCGTTGAGGTACTCCTGCTCAGGATCACCGGTGAGGTTGGCGAAGGGAAGCACGGCCATCCTGATGGCCGGAGGAGGCGAGGCTCTTCGTCCGAGAAGCCGATCCCGGACTCCTCCGACATTGAGGCCGAAAAGGACGAGGATGATGGCCAGAGCGGCGCGGAGAAGATATTTCGCATTCCATCCAAATATCCTTCTCCCGATCCGTCGCTTGGCTTTGAGCGGCTTGAACCCTTCGGCCACGGCTTTGAGGTCCGTCGCAAATTCTTCCATGGTTTGGTAGCGGTCGGCCTGTTTCTTGGCCAGGGCCTGGCCGACGATATGTTCTAACTCGGGCGCCGTGCTGGGGCTGGCCTTCGTCAAGGGCTCCGGTTCTCGATGGAGGATCGAATAGATCACGGTCTGGTCGTGATCCCCGCGGAAGGGCAGCTTGCCGGCGAGCATCTCATAAAGGACAACACCCAGCGACCAGATGTCCGTGTGCCCGTCCAACTCGTCCCCGCGGGCCTGCTCCGGCGACATGTAGGCCACCGTGCCCAGCGTCGTCTGGCTCTTGGTGAGCGAGATCCCACCCCGGAGCTTGGCCAGCCCGAAGTCCATGACCTTGGCCTGCCCCTTCTCCGTCACCATGATGTTGGCGCTCTTGATGTCCCGGTGGATGATGCCCTTGCGGTGGGATTCCTCCAGTCCGGCGGCGACCTGAATGGTCAGATCCAAAGCCTCTTCAGCT
>CAYGXD010000148.1:0-8145 GCA_964353705.1 uncultured Eubacteriales bacterium | reverse complement strand
GTCATCTCGCAGACCGTGAAGGGATCGAGGGGATGCCGGTTGAAGACGGCCAGGTCGGCATCCTTGCCGGCCTCGATGGTGCCGACCCACTTGTCGATGCCCATGATCTTGGCCGGGTTGATGGTCAGCATTCTGATGGCCTCGTCCTCGGTGACCCCGCCGAAACGGACGGTCTTGGCCGCGTCGTTGAAGAGACGGCGCATCCGCTCGGGATCGTCGGAGTTCAGGGCGACGAGCACCCCTCGGTTTGCGCACAGGCTGGCTGCCTGGGGCATGGTGTTATAGGCTTCCCACTTGTAGGCCCAGAAGTCGGCGAAGGTGGAGACCGCGACGCCATACTTCACCAGCTCGTTCGTGATCCGGTAGCCTTCGAGGCCGTGCTCGAAACAGACGCGCTTGACGCCATACTCTTGGCAGAGTCGCATGATCGAGAGCATTTCCTCGGACTGATAGGCGTGGCAGCGGACCCATAATTTTCCGCTGAGGATATCGGCGACACCCTCGAGCCGGTAGTCTCTTTTCGGAGGCAGGGGAGGAGCGATCTTGCCCTTGCTCGCCTTTGCGGCCGTGGCTTTTTTCTCGTAATCCGCCCACTTCTTCATGTAATCCTTGGCTTTTTCGAACTGGTCGCGGATCGACTGCTCGACCCCCATCCGGGTCTTGGGATAGCGGGCCGGGCCCATCCCGATATCGTTGCTGTTCTTGGGGTTCTCTCCCAGGGCCCATTTGCTGGTGAGGGGAGCTCCCTCGAAGATGAGTTCGGCGGCGCTTTTTCCCCAGCGCATCTTGAGAACGATGCCCCGGCCGCCGATCGGGTTGGCCGAGCCGTGCATGGTGTGGATCGAGGTGACGCCCCCGGTCAAAGCATAGAAGATGTTGATATCCCGGGGATTGATGACGTCCTTGCAGTCGACCTCGGCGGTGATGATGTCCCCCATCTCGTTTACGTCGCCCTCCAGGGCGATGTGGGAGTGGGAGTCGATGATCCCCGGCATGACCCAGCGGCCGTTGAGGTCGATGACTTCGGCGCCGGCCGGCGCGGGGAGGCCTTTCCCGACCTGGGTGATCTTCGTCCCCTGGATCAGGATGTCGCCGCCGTCCATCGTCCCGCCGCTGACGGTGATGATCCGGCCGTTCTTGAGAAGGACGGCCCTTTCTGCGGCCGAGACCCAACCGGACAGGCAGAGAAAAAGGAGAGCGGCTGCAATTCCAATGGCTGTGATTTTGGGCTTCATCTTTTTCCTCCTACCCCGGGATCCGCTTGGCCGTGAACTCGGCGGCTCCGGCCCCTCCCTGGACCACCGAGCCGCGCATCCTTTCCCCCTCGACCGAGGCCGAGAAGAAAAGGTCAAGGTCCTGGCCGCCGACGGAGATCGAGATCTCGAAGGCGACGTCCTTTCCCGAAACGGTGCCGCCGGTGAAATCGAAGGCGCCGAATGGAGTGATCAGTTTACCGGAGAGAGCGGCCTCTTCCTGGGAGAACTCGATGGTCAGGTTCATGGCCATCTGCCCCTCGACGGCCATCTCCCATTTTCCCGTGACGTTGACCGCAGGCTTCTCGCCCTCTCCCGGTTTGGCTTCCTTGAGCTCGAAGCGACGGCCGTCGACAAAGGCGTATCTGATTTTAGCCTCTTTGGCCAGGAGATCGCCTTCGGAGAGGACGACGTTGGCGATCTTTCCGGCCTCGATCGTGCCGAGGGCCCGGTCAAGGCCGAAGAAAGCGGCCGGCGTTTTAGTCAGCGCTTCGACCGCCCTGTCCCGGGCCAGGCCGGCCTCGATCGCCTTCTGAATCCCTTCGGCGAAGGCCTTGGGATCATCGGTGCCCAGGGAAGAAAAAGAGAACGGGATGCCGGCTTCCGCCAGGCGGGCCGGGTTCTTGGGATAGACTTCTTTTTCCGCTCGTTCCCGTTCCACCCGGCCCCGCTGGGCGTAAAGGCTCGAGCCCGGCGCCTTGAACGCGACCGTCACGAGCACCCGGGTGCCGGCCTTCTTGAGCTCGGGGATGACATCGAAGGCTTCGCCTCCGAGATCGGCTATGAAATAGCTCAGCTTGTAGTCAGCGGCCAGGCCGAGCGCGCGCCGGATGTCGTTCTGGTTACGGCAGAGGAAGATGACCGGTTTCTTCGCCGTCGCGAAGTCGGCCAGGGCTTCCAGGTTGGGACTGTAATCGGGCCGGGCCTGCCCCTTCGGTTCTTTGAGCCAGCGCGACCGGGCCTGGTCGAAGTAAACGGCGTCGCTGAGCGCCTGTTTGAGGTAAGCGTGAACGCCCATCAGCGAATTCGGGTAGACCAGAAAGTTCGAGGGGGTGAAACCGACCCCCAGGCAGATGTCCTTCAGGACCAGGGCCTTGTTCTTATCCGGGTCGCTGAAAAGGAAGAAGGCTGAACGGCCGGTGAAAACGCCGCGGTCGGGCATGACGTGGCCAGCCACAAAGCCGAGTTTGTGGTACTTCTCGAAGACGGCCTTGCCGAGGTTGACGTATTCAAAAGCGGCCAGGCCGGGAGTGATGCCGCGGTCCTTGTCGGTGAAATCGCCCGCTCTGATCCGCGACATATCGAGCTTTTCTTCCGGGAACTTGAGGAGCGATTGTCCCAGGCCGTCCATCAGGCCGGGATAGACCGTGAGCTTGGAGCCGTCGATCGTCTCCGCATCCTTGGGGATGGGGACATCGGCTCCGGCGGCCTCGATCAGGCCATCCCGTATGATGAGGTTTCCCTTCTCAATGGGCGGACCGGACAGGGTGACGATCCGGGCGTCCTTGACCGCCCAGACGCGGTGCAGGTCCTGTTCGGAACGAAGGGCAAGCCCGGCGAAAAAGAGCAGGGCCACAGACAGAAAAAACAGGCGATAGCGGGTACGGCGCGGCATCAGGCCTCCTTTATTCGGATGGGAATAATAGAAAGACTTCCATTCTATGGATATTTACGAGAAAAGCAAAAAAATGGTTTGGATTCGGACTCTCAGTCGCGGACGAAATGCGGCATCTCGAAGGGGATCTCGACGGCTAGCTCGACGATGCCGGCGTACACTCCTTCTTTATACCAGGGCGCTTGGTAGATGAGCTTTTTTATCCCGGATTTTTCGATGGTGTAGACGTTTGTTTTCCGTTTGTCCATTATATCCTGGAGCTTGGCCCGGGCCGGCTCGGGATGGCAATCCAGCACGTTCGTGCCGACAAGCTTCTCGCCGCCGTCCTTTTCGAACGTCTTCGCCGCCTTGGCGTTCATCTCGAGGATCTTTCCCTCTCGATCAGTGACGGTAACCGATATGGGGAATTCTTGGACCCAGGCAGGCTGTGTCATCGACGTCTCCGTTTCAGGAAATTCGGAAAATGATATACTGTCCCCATCAATAGAGCTTGGCTTTCTTCAGCGCCTGGGGGATGCCGTCCTTCTTCATGAAGGTCTCGATCTCCTTGACCGTCCGCGGGATCCCCGCCGTCAGGACCTCGCACCCGGTCTCGGTGATCAGGATCGTGTCCTCGACCCGGACTCCCAGGTTTTCCTCCGGGTAGATGAACAGCGGCTCGTTGGCGAAGACCATGCCGGGCTTGAGGGTTGTCGGTCCGCCGCCCACATCATGGACCGCCAGGCCGACGTAGTGCCCGAACCCGCCCCGCATCCGCTTGAAGTAGTCCTTGCTCAGGTCGAAACCCTGTTTCTTCAGGATCTCTTCCACTTCACTCCTCACCTGATCGGCCGTTAGGCCCGGCCGGTAGACCGAGATATTGGCGTCGTGGACAGCCTTGGAGGCCTCATAGAGCTCTTTCTGCCGGGCCGTGAACTTGCCGTTGGCCGGATAGGATATGGTGATGTCCGTATCGTAGTAATGGAAATCTGGGCCGATGTCGAGGACGATGAAATCGCCGTCCTTGAGCAGGCGGTCGTGCTTATAATAATGAACATAGGGATGATTCTCCCCGGACGAAATGATGATGTAGTAGGCGAGATCCTGAGCGCCTTCTTTCTCAGCGATGTAGTTATAAAGGGCCGAAAGCTCATGTTCATACATGCCGGGGCGGGTCGCTCTTATCACCTCGCTGATCGCCTTAACTCCGATGCGGGCCGCGCGGCGCATGACCTCAATCTCGGCCGGAGACTTGATCATCCGCAGCTCCCAGATCTGGGGCGAGCAGTCGCGGACTTCGACCGCCGGGAATTTCTGCCGGAGGAGGTTGACGAACTGTCCTTCCCGTGTCTGGCGCCCGTCCCAGGGGTTGAGGATCATCTGCCTTTGGAGGGTTCGGAATTTCTCCAGGCTGCACTCCCGCATCAGTTCTTCGGGCTTGAACGGCGTATAGATAATCTTGGTCTGGCCGGGCAAGCGGGCCAGGAAGTTGGTCAGCTCCTCGATGGGCAGGACACTGTCGACTCCCGTCACTCCGGCCGGGTCTTTCAGGATGTCGGTACTGAGTCCTTCGTTGCGAAGGCTGCGTTCGTCGGCGGTGAAGAGCAGCAAGGTCTTTTTATTGACACCGTCGATGACCAAAACGGCGTTGGGGATCTCGACTCCCGAGAGATAGAGGAAGTCGTTGTTCTGATAATAATGATGGTAGCTGGTCGGGAGCTGGGCGCCGAGGATGACGGCCACGCCGTCCGGGATCTTCTCCATGAATTTGGCCCGGCGGGCGGCGTACTCGGCCTTGTCGAAGTAAAGCGTCCCGGCTGACAGCATTGAGGACAAGAGAGCCGCAGTCGCCAGGACGAGCCAAAAAGACTTTATCCGGGAATGTTTTCTCATGGAAGCCTCCTTTATGATCATCTGGCGCGAGTTTATCAATTTCCGGAAAGAAAGAAAAGCCGCAAAACGTCCCGTTCGCTTTATTTCTTTATGATGGAGCGGACCTTAAGAAGCTCCTTGAGCACTCCCCTGGCTTGAGAGACCGGCCTCAATCGCGAGTCGAGGTCGCAGGTCCACTCGACCGGGAATTCCTCCAGCCGATAGCCCCGCCGTAAGGCCTTGAGGATGATCTCGATCTCGAAAAGGAATCCGGGCGTGCCGAGGCCGGCGAAAAGCTCCCGGGCCGCTTCGCCTTTATAGACCTTGAAACCGCATTGCGAATCGGTGATCCAGCGGGGCAGGCCGGTGATGATGACGGCGGCCCGATGGAAAAGCCGGGAGATCACGCGGCGCCGAAGAGGCCTGTCCCGCCGGATAACCGTCTCCTTATGGCAGCGGGAGGCCAGCCCGAGGTCGAGGTCCCCGGCGGCGATCCTCCTGATAGAAGGCAGGGCATCGGAGTAGGGGATGCAGGCACCGCTGTCGGCGTAGAGCACGACCTCTCCCCGGCTTTCCAGGATGCCGCGCCGCACCGCCGCTCCCTTGCCGGACGGGCGGTCCAGACGCAGGACGGATCTCAGGATGGGAGGGAGGACGGGCGCCCGGGCGGCTTCGTCGGCCGTCGTGTCCGTGCTTCCGTCATCGACGACGATGACCTCGCCCCCGAATCCGTTTTCGCTGAGAAAGCGGGCGGCGGTCTCAACGTCGCGCCCGATCTTTCCGGCCTCGTTCAGCGCGGGGATGACGATCGAGATATCCATCTCCCGTTCACTCTCCCGCCCGGGACTTCAGGTACTCGTCCCACAGGTCGTTGCGTATGTGAAGGAGCAGGAAGACGCCGGGCCGCAATTCATAGTATTCCGATTGAAATGACGTATTGAGGGCCGATTCCAGGCGGCCGGCTTGTTCGGCGTCGGTGATGATGACAGCGGCAGCACCGGGCTGACCGGCCTCCTCGGCGCTCGTCCAGTAGCCCACGCGGCCGAACCGCCGCAAGGACCAGGGCAACGGCCAGGTTTCGTAAGGGCCGGCGATAACCTCGATGAACATCTTTTCCCGGTCCGGGTGGATGGCGGCCAGTTCTTCCACCCTTCGAACGAGTTTAAGGAAGCCCGGGCTTGTCTGGGCGTAGACATAGGGATTCCGGGGATCAGCCGGGTACACCCAGCTGGCGCGCCGGGCCTGGGCGCTGAGATGGACGAACCCTGCCGCGATGATAAGAAATACAACGGCCCGGACCGGCGGGCTCTTGAACACACGAAGAAGCGCGGCCGCTCCGCTCCCGGCGAGGAGTATGAACCCGAGATAAAAGGGGAGGAGGTTCCAGGGGGTCTTGTAGGGAATGAGCGAATAAGCGGCGGTCGAAATCGCGGTATAGAATGACACAAATACGAGGAAAGGTCTGTTCGCGTAATTCAAATTCGCGGATTTGGAGAATGCGGCTTTTGGGCGAAGCCGGATCGCAGCGCCTACCCCAACGACCGCCAGGATCAGAATCAGGGCCTCGCTCCAGACCGGGCCGCTCCCCGCCCTGGAGAAGGCGAGCATCCGGAGATAGTAAGGCCAGGGCTGGACGTGGTACCCCGCATCTCCCGCTTTGGCGAAATATATCTCGAAAGAGAGAATGGAATCGATGAAGCCCCGGGGATTCCGGAAAAACGACGTGAAAAGCAAGAGGGCGATGAACGCGGCGATGCCGATGCCCAGGGCGAGATGGGCCCACCGAAGGCCGGTTCGCGCCGTCCTTTCTGGAACTAGCGGTTCATCGGCGCTTCCTCTCTCCGGGCCCGGTTTGTGTATAGAGTTTTCCTGCGATTTCTGTGCGTCCAGCTTTTCTTCTGGCTCTCGCGCTCCCTCGGCCGTCTCCTGCTTTATCAGAGCGCCGTCTTCCCGCTTTTCTTTCCCCGCCGTCAAACGCGTCAGCAGGGACGCCGCCGCGATCGAACCAAAGGCGATGACCGATGTCTCCTTGGTGGCGTACATCATCCCGGCGAAGAAGCCCGCTGCCGCCGCCCATCCCCATGACGGATGCAGATGATAACGCCAGAGGGCGGCGATAAAACCGACGAGGAAAAAGAGGAGAAGAGTCTCCTGGATGTAGAAGCGGTTGTAATAGACCATGACCGGCGAGACGGCCAGCCCGAGGGCGCTCCACAGCACCTTCTCTCTTCCGATCAGCGGGACGAGAAGGAGGAGCAGGGCGATGGTCCCGAGCCCGAAGGCGGCGGGCACCAGGCGGATCGTCCTCTCGCTAAGTTCCGCCAGCGTTCCCGCACCCAGGACCCGAGCGAAAGGAAGCGACAGATAATACAGGCTGGGGCCGTGATGGTCGGCCTTGTCGTAGCGGTATTCGCCCCTCTCCAGAAGGGCGCCGAACTTGAGCGCCTGGTTGGCCTCGTCATGGTGCATGGGCCGGAGACCAAGGTCGATAAAACGGAAGGCCGCCGCACCGATGACGAGGAGCAGGAAAAGCCCGGCGAAGGCCTTCTTATTCATTGGGCGGGAGTCGCGTAAACCTCCACCTCGACGTAATGATTCATGTCGTTCGACGTGTTGCCGTTCGACCAAAGCCTCACGTACCTGGCCCCGGTTCCGCGCGGGTCAAAGAACTTGCCCTCGAAAGTCTCTATGTACTCTTTGTCCTTCCCGATGCCGAGCCCAGAGGAGTTGTCGTGATCATTGTTGAAGATGGTGGTGACGCCGCTCACGAAGTCCTTGTCGTCGGAAACCTGGACGACGACGTCCCGGTAGACACGGGCCTGGCTGTGGTAGTGCCAGACAAGGATAGCTTGGAGGGGTTGGGACGCTTTCAGGTCGACTTGGACATGCTGCTTGCCCGGGCCGAACTCGACGAAATAACCGTCTTCTCCGGCCTTTTCGCCGTCCGTGACGAATCCCACCTCGCCGATGACCGGCTGCGTATCGCTGGCCAAGACGGGTTTGTTAAGAGAGACAAGCTTCGTCCCGGCCGGAACGAAGATCGCCCCACGGGGTTTGCCGGTGATTTTCTCGAGGTTGGGGCTGTTGATGTTCCGCGGCGTGCCGATGAACATCGGCTTGGGAAGCTGGAGCTTGAGCTCCTCCTTGCCCTGCTCCTGGGTGGGCGTCGGCCGGGCGAAAGCCAGGATGCCGGCGAAGGCTGAAAGGCCAAGCAAGAAAACGACTGTTTTTTTCATCCTAGGACTCCTCCTATCGGACAACCTATTCTATTATAGAATCGATTTTTTGGCGAGGTCGGCCGGCCAATCCGCAGCGGTATAATGACGCCAACGCGCACAGCATGCCGCCCTCAGCCCCCGCGCCCCGGGGAACCAGTCCCGTCGGTTCCCCCCGTCTCCGACGGGTCCCCCCTCCGCTACGGGGTCT
>CAYGXD010000147.1:0-8155 GCA_964353705.1 uncultured Eubacteriales bacterium | reverse complement strand
GGGTCGGGTCGGGTTTGAAGACCCGAGTTTGCGCTTCCTCGAGCATCTGCGCTACCAGCAGGTTCCAACTGATGAAGTCGGCCGCCGCCAGCGGGCCGCCTGTTTCGGCGTGGTAGTTTTCGTGCATCATGCCGTTACGGGCGAGGTCATCCAAACACAGCCGGGTGACCCGTTCGGCCACTTGAAGGGCGGCGTCCCGGAAGCCATAGTGGAGGAGCGCGTGCATGAACATCCAGTTGGCATGAGGCCAAACGGGGCCTTGCCAGTTGGAGTAGGGTTTGATCACATTTTCGTTGTTGTAAGACGGATCGTCGGCGGCCAGCGACCGGAGGCCGTGCGCCGCCCACAGTTTGCCAGGGTTGAGTACATAGCGCTCGATCATCGCCTTCGCTTGGCTTTCCGAGGCCAGTTGGGCCCACAGGGCGACCTGGTTGCTGTAGGTGATGCGACGAAGGCGAGATCTCTCGACCGTGTCATAGTTATAATATGTCGAATCCGTCGGATCCCAAAGGTGATCGTTGACAGCCTTGGCTAGGCGTTGAGCCCGTTCCCGGAAAGCGAGGGCATCCGCGGACTTGTCGAGGCGCTCGGCGATAATAGCCATGGCCCGATAGTCCAGGACCATGAAGGCGTTGACGTCGACGCCGGCAATGCTGTTGTGATAAGTGCGGACGAGGGCCGGGTTGTTGTCGGCGCCCGACTCCAGGCTGTCCCACCATTTGACCAGGCCCGTCGCGGCGTCGCTCATCCGGCGCTCACGGTAGGTGACAGCGGCCTTCATCTTTTCCCAAACAGGCTCGATCCAACGGAAGTCGCCCAAAGATAACGAAGCGTAGTATGCCGCCTGCCCCAGGAGCGGCTTGATATGGTAGAGGCGGGCATCGCGTCCTGCCCAGGGGCGGATCCCACCAGGCGTCTGACCGTCGGGCTCAGTGTAATGGAGGAAGTTCAGGCACCAGTTCTTGAGGTAGATGCCATCGGCCCTGTTATTGGAAATGAGGTGCAGGCCGACAAAAAAAGCGTCCCAATCCCATAGCTCCTCGTAAACTCCGTTCGGCACGATGTAGTCATGGAGGAGGGCGCCGTTGGCTTTGCGGATGACGCGGTTCCGGAGCGCACCGATTTTTTCCCGGGCTGCGGCCGAGAGTTCATTCAGGTCTGACATCTTCATCGATGGCTTATCATACGGCCCCGCCCAAGGTCAAGAGAACGTTTGACACCTCGGCGCGGACGGCGATATCATTTCGAGCCGGTGAGCAGCCGAGACATCGACCTGATAACGTGATAAGCTCGGCCAGAAGAAAAATTCTTAGTCCACAAAGAGGAGGCAACATGGGAAACAGACGTGATTTTCTTAAGGGTTGTGCGGCCGGCTTCGGTGTTTTGGCCGGAGCGGGCGACAACGTTCTGGAGCGAATCCTCGAAGCCGGGCGCACCACGGCCGACCTGAGTCCCGACCAGGTTGCGGCCGATGAGGATTTCTGGTTCGAGGTTCAACAGGCCTTCACCGAAGACCGCAACTTCATCAACCTGAACAACGGCACTGTCCAGAACGGACTGCGGATCGTCCAGGAGGCGGTCCGCCGGCACAGCGATTTCACGGGGAACGCGGCCTGGCACTCCATGGCCATCCTCGGGAAAGAGATCGAGAGCTGCCGGAGACGGATGGCGTCCCATCTGGGATGCGACCCCGAGGAGTTGGTCATCTGTCGGGGCGGAACAGAGGCCGGCCAGATCCCGATCATGGGCCTCGACCTCAAGCGCGGAGACGAGGTGGTCATCACCAACCAGGACTACCCGCGGCTGCTCAGCTCGTGGAGGCAGCGCGAGAAGCGCGAGGGGATAGTGCTCAAGATCGTCCCGCTTCCCGCTCCGCCCGTACCTCTTGATTCGTTTTACAGCCTGGTGGAAAAGCAGGTCACGCCGCGGACGAAGCTGATCCATGTCTGCCATATGACTCACTATTCGGGCCAGATGGCGCCGATCCTCCGGATCTCGGATTTTGCGCACTCTAAAGGAATCGAAGTGCTCGTCGATGGCGCCCACGGCTTCATGCACATCCCCTTCAAGCTCGCGGACCTCGGCTGCGATTATTACACGGCGAGCTTACACAAGTGGCTGATGGCGCCGCCCGGGAACGGCTTTGTGCGGATCCCTAAAAACCGGATCTCCAAGGTCTGGCCGCTGACGCCGCCGTGGTCAGACACCCCGGACGACATCCGCCGGTTCGAAGACGTGGGGACGCGCACCCCGGCGAACCGGGTCGCCATCGCCGAGGCGATCACGTTCAACGAAGGCATCGGCATCGAGAGGAAGTCGGCCCGCATCCGGTATCTGAGGGACCGCTGGGCCAATCGGCTTCGCCAGCTCCCGAAAGTGCGATTTTACTCGAGCCTGGAACCGTCCGAATCCTGCGGCGTTACAACCATCGGTGTCGAGGGAATGGACATGGCCAAGCTCACCGAGCATCTGCTCGACAAGTGGGGGATCATCGTATCGCCGATCAAACACCCCGACGGGCTGATCGACGGAATCCGGATCGTAGTCAACGTCTCCCTGTCGGTGCGGGAAATCGACACCTTTGCCGACGTCATGGAGAGGATCGTCAAGAAGGGGACACTGACCTAGGATCTATTAGCGGGTCGGACCAAGTTATTTTGTTTAATTTAAATCACACAACTGAAAAAAATCACCGTTTTTCGGGCTTAGGTCCTTGTTTTTTGCCCCAAAACTTTGGATTTAAGGCTCAAGGAGGAGATTTATGATAAAACGCACGATTAACCTTCTGGCTATGGGCGCATATGCCTTTCTCTTTTTGAATCCCGTCTATGGCCAGACACCCGGCGCCGATCGGTCTGTCTCTATCCAATGGGGAATCAAGATCCCGGTGCGCGACGGGGTCAAACTCAATGGGACTCTGTATAAGCCGGCCGATATGACCGGGCCTCTTCCCGTCATCTTCACCTTCACACCGTATATCGCCGACACCTACCATGAGCGCGGGATGTTTTTTGCCCGGAACGCCTACGTCTTTCTCGGGATCGATGTCCGCGGCCGGGGGAATTCGGAGGGCGCCTTTGAGCCGTTTGTGAACGAAGGCCGGGACGGTCATGATGTGGTCGAATGGCTGGCCCGGCAGCCCTGGTGCAATGGAAAGGTGACCATGTGGGGAGGTTCTTACGCCGGTTTTGACCAATGGACGGTCCTCAAAGAATTCCCTCTCCATCTGGCCACCATCGTCCCGGCGGCCGCAGCCCATCCGGGTATCGATTTTCCCGCCATAAATAATATTTTCACCTCCTACGAGATTCAGTGGGATACGTACACGAGCGGCGTCACGCCTAATCTCAAGCTCTTCAGCGACGCCGGATATTGGACGGGCAAATTCCTGGAAATGTACCTCAATCATCTGCCCTTCAAGGAACTCGACGGGATTTGCGGGAATCCCTCGTCCGTTTTCCAGAAACTGCTGTCGCATCCCACTCCGGACGCCTACTATGATGCGATGGCCCCGCGAGACGAAGACTACAAGCGGATCAATTTCCCCATCCTCACCATCACCGGTCATTACGATGATGATCAACCCGGCGCGATGGAGTACTACAAACGGCATATGAGCCACGGTAAGGAGTCAGCGAAAGCCAGCCACTTCCTGATCCTCGGACCCTGGGACCACGCGGGAACACGGACTCCGAACCGGGACGTGGGCGGGATTCGGTTCGGGGAGGCCAGCCTTGTGGACCTGAATAAACTCCACAAGGAATGGTACGACTGGACGATGAAGGATGGGATGAAACCGGAGTTCCTGAAAAAGAGAGTCGCCTATTATGTCGTCGGGCCGGGCGCCGAATTTTGGAAGTACGCCGACAGCCTGGAGGCGATACCGTCACAGCCCAGCGTTCTTTATTTGCACTCCGGCGGGTCCGCCAACGATGCCTTTTCCTCCGGCCTCCTGGGGCCGGAGAAGCCGGTCCGGGAAAGACCCGACAAATACACGTATGATCCGTTGGACACCCGTCCGGCCGAGGTCGAGCGCGCGGCCGGGGAAAACACCCTGACAGACCAGCGGGCCGCTCTCAATCTCTTCGGCAACGGCGTCGTCTACCACAGCCAGCCTTTTGCGGAGGCCACGGAAATCAGCGGCTATGTCCGATTCGCGTGCTGGATGGACATGGACGTCCCCGACACGGATTTCCAGGTCATTATCTATGAAATCAGGCCGGACGGAACAAGTGTCCTTCTCACCCAAGACCTGATGCGGGCCCGCTACCGCGACTCGCTCCGGCAGGAAAAATTGGTCAAGCCCGGAGAGATCAACCGCTATGAGTTCAAGTCCTTCCCCTGGTTCTCCCGCCTCGTGTCCAAAGGGAGCCGGCTTCGCTTGTTACTGAAATCGCCGAACTCCTTTGCCCTGGAGAAAAATTACAACAGCGGAGGTGTTATCGCTGAAGAATCAGGGAAAGACAGCCGGACCGCTCATGTGACCGTCTATCACGACAGTGAACACCCGAGCTGCCTTGAGGTGCCGGCAGTGAAATAGTCCGGGCGGACGGCCGCGCCTTCAGGTTGACAGCCATTCCTTCTTTTGGATATAGTCGGGCTCTCCATGATGACGGTCAATCCTTTCCGCGGCGTCGTTTTCCACTGGATGGGAGGCCTGGCCTCGGGGAGCTTCTATGTGCCCTTTCGGGGAGTCCGGAAATGGGCGTGGGAGGTCTATTGGCTGGCCGGCGGCTTTTTCAGCTGGATCATCGCCCCCTGGGTTCTAGCCTCGATCAAGACCCATGACCTGCTTCCGGTCCTGCGGGCGGCGCCGCCGGGCGTCCTGATCAAAACCTACATCTTCGGCGCAATGTGGGGAATCGGCGGCCTGACCTTCGGCCTGACCATGCGCTACCTGGGCATGTCGCTCGGCATGGGCGTCGCGCTCGGATACTGCGCCGTCATCGGCACGCTCGTGCCGCCGCTCCTTCATCACGAGTTCGCCACCAAGGTTCTCGGGACGACGTCGGGACTGGTGATTCTCATCGGCATCGTCGTCTGTATCCTCGGGATCGTTGTCGCCGGAATGGCGGGGATGTCCAAGGAACGCGAGCTGAGCCAGGAGGAGAAGCGGTCGTCCATCAAGGAGTTCAATTTCTTCAAAGGGATCCTGGTGGCCACCTTTTCCGGTGTCTTCAGCTCCTGTTTCGCCATGGGCCTTGACGCGGCGGCACCCTTGGCGGAACTCTCGGCGCAGCACGGAACCGAACTCCTCTGGACCGGACTGCCGAAGTTGGTCATCGTGCTGCTCGGCGGGTTCACTTCCAATTTCATCTGGTGCGTTATCCTGAATGTCAAAAACCGGACTGGTTACCAGTATTTCAGCCGGCGGCTCCGCCAGTCCCAGCCGGAGCCCCTGACGGCGGCCGGCCTGGCGGCGGCTGTTGACCCGCCTGGAAATGACGCCGGCAAGCATCTCCGGGAGACAGGGCGAGAGGCACCTGATCGCGTCCCGATGCTGAGCAACTATTTCTTCAGCGCCCTGGCCGGTCTCACCTGGTATATGCAGTTTTTCTTTTACACCATGGGCGAAACTCAAATGGGCCAGTACAAGTTCTCCAGCTGGACCATTCATATGGCCAGCATCATCATCTTCAGCTCTCTCTGGGGCATCGCCCTCAAGGAATGGAAGGGGAGCAGCGGATTCACCAAGACGCTCCTTTTCATGGGGTTGGCGACACTCGTCCTCTCCACCGTCATCGTCGGCTTCGGCAACTATCTCGCCACCCTTCCGGCAGGCCGATAAACGGTCGGGAACCTTAAATGGCCGGATAATCGTCAGGGGAGAACGGTGGCAGCGTCACCTAAGATGACAAAGGAAACCATGACGCCGCGCCAGCGGCTCAAGAAGGCGCTCAATCACGAAATCCCCGACCGCGTTCCGATCGACCTCGGCGGGAACCAGACCGGCATCCACAAGAACGCCTATGTGAACCTGGCCCGGCACCTGGGGGTTCCGGCCGGGATTGAGATCATGGACGCCGTCCAGCAGCTTGCCCGGCCGAGCGAGCGCGTGTTGGAGCGGCTCCATGTGGATACCCGCTATGTCGCGGCGGGGCCGGCGTCCACCTGGAAGGGCGGCATCGTCGTGGCGGAGCGCGGCGGCCGGGTTTGGCATGACCTCACCGACGAGTTCGGCGTCCGCTGGTCGATGCCCGACGATCAGCCGCTCTACATGGACATCACGCTCCATCCGCTGGCCGAGGCCGCGGTCAAGGATGTCCGGGAATATCCCTGGCCGAAGGGCGACGACCCCAGCCGGTTCGCCGGCCTGCGCGAGCGGGCTCAGCGCCTTTGGAGAGACACACCCTACGCTGTCGTGAGCGGCATTTCGGGGGTCATCTACGAAACCTGCTGGTACCTTCGAGGCCTGGAGCGATGGTTCAGCGACCTGCTGACCGACCCGGAATTCTGCGAGGCGATGCTGGACCAGACTCTGAAATACTGGCTGGACTGGTTCCGCCTGTTCCTCGACGAGGCCGGCGATATCGTTGACGTGATTATGATCGGCGACGATCTCGCAGGCCAGCACGGGCCGCTTTTCAATCCGGCGATCTACCGCCGCCTGGTCAAACCGCGTCACCGGCGCCTCGTCGGATACATCCGTTCGCGCTCGAAGGCTAAGATCTGGTATCACACCTGCGGTTCCTGTGCCGCCTTCATTCCCGACCTGCTCGAGAACGGAATCCAGATTCTCAACCCCGTCCAGACGAGCGCCCGCCATATGGACCCCTTCGAATTGAAGAGTCGATTCGGCCGGGACCTGGTCTTCTGGGGCGGCGGCTGCGACTCCCAGCGCGTGCTGTCGCGGGGCGCCCCCTCCGAGGTCGTGGAGGAAGTGCGGCGAAACCTGGAAGCGTTCAAGCCCGGCGGCGGATATGTGTTCAGCGGTATCCACAATATCCAGGGGGAAGTGCCGCCGGATAATATCATCGCCCTGTTCGACACCGCCCATGAGTCCGGTTTTTATTCTTGAGGGGCAATAGAGGCGCCCCTGGATCCGGTCGGTTCTGGCGATCGTTTTGACCGGGCTTTATACCGCTCTCGGCGGGTTGCGGGCCGCAACCTACAATGACGCTATCCAGGTCGTGAAAAAGGCTTGGTATTTCGACGGTATCCCCGGACGGAAGTCCCATTCCTCATCAAGCCCAGGCCGCCTTCCCGCTGTTGGTCAAGTACATGCTCCCGCCTGACAGGGTTATAGAGGGGCTCGAAATCCACCCCGCAAATCCTTCCAAAGGGCTATTCTCCAATTTGAAGATCACCGTTAGAGTTGGGGTTGGCCCGCAAAAAGGCTTGATATTGAGGAATCCAAGAGCCGGCGTATCCATGGTTAAGGATAAATCCCTTCCCCACGAGGGAGGAAAGCCCTCCGCTGAGGAAATCCTCCTCAAGTATTGGCCTCAGATCAGCTACCGGGTGAAAAACTCCATCGGCCGCTCGACACCGGACTGGGAGGACATCGCGAGTGAAATTCTCGTGGCCGTCATCGAAGCCATCCGGAAGGGTACTTTCCGCGGGGAAAGCGCTTGGCCGACCTTCATCTACTCCATTACGACGCATAAAATCGTCGACTACATCCGGCACAAAAAAAGAGCCCTCGAGCCGATCCCCGAAACCGGGCCGTGTTTTGATCCCTCTGTCCAGGCGGAAAACCAGGAACAGGTCAAACTGGTCGCAGGCCTGCTCAGGAAACTGAAGCCCAGATACGCCGACATCCTGTACCTCCATTACTACCAGGATCTGTCCCGGGACGAGATCGCCCGGATTTATGGCATTTCGCCGGGAAGGGTAGGAGTCTTGATTGCCGCCGCAAGAAAGACCATGAAAGAATTGATAAAAAAACTGGGTGTCCCTTTGCCCGGCGGCGCCTCTCCTATATAATAATGTCCATGAGCCGGATGATCCGAGAGCGCCGTGAATTGACCGAAGTCTTGAAGTCAAGCGACCGGGTCTTTGTCCTTTTTTACGCATCCTGGTGCCCGTTTTCTCTGGCCTTTCTCCCCATCTATGAAAAACATGCCGCGGGCGGCGGGCCCCAGTTTGTCCGGATGACCCTGGACGGCAACGAAGGGTTGTTCGATGAGCATGGCGTCGAGGTTTACCCGACGGT
>CAYGXD010000146.1:3629-8180 GCA_964353705.1 uncultured Eubacteriales bacterium | reverse complement strand
TCCCAGAAAACGCGGACTGTGCTGACCGTCTTCGGCATCGTCTGGGGAACCGTCTCGATCGTCCTCCTCATGGGATTCGGGGTGGGGCTGGGCCGGCAGATGACCAAGAACATGCACGGGATGGGCGAGGGGATCATGATCGTCTGGCCTGTCCGGACGAGTATCTCCTACCAGGGCTTTAACAAGGGGCGTTCCTTGGACTTCCTGGAGGAGGATGCCTTTCTTCTCCAACGGGAAGTCCCTCAGGTGGCGGCCATCAGCGCCGAGTACTCGCGCTGGAATGTCACCCTGAGGAAGGATAAGAACTCTTATTCTGCTCTGGTGCGCGGGGTCTACCCCGTCTATGCGGAAATGCGCAATATCATCCCGGAAAGGGGCGGCCGGTTCATCGACCCTCTCGACTTCGAGCACAAAAAGCGGGTCGTGTTCCTCGGGAACAAGCTCAAGGAAGAGCTCTTCCTGTCGGCCCCGGCAGTCGGACATTATATCATGCTCAACAGCATTCCTTTCCTGGTCGTAGGTGTGCTCCGGGAAAAGAAGCAGGATTCGAGCTACGGCAGCCGCGATGAAGTTGCGGCCATAATCCCGGCAGCGACATTTTCTTCGGTCTTTGGGACGAAGTACATCGATAACTTCGTGGTCAAAGGACGTAACCCCCGGGAGCATGAAAACCTCAAGAAAAGGATGCTCCAGGTATTGGCCAAAAAATACAAGTTTCACCCCGAAGACAAGGAGGCCGTCTGGGTTTGGGATGTCGCCGAGTCGGAAAAGATGTTCCAGGCGGTCATGATTGGGTTCAACCTTTTCCTGGGGATCGTCGGGGCCTTCACCCTGATCGTCGGCGGGATCGGGGTCTCCAACATCATGAATGTCGTTGTCGAAGAGCGGACCCGGGAGATCGGACTGAAGATGGCCCTGGGCGCCAAGAGACGCTATGTCCTCTCCCAGTTCCTGTTCGAAACGTTGCTCATCACGCTCGCCGGAGGGGCCATCGGGCTCGGCCTGTCGGCGGGGATCATCGCCGTCTTTCCGGAGAGTTCGATCTCGGAAGAAATCGGCCGGCCGACTTTCTCTATCCAGGTGGCCCTGATCACGGTGGCGCTCCTCGGTCTGATCGGTTTTCTGGCCGGGTTCGCGCCGGCCCGCCGGGCGGCCAACCTCAACCCGGTCGAGGCCTTGAGGGCATAGAAGGAATAGCGCATGGTCCATCTGGCCCGTCTGTTCACAAGGGAATTGAAGCAACAGAGGAAACGCCTGACTCTGACGATCGTGGCGCTGGCCTGGGGGACTTTTTCGATCGTCATCCTGCTGGCTTTTGGCGAGGGCCTCGACCGGCAGATGAGAAAAGCGTTCCACGGCCTCGGCCAGGGGATCTGCATCGTCGGCGGGGGCCAGACCTCGAAACCCTACAGGGGATTGGGGAAGGGGCGAAACATCTTTCTCAGGCTGGAAGACCTCGACCTGCTCAAGGATCGCGTCGAAGGGATCGAGTTCATCAGCCCGGAGAACGACCGCTACATCAATACCTTGACTTACGGCCGGAAGAGCATCACCAAGCGGGTGATCGGTGTCGCGCCCGCGTTCGAAGAGCTGCGGACCTACTACCCGGAGAGGCAAAGCCGGTTTCTCAACGAGACCGACGTCGAAGGCAAAAGGCGGGTCATCTTCCTGGGCGCCAAGGTCAAAGAGGCGCTTTTCGGCGGCGAGGAGGCCGTGGGAAAGACGATCCTGGTAAACGCCGTCCCGTTCCTGGTGGTCGGGATCATGCAGAATAAGATGCAGAACAGCATGTACAACGGCCCGGACGTGGAGAAGGCGGCTATGCCCTACACGACTTATTTGGCGATTTTCGGCGATAAATATCTCTCCCGCCTGATCTACAAACCCCTGGATCTCACGCGGTCGGAAACGGTGAAGAATGATGTCGTGCGCGTCCTGGCCCAGAAATACAAGTTCGACCCCGAGGACAAGCAGGCCATCGATTTCTGGGACACGGTCGAGCAGGAAAAGATCACCGGCCGCATCTTTCTGGGGATCAAGATCTTCATGGGGGTCATCGGCGCGCTGACCCTCATTGTGGCCGGAGTCGGTGTCGCCAACATCATGTATGTTTCCGCCCGGAAGAGGACCAAAGAGATCGGGATCAAGATGGCCCTGGGCGCCAAGAAACGGTATATCCTGGCCCAGTTCATCTCCGAAGCGCTGATGATCGCTTTTATCGGCGGGGCAGCGGGGATTCTGCTTTCTGTGGCCGCCGTGGAGGGGGTTAACGCGATGGCCTTGAAAGGAGATGTCGCCGACATCCTGGCTCATCCGGCGATCTCATTCGATATCATGATCGCCACCGCGCTGATCCTCAGCCTGGTCGGCTTCCTGGCCGGGTACTTTCCGGCCCGGCGGGCGGCCTCGCTCAACCCAGTGGAGGCCTTGAGGTATGAGTAACCGGAGGATGAGATGATCAAGATGGAGAACGTCAATAAAACCTACGGCACGGGCACGGCGCGAGTGGAAGCGCTCAAAGAGATCAATCTGGAGATCAAGGAGAACGAGTTTATCGGCATGATCGGCCCCTCTGGGTCGGGGAAATCCACCTTGATGAACATCATGGGCTGCCTGGACATGCCGACCTCGGGCGAATATTACTTCGAAGGGGAAAGGGTCCAAGAGTTCGGCCATAACCAGCTGGCCGAAATCCGCAACAGGAAGATCGGGTTTGTCTTCCAGAATTTCAACCTGCTGCCTTACGCCACGACTTTCGAAAACGTCGAGCTCCCGATGATTTTCAAAGGCGTTTCGGCCAGGGCCAGGCGGTCGAAGGTGATGGAACTCCTGGAAAGGGTCAAACTGGCGTCCCGGGCCGGCCACCGGCCGTCTGAGCTCTCCGGCGGGGAGATGCAACGGGTGGCCATCGCCCGGGCCCTGACCAACGACCCGCGCCTCATCCTGGCCGACGAGCCCACGGGGAACCTCGACACCAAGTCCGGCGAGGAAATCCTCAAAATCTTCGAGGATCTGTGGGGCCAGGGGCACACCCTTGTCATCATCACTCACAACCCCTACATTGCCGACTGCGCCCGGAGGGTGGTCAAGCTACGCGACGGCCTGGTCGAAGAGGACTCCGTTAAAAACACCTGATCGAGTCATCCTCTCCCTCCCGATTTCGTTTCCGCACAAGATTGACGGCGCTTGCGGCAGTCCCTATCATGGGAGCACGCCTAAAGACCGAGGAGGAAATATGGGTCCGAAAAAGAGTGTGATAGAACATTTGAGGCTCTTCCCCCTGGCGGCCCTTTTTCTCCTGGCCGCTTCTCCCAATAGTTTCGCTCCTGACACGCCCGAGCCGGGGTCGAGCCGGAGGATTGCCGAGCTCACGACCGACCCCCGATATCTCAGTCCTTGGGTATCCTATATCCCTGACTCAAAGACCGTGCCTTCGCCCCAGAAATTCCTGGGCCGGATCGTCGGCGAACCGGGAGAGCTCACCCGGCTTTCCTTGATCTATGGATATTTCAGGGAACTAGCCAAGGCTTCTTCGCGTGTCCATGTCGAGGTCATCGGCAAGACCGAGGAGGGCCGGGAGATCATCCTCGTCGCCATTGCGGACGAACCCGGCATCCGGGATTTGCCTCTCCTGAAAAAGGCCACGGCGGCGCTCGCCGACCCCCGGCGGACGAACCCTGACGCGGCGGAGATAATCATTGCCGGTGCCCGCCCGATCTATTACCTCAATGCCGGGCTCCATGCCGACGAGACCGGGAGCCCCGAGATGTGTATGGAGCTGGCTTATCGTCTGGCGGTATCCGACCTGCCCATGATCCAGCAGATCCGCCGGAAGATGGTGGTCCTGATCAACCCTGTCTCTGAGCCGGACGGCCACGAAAAGATGGTGGACTGGTTCTATCGGTATCTCAAGGGCCGGACCGATTATAACGCTCTTCCCAGGCAGTCGCCGCCCTACTGGGGCCACTATGTCTACGTCGACATCAACCGCGACGCCCACCAACAGGCCATGGCGGTGACCCGGGCTGTTTTCCGGATGTTCTTTGACTACCATCCGACGGTCATCCATGATTTGCATGAAGCCATCGCCCTGCTCCAAACCTGGAACGGCACCGGGCCCTACAATCCCCATCTCGATCCAATCGTGACCAGCCAATTCCTGGAGATGAGCTTCCATGAAGTCAGGGCCCTGACGGCTTTGGGGATGCCCGGCGTCTGGACCTGGAATTTCGGGGAAAATTTCGGTCTTCACTATCTCGATTCCATCGCTCTCAATCACAACAGCATCGGCCGGGGATATGAGACCTTCGGAAACGCGACCGCCGAGACGGTCCAGCGGACGATCTCGGAGGAAGAAACGACCCGGGAGTGGTATCGTCCTTGGCCTTCCGACCGCTCCTTCAAGTGGTCGATGAGAGATAACGTCAACTACCAGGAAACAGCCTGCCTTTCCATTCTAGATTACACCGCCAAGCATGCCCAAGACATGCTCCGAGACTTCTACCGGACGGGCCTCAAGTCCTGGCAGGCGGGCCTAAGCGGGCACCCCCT
>CAYGXD010000146.1:0-3529 GCA_964353705.1 uncultured Eubacteriales bacterium | reverse complement strand
TGCCCTATGATGATGTCTCGTGGGCTTTGCCTGTTCATTATGGGATCGAAGCCAAGGGAGTGGACGATCCGAAGATTCGGCAGGCCGTCCTCAGACCTCTGACAGGTAGGGTCCTTCCGGCCGGCCGGGTCAACGGGACAGGTCCATTTTTCCTCATCAAGGACACCGGCCAGGAGGCATTGTTTGCCGCCCGTTTTCGCCTGGCGGAATTTGCCGTCGCGATCGCCGAGGACCCCTTCCAGGCTGATGGGACGGACTATCCGGCCGGATCGTGGATATTGAAAGATCAAGACGGGCTGGAGCCGGCCGTCCGGGATACCGCTTCAGAGCTCGGCCTGGAATTCGAAAGCGCGTCCTCTATCCCCGAGGTCCGCCGGCATGACGCCGGCGTCCCCCGGATAGGAATCTATGTGCCATGGGCGGACACCGATTCAATCGGCTGGATCCGCTATACCTTGGACAAAGAGCAGATCCCTTATGTCTATCTTCGGGACGAAGACATCCGCGAAGGGAGGCTGCTTGAAAAAGTTGATGTCATCCTCTACGGCGACGTCCGGCTTGACCTTCAAGGGCAAATCCACGGCATCGCGCCGAGTTCAGGGCCGATGCCTTTCCAAGCTTCCCCGGAATTTCCCAATCTCGGCGTTCCGGTCGCCTCGGAGGATATCACGGGCGGGCTCGGTTGGAGCGGACTTCAGAGCCTGCAGCAATTCCTGAGCGACGGGGGGTTGTTGATCACTCTGGGCAACGCCACGACCCTGGCCCTCGACGGCGGATTGGTCCGGAACGTCCGCCGGGCCCGAGACCAGGGTGTCCAGACGCACGGAGTCGAGCTCAAGGTCAGGTTCGTGAGTCCGGGCCATCCGATCAGTTATGGCTACGCGCAGGTGACCTCCGCATTCCGCTCGAACTACCCCATTTACGATCTCCCGAGACGTTGGCTCGAAATGGCTTACTGCACGTCCTGTCTGGACGGCCCGGTGGACAGGCGCGGGGTTGTGCTCCAGTGGGGGACACGCGCGTCAACCGAGGACACACAACCCGGCGGGAGCCGTTCTCTCGATGAGAGCCCTGAGCCGATGGTGGTCAGCGGCGGGATGCGCGGCCAGGAGAAACTCGAGGGGCGGCCGGCCATTCTCGATGTGCCTTCCGGCCGGGGAAGGATCATCGCCTTCAACTTCAACCCCATTCACCGGGACCTGAACCACTCCGATGCCAGGTTCCTGTGGAATGTCATCCTGAACTGGAAGAAGATTTTATCCTAGGAGCCTTCGCGGGGTTTGCTGAGGGCATCCTGAATCGCGGCCAGCAATTCTTGATTGTCCGCCGGCTTCGAGAAGAAAGCCGCGGCGCCGGCCTTGAGGGCTCGATCCTTGTTTGCCGCCGGATCCAAAGCGGTGAGCACTATGATCGGGGTATGCTCAAGAGCCGGGTGCTTCTTGAGCCTCTCCATTAGGACGTATCCGTCTCCTCCAGGCAACCCGAGGTCGAGGAGGATAAGCCGGGGTCTCTCCTTCAGGCTGACACCCATGGCCGATGCCGAATCAGCCGCCAGGGCGACGGCATATCCGCTTGCTTTCAGACGAATGCTGAGGGCCAGGCGGGTATCGGCGTCATCTTCGATGATAAGGATTTTCTTGGCAATGGCTTCTTCGGCTCCTTGGCTCGGTTCGGCCGGGACTCGGCTCCTTACGGCTGCGAGCAACGCTTCGTTGTCTAAAGGTTTCGGGAGGAAAGCCAAGGCGCCGGCATTGAGGGCGCGCTCCTCATATTGCGCCGGGTCTCGGGCAGAGAACACGATGATGGGAATCGTCGACAACGGAGTTAGTTGTTTGAATCGTTCCATCACGTTGAAACCATCACCGCCTGGAAGTCCTAGATCCAGGATGACGAGGTCCGGTCTTTCCTTCTGGGCGGTCCGCAAGGCCGTCATGCCGTCAAAGGCAAGGGCCGTTTCATAGCCTGCCGCTCTCAACTGAACGTCGATGATCCGCCGAGTCACGGGGTCGTCTTCAATGATTAGGATTTTACGGCTCATCAAGTGCTCCCTGCGCCGGGCGGAGCCACCTTCGGGGGACCGGAGAGATAAATGGGAAGGGTGAAATAAAAGGTGCTTCCAGCTCCCGGCTGACTGACAACCCAGATTTTTCCTTTATGGCGGGAGATGATTTCCCGGCAAATATAGAGGCCCAATCCGAGGCCCTTCCTGCTTTCCGTATGGACATCCTCGATCTGGTAGAGGCGCTCGAATAGCCTGTCTTGGAGTTCGGGGCGAATGCCCGGACCAGTATCCGTGACAGAAATACGGACAAATGCTGGATCCGTCTCATATACCTCCGCCTTTACCTTGACCGCGCCTCCTTCCGGTGTGAACTTGATCGCGTTATCCAGCAGGTTGAGGAGCACCTGTCGGATCCTGTCCGGGTCGGCATATAATGGAGGGAGATTCGGGCTGACATCGGTGATCAGAGATATATCCTTCTTGGCGGCAATGGAATGCCAAGTCGGAATAAGATCATCCAGGACGACCTGAAAGTGCATGGACTCCGGCTGGAGATGCAACTTGCCGGAATCGATTCTTGTGCGCTCCAGAAGGTCGTCGATCATCTTGTTGAGCTGGTTGACATTTTTTAGGGCAATTTCCAGATAGTCTTTCTGTTCCCCCCCCATTTCTCCCGCCACCCCATCCAGGAGAATCGTCAGGAATTGATGGACCGAGGTCAGTGGTGTCCGGAGTTCATGGGAGACGTAGGAAAGAAGCTGGTCCTTTATGATCAGCTGCTCTTTCCTTGCCTGGTCCAGATTGGCATAGGATAAGGCCAGCTCGACCGTGCGGGCCCGGGTCGCCTCTATGGATCTCTTGAGCCTTGAGAGGATCGTTGTCACGATGATAAAAAAGCCGAATCGAACCAGCGAATTCCAGTAGCCCGCGGCCGGGCTCGCATAGACGTGCCCTCCCAATACAGAATCAACGATGAACCATAAGACCGCGCCCGC
Organism: uncultured Eubacteriales bacterium; assembly: GCA_964353705.1. GTDB lineage: Bacteria > Acidobacteriota > Aminicenantia > Aminicenantales > UBA8522 > UBA8522. The sequence goes on along the minus strand of CAYGXD010000146.1, from coordinate 532 downwards.
CGCAGAGGCTATGATACCGGCTCCAAATCCGGCGTACCAGGCGACAAGAGAGATAGGAAGAAGGTAGAAGATCGAGAGAGAATAATCGACACCGGTGATATAGTCGATAAAAGTGATCCCCATAAGAAGAGCAAACGTGGTGGTCAGGGAGACTTCTTTATGGTGCTTGAAAAGTTCGCCCAGCTTGACGAGATGCCGCTCTACGTGCAAAGCTTCACCTTTACCACTTCCCCAGAGGCTTATAGCACGGCAAAAAATGAATGTCAAAAATGAATGGGGTCAGGACCTTAGTGACACTTTTGGCCTGGAGCCTTTCAAAGGCAGGAGCAATTGACGCAACTGCAGAACACCTATAGCTGAAGAGTGCCATATGGGGAAAAGCCTAAATTCGCATAGGATCAGAGAAATTGCTAATCATGGTTCTTCTCAGGATCCCAAGGTGTCACTAATGTATCTGACCCAACACAAAACGCAGAATTCTTGACACCGCTCGGCGGCCGGAGATATGCTTCCTCCATGTTGACGAGCGCAG
>CAYGXD010000145.1:0-8187 GCA_964353705.1 uncultured Eubacteriales bacterium | reverse complement strand
CCTTCGCTCTTCTCTCCTTTCAGTCGAGAAACCGTGCCCGCTCAGTCGTCCACGGGCTTCCTCACCCACACCCTTCGCCTCTATTATCAAAAGAGCGGCTTCCCTCGGGCCTTATCCCGAAACGCCGTCCTGAAACGAATCCCCCTTGGTTGCTCAAGGGGGAAAAGGGGGATGAATACCTAAAGAAAGAGTCCGGGAGGCGTTGCGGATGTGCTGAACCTTCGAGGTCGCTTCTCCATCCCCAAGTTGTCTATCACATAAAAAAAAGATGCTTCCACCCGGTGCTTTAGTTGGATGCGCGTCCGAAAGAAAGGCGGTGTCCGCTTATCCCGGCGGCAGCTTGCGGTACCAGAAGAAGTAAAGGCCGGTGAGGGAAACAGCCAGGATGGATGCCGCCACCGCCGAGGCGCGGAACTGCTTGACGATGAGAAACAGAGGGAGCATCAGCATAGTCAGCTGCCAGAAGAAGGCGAAGGGAAGCGAGATCAAATCGAACTTGTGCTCCCGGGACATCGCCGCCCCCTCTTCCGGGCCGAGGATTCTCCGCAACGGCCCCCAGAGGCCGAACGGCTTAGTCGTCCGGTAGAAATGTTCAAGCACACTGCGTTCGGTCGGCGGCCGGATATAGGTGGCGATGATGCTCCCGACGAGCCCGGCTACGACCATGTACAGGAACTGCCGCCACTCCGGCATCCCCGGGACCAGGACGCGCTGCAGGAGCGCTGCCGCCAGCCCGATCAGGGTTCCCAGGGCGAACCCGCTCCCGTTGAACCGCCACCAATAAAGGCGGAGCACGGTCGGAATCATGGTCCCGCCCATGAGGCCCATCGTCAGCCAGCCCCAGATATCGTTGATATTTTTGGTTGAGTAGGCCGCCGCAAAACCGGCCAGCATCACGAGAGCGCCGAAGACATAGCTGGCATAAATCAGTTCTTTAGTCTTAGCCTTTGGACGAATGTAGCCTTGATAGAGGTCCCTTGTCAGGAACCCGGTGCTGGCGTTGACGATGGCGTTGAAAGTGGACATGGCCGCCGCCAGGAAAGCTACAAGGAGCAGCCCTCGCAGCCCCGCCGGGATGCTCATGAGCAGGACCGCGGGCAGGATGCGCTCCGGGTCCACGGTGCCGTAATAGCTCAGCAGGCTGAGCTTCGATCCCCAGTCCGCGCCGAGGAGTTGAGCCAGGCCGCTCGTGAGTCCCTGCGGGAAAGTCTGGGGATGGTTCATGATCCGGGCCAGGAGCTCCGGCCACTCATTCTGCGGCACGGCTCCGGCGTGCGATTTGATCAGGCCGGCGGCCTGGACGAGCACCGTTTGATCGGGGAAAAGGTTCTTGACCAGCAGCAGCCCCAACACGACGAAACTCATCATCAGAGGCCAGCGGAGCATGAAAGTCCAACCGGCCAGGAAGCTCAGCCGTCCGCAGTCGCGGTCGCTGCGGGCGCCGAAAAACCTGGGGTCGGCCCCCACTCCCAGCCCCTGGATGATGGTCTTCCCCAGGTAGAAAAGCGTCATCATGAAAAGGAAACTGTACTGCTCATAGCCCTTCGGCATTTGTGTTTTCCACTGCGGAAGGGCACTCAGCCAATCGGGATTGCCGGTGACCGAGGTGGCCAGCGCACCGAGATCTCCGACCCCGGCGATTCTGGTCACCGCAATAATGACAATCAGGATGACTCCGACCCAGATGCAGACGGACTGGAAGATGTCGGAGAATATGACCCCGTAGAAACCCGACTCGATGGTGTAGAGCGCCGTGACGGCCATCATGATCAGGGAGCAGACCAGGGGAGAGAACGGCAGGAACATCGACAGGAAAAGCCCCGCGCCCTTGAATGAATAGGCCAGGAGAGCCAGGTTGATGACCACCCAGGAGAGGACCGACATAAGACGGGCGAAATGCGCCCAGAAATCGTGGCCGAAGCGGAAGATCATCCACTCGGCGGCCGTGATGACCCCGGAGCGGCGGTGCCACTTGCCGGTCCAGAGCATCAGAAAAATGAGGACGAGGCCCGCCCCGCCGCGGAATTCGACATAGATGCCGCGCGGGCCCAGCAGGAATAGGAACGAGGCGATGATCATCGTCCCGGTCATGTCGAACCAGAACGTCATCTGGGACAGCCCGAGCGCCCACCAGGGCATCTTGCGGCCGGCGAGAAAATAGTCCTCCAGGCTGGCCGCCGCTTTTTTGCGGAAGTAGGAGCCGATTCCGATCAGGATGGCGAAGTAGGCGAGGATGACGGCATAATCACCGCTTCCCAGAAACCGCATGGTTCCAGTTCTCTAAAGATGCTTCAATTTCAAGGTTGTGGCCTGGCCGGCTGGAAGGCTATATCGCCGGAGTCCGGGCGCTTCTCTCAGTGGATTCGGAATGAGGTTGACGGTCTCCTCGTCCGGCAGGACGACCTCTCCGTCGCAGCCCTTCGGCAGGTCCATCGTCAACTCGCGGTTTCCCCGGTTTCCCAGCGAGCGAAAGAGGAGGGGGCCGCGAACGGTCCGGGTGACGAGCTCCAGCTGGCTCAGGTCTTCCGGCTGGGGACGGATCTCGACTCGCCTGAAACCTGGCTCGAGGGGGCGGATCCCGGCCAATCCCATATAGGTGATATAGAGCGGCACGACGGCACAGTGGCTCCACTGCTGCCCGGAGTCCGGCTTAGCCTGCCAATCCTCCTGGAGAGTGTTGTTGAGCCTGACCGAGTCCATCGTAGCCCATCGTTCGCGCAGGTCCCGGAGGATGACGTCGGCGCGGCCGCCCTTGGCCAGAGCCCAAAGCCGCCAGCCGGCGTTGGCCGGATAGGAGAACCCCATCTCCGGGGGGCATTCGGCCAGAGCCCGCAGCGCGGGCCCGGCGTTTTTCCCGGGACATTGATCAAAGAGAACGGCCGTCGCCAGAGAGCGGTCGCACATACGGAGTCTTCCCTCTTCCTTTATCCAGGGCCGGTTGTTGACGAAGATCCCCCGCTCCGGGCTCCAGAACTTCCCGACCGCTGCGGCCACGAGGTCGCGGCCGAAATCCCGCGCGGCTTTCTCTTGCTTCTGGTCTCCGAAGGCCCGGCAGATGGGCGCCAGGGCATGCTCGAGCATGGCGGCCGCGTAGAGGTTGAAAGCGCATTGCTTGTGGCGCTGCCGCTCGTAGGCAACATGGTCGATCCAGACCGAAGGGATGCCGATATCCTCGACCGGCAGCAACCCGTCTTTTGCCCGGATGCCGTGGAGGTATTGGGCAAAACGGATAAGGCGCGGATAGGGTTCCTGGAGCGCCTCGAGGTCGCCGGTATAGAGATAGTGATGCCAGCAGTCGAAGCTGAAGCCGACACCGTGGTCGAGTATGGGGCCCCATTTGGTCAATTCGAACTGCCGCTCGACCAGACGGGCCAGCCGGTCATAGGCGGGCCAGCAGTCCAGGAAATAGCCGTCGAGGGTCTGGCCCTGGCTGAAGGTGGTCAGATAGCGGGCGGGCTGGCTCGTTTCCCCGAAGGCGAGATAGATGGCGTGGAGCTGGTGTCCGCAGTCGCCGCTGTATTGCTGGCGCTCTCGGGCCATCCCATCGACCAAGGTTTCCTGGGCGCAGTTATGAAGCGTGTTGATTGAAGCGGCCATGAGACGCTGGAGAGGCGGCTCGGAGAGGCGGATGTCGGGCTCATTGGGCCAGGGGAAAACGCGGCGCCGCACCCCGACGCTACGCACCTTAACCCTTCCCTTTGCGGCGGAGACGTGAAGTTGAAGCCAGCGCAGGCTCTCGAAGTCGAAACTCTCGAACTCATTGATTCCCTGACGGCAGATAAAACGAGTCCAGGAATCGAAATGGGTGTTGAGGAGGGGCGGGCCGTCGGACGCATGGGCCTCGTGGACCAGGAGCTCAACCGTTGTGCCGGCCGGCGCCTCGATCGTGAAGTAAGGCCAGCCGACGACCTGCTCTTCGAACTCGAATGTGAGAGCCGCGCCGCGCTTTCCGTCGAGGACGATCTCCCACTGGCCGGGCGCGGTCTCGACGGCGCTCGGGCGGGGAATGATCGCGAAGGAGCCCGGCGGCCGGCATTCGAAGTATTCTTGCGGCGGCCGGTGCCAGTCGATCCAGATCGACTCGGAGAGCCGGGCGGCGGGGATTAAGCTTTCAGTGAGAAGCGGGATGAAGCGGGGACGGAGCTCCGCCGCGGCCGGGCTCTCCAGCAGATCGTTGACGTATTCATAATATTTGGTCGAAAGCGCGGGCTTGTTCGGGGAGCCGTCAAGAGCCATGGCATCGAGCCACTGGGATTCATCCATCGCGAAGCCGGCTGTCGTCCAGCCGTGAGGATAGAGACGGGCGTCGAACTCTTCCTGGAGCGCCCGGAGATACCAGCGCTTAGGCTGGCCGGGCCGCCAGGCGCGCGCCAGGTGAGCCTTCCAGGAGCCATCGGAGACAACCTTTATCACTTGGCCGTTCTCCATCTCGATCTCGAGCCAGAAGAGGAGGCCCGGCTTGCCGAACGGCCAGGTGCCGTCTCCGTGTCCGTAGTAAAGGACGGTGGCTCCGATGACCGCCCGCCCGGATTGGAGAATTTCCGTCAGATCGACCGGGTCGGCTTCGGCGAAGCGCGGGTCGGACGGCGCAGGTCCCCATTGGACGCGGCGGCCGTTGACCTCGAGCTTGTAGCGGCTGTCGGCGGAGATCCAGCCGGTGGCCCTCTTCGGTTTGGATTCGAGGAAGACCTCACGGCGAAAGAGGACGAATGTGGAAGGCAGACATCGTTCCGAAGGGTACCAGATCCAGCGGGCCGGCTCGAGGCTGGAAAGCGCCCGTTTCCGGGAAGGGAGAGGACTGACGGGTTCGATCGGCGAGGAAATATCTCTGCCCGATGCGTCCGCCGCTTTCCGGCCAATGACGATGGAGCCGCCGGTCAGGGCCGAGGACCTTATGAAATCACGTCTTTTCATGGGAACCTTCCTGGAGTTTCGGAAAGAATAATCCACTGAAATGTCGATGTCAACGAAAGAGAGTTATGAACGGGTCCTGTCAGGGTGCGTCCCCGTCCGTCCTTCGCTCCACCCATCCCCCCGTGGGGAACCCCTTCCGCTCAGGGCGTTGCGGGGACTTGCGCCCTGCCACCCGTTCTTTTAGCCTAAGGGGGAAAATATGAGTCGCGGCTGTTGAAGAAACCCCTTGTGAATATCGTGACAATAAGATATTGCCAAGGTCGACTTTTTCTCGTAGAGTTGGTGTACCAACTATGAAGAAAAAACAAATCTTTTATTGCCTTGTTCTATTATCTTTTGTTTTAGCTCCAGAATACGCCCTCCCTGTCATATCCAACGCCTCTCAGGAGCTCGGGACCCGCATCCAGAGGATAGAAAACGGCCTGATCCAGAACCCCGGGATCGTGGTCAAAGGCCAACCCTCGGGCAAGGCGGGCATCGCGGAGAGGATGAAGATCTACCGGGTTCCAGGCGTCAGCATCGCGGTCATTAACGGATATGAGATCGAATGGGAAGAAGGATATGGCTTCCGGGAATCCGGAGGGATCGGCGAAGTGACGCCCGATACCCTGTTCCAGGCCGCTTCGATCAGCAAGCCGGTGGTCGCCGCAACCGCCCTCTATTATGTCGAAAAGGGCATCCTCGGCCTCGACGAGGATGTCAATTCGCGGCTGCGCTCCTGGAAAGTCCCGGCGAACTCCTGGACTCGAAAAGGGAAAGTCACTCTTCGAGGATTGTTGAGTCACAGCGCGGGTATCACCGTGCACGGATTTCCCGGCTACGCCGAGGGAAAGGCACTGCCTTCGCTCAAGGAGGTTCTCAACGGTGTCAAACCTGCCAACACTCCGCCCATCAAGGTGGATATCGAGATCGGCTCACGATACAGGTATTCGGGCGGCGGTTATACCATCCTGCAGCAGCTCCTCACCGACATCCTCGGCCGGCCTTTTCCATTTATCGTCCGGGATGCGGTTCTCATCAAGCTCGACATGAGCCAGAGCACCTATGAGCAGCCTCTGCCTCAGGCGCTGGCCGGCCGGGCGGCCTCGGGTCATCGGGCGGACGGAAGTGTCCTTCCCGGCCGCTGGCACACCTATCCGGAGATGGCGGCGGCCGGGCTATGGACGACCTCGGCCGACTTGGCACTTTTTGCCCGGGAGATCATGCTGGCAAAGGAAGGAAAGTCCGACCGCATCCTCTCCCAGGTTATGGCGGAGCTCATGCTCACCCCGGTCAAAGAAGAAACGGGCCTGGGTCTTTTCATCCAGGGGAGCGGACAGGATCTTATGTTCTCGCACAGCGGGGGGAACGAAGGGTTTCGCTGCTTTATGATGGCTTACCCGGAACGCGGACAGGGGGCCGTCATCATGACGAACGGCGACCTCGGCCTTGATCTTATGCCCGAGATAATGCGCAGCCTTGCTGTGGAATACGGCTGGCCGGATTTTAAGCCGGTGGAAAAAGTAGCGGCCGAGGTTGCGGCCGTCCAACTCGAGGCGCTTGCCGGGACCTATCAGTTTGCGCCCGCCGAAAGGATCAAGGTAACCGTGGGGAATGGATGTCTGTTTGCCGAACCTGTGTTCATTCCGCCGGATGGCAAAGGGAGAGCGGTGTTTTACCCAGAATCGGCGCTCTCGTATTTCTCCACCGAGACCGATGTCATCCTGACGTTCTCCAGGGACGCCGCAGGCAAGGTAACGGGCCTTACCTGGCAACGGGGGGAAAACAAGCGCAAGGCCCGAAAATTGTAGCCGCAGGCATTTCCGTTTCTGGGAGTTGATCCGGCATCTTCACCCCTGATTTTCGGGGGTCATAAGGGTGGCACCTTGGGGAACGTCCCCCTATTTTCGGCGGGAGGCCAACTCTCCCGCTATCATATATTCTTTAGGCGAGAACTCTTGGATCCAGACGCGGATGGACGGCAAGGGCGCCCCGATCGATTCCTCGACGGCCCTTGTGATTGCCGTCAGGAGCTTTTCCTTTTGCTCGTCCGTTCGCCCTTCCAGCAGATGGATCTCGATGAGCGGCATATCGACCTCCTTTCTATATGGATAAATGAAGTTATCACTCGCCGAGCGGCGCTGTCAACGTAAGGTTGGCCGGCACTGCTCTTATGTGATATATCTTTCCTGGGGAGGATCATATGGACGTTCATCTCAACCGCCGTCAATGGCTTAAATCCAGCGCCGCCGCTGTCGCCGGCTGGATCGCCGGCTCGGGCTCGGCGGCTGCCCTGACCGGCCATTCTTTTCCGCCGGACTTCGGCTCCGGTAATGCTATCAGGCTCAACAATAACGAGAGTCACTTCGGCATTTCCGGGGCCGCCCGGGAGGCCATCGGAGACGCTGTAGACGACTGCAGCGCCTATCCCGACGATCATTATCACGAGCTTAAAGAGCTCATCGCCGCCCGCGATAACCTCAGGCCGGAGAACATCATTCTGGGCGCCGGTTCCATTGAAATCATCACGGCAGCCCTCCATGTTTACGGGTCACGAGGCGGCGCCCTGACCAGCGACCCGACATATTTCGATTTCGTCGACTATGCCGAAAAGGCCCGTTGCCCCCTCCGGCAAGTGGCCCTCACGAACCAATACGAACTCGACCTCGAGGCCATGGAGAAGCAGGCCGGATCCCGGACCGGCCTCGTTTATATCTGCAATCCTCAAAATCCCACGGGCGCGATGACTCCCCAGGAGCGGTTGCGGCACTTTTGCTTAAAGGCCTCCCGGAAGGCTCTCATCGTCCTGGACGAGGCTTACTGCGATTATGTGGAAGATCCCGCCTATTCATCGATGGTGGACTTAGTTAGAGAAGGAGAGAATATCCTCGTGACCCGGACTTTCTCCAAGATCTTCGGACTGGCCGGTCTGCGCATAGGATACGGGATGGCGAGGCCAGACGTCATAAGGAATCTCGCGCAACTGGAGAGGAATTTCGCTCCCGTTACCTCTCTCTCCCTCAGGGCGGCGATCGCCAGCTATAAAGACGAAGAGTTCGTCCGGAAAGTCAGGCGGCAAAACCAAGAGGTTAAATCCTATGTGTGTCAAGAGTTACGGAGGCTGGGCTATGTCTTTATCCCCTCCTACACAAACTTTATTATTTTCAAGGTTCAACAGGACAGTCAGGAGCTGGCTAAAAAATTGGAGGACCGCTCTTTCCTGGTGCGGCCCTTTAAGTTCGGGGGCGCCGACTGGATCCGCGTAAGCCTGGGGACCCCGGGCGAAATGCGCGC
>CAYGXD010000144.1:0-8233 GCA_964353705.1 uncultured Eubacteriales bacterium | reverse complement strand
AGTCCAGCTCGCAGGCCAAGACGAGGATCAAGCCCGTCCAGGCCCAGTCCAACATCGAGCCGGGCAAGCTGGTCGCACCCGTCGAGATCCCGGAAGAGATCGCCGATGAGCAGGTCACGGATTTCGGGGTCGAAGGCGGAGTCGAAGGCGGAGTTGAAGGCGGAGTCGTCGGCGGAGTCCTCGGTGGAGTCGTCGGCGGAGTCCTCGGCGGAGTCGTGGGTGAGGTCGAGGCCCCGGTCAGGGCCATCGGAGAGATCAAACCGCCCCGGCTTCTCAAGAGGGTCGATCCGACCTACCCGGAAATCGCCCGCCAGGCTCGTGTCGAAGGCGTCGTCATCGTCGAGGCCACGACCGACATCTACGGCCGGGTGCAGAACGTCAAGGTCCTGCGCTCCATTCCCCTGCTCGACCAGTCGGCCATCGACGCCGTCCGGCAATGGGTTTACGAACCCATGATCATCAACGGCCGTCCGCGTGGAGTCATCTTCACCGTCACGGTCAGATTCCAACTCAAGTAGAAAAGCTAGAATATGGCTTTCGATATTAAAAGGAGGTATTGAACATGCAATTTGGTCTCATTGAAATGTGGCAGGCCATGGGTCCAGTCGCTCGAGCAGTTTCCATCTTGCTCATCGCGCTCTCCATCGTCTCGCTCTACCTGTTCGTCGAACGGCAGCTCGTTTTCCGCAGGGCCCGTTCCAAGTCCAAACAGGTCGCCCCGAAGCTGGCGGACTTGCTGAAGAAGGGACAGGTTAAAGAAGCCTTGACTCTCTCCACCAAGAAAGAGAACAAGGGAAGCCATCTGGCCCGAGTCACAGCGGCCGGCATCCAGGAATTCCTGGAAGGGAAAGAGGCCAATCTCTCCATCGAAGAGCAGATTGAAACCGCCCAGAGAGGCTGCGAGCGCGCCTCCACGATCTTCAGTCAGGAGCTCAAGAGAGGGTTGAGCACGCTGGCCACGATCGCCACCTCCGCCCCCTTCATCGGCCTATTCGGAACCATCTCCGGAATCATCAACGCATTCCGCGGCATGGCCCTGACGGGATCGGGCGGGATCGGCGCGGTCGCCGGCGGAATCGCCGAAGCCCTGGTCACCACGGCCTTCGGTATCGGTGTCGCCATCATTGCCCTCTGGTGCTATAACATTCTCAACACCAAGATTGAAGTCTACGACGCTGAGATGGCCAACACCAGCTCCCAGATCGTCGACTTCTTCGTCCGCAAGCGAATCGTGTAAGCCGCGCTGGGAGGAATATCGTCCGAGCCGTATCTTAACGGTTCGGGAAGAGAGGCATATAAATGTCAATTTCAATCGGCGGCGAAGAAAAGGTAAAATCCGAACCCAACGTCGTACCGCTGTGCGATGTCCTGCTCGTCCTGCTGATCATTTTCATGGTGGTGACGCCGCTCGTCCAGAAGGGCGTGGATGTCAGGCTCCCCACGGCCTTGAACACGATCAGCATGCCCGATACCCCCGAGGTCGTCCTGGCCATGCGTCGAGACGGCACGATGTACGTCAACCAGGACAAGGCCACGATGGACAACCTCCAGACGCTGCTCGAAGAGGCCTTCCTGACGGCCAGCGAAAAGAAGCTCTATCTCAAGGCCGACCAGGAGCTCGAGTACGGGAAGATCGTGGACGTCATCCAGATCGTGAAGGATGCCGGCATCGAGATCATGGGCATTATCACCGAGGTAAAGACCGAAAAAACGGTCTAAACCGCCCGAGCTCGAGAGCTGATTTCGAACGCTTGACCCGAGGCGGGAGGACGGATTCAGAACCGTCTTCCCGCCTCTTTTTTTCCCAAAAAAGCCGCTCGGCTTTTAAGTCCACCGCTTCTTTGACGCCTTGCGCAGGGGCTCGTTGAGGCTGCCGGTGCGGTAACCCTCGAGGTCCAGCGTGATATAAGCATATCCCAGTTTTTTCAGGCCGGCGGTGAGTCCGGCCCGGGCGTTCCCGGTCAGGAGCCGGCTGAACTCCTCGGGCCTGACCTCGATCCGGGCGATCTCGCCGTGGTGCCGCACCCTGACCTGCGTAAAGCCGAGTTCTCTGACGGCGTCTTCAGCCCGGCCCACCCTGAGCAAAGCGCGGCGCTCGATCGCCGTGTAGTACGGAAAGCGCGATGCCAGGCAGGCCAGCGACGGCTTGTCCCACGTGGGCAGGCCCATCTTCTTGGATAGTGACCGGATCTCCGCTTTGGTCAATCCCGCTTCACGGAGCGGAGAGCGGACCCCGAGCTCCCGGCCGGCCTTGGAGCCGGGGCGGTAATCTCCCCGGTCATCATAGTTCGAACCGTCGAGCACATAAGGGATGGATCTCGCCGAGGCCATCTCTTTGAGGCGGGAAAAAAGTTCCTGCTTGCAGTGATAACACCTCAGGGGGGAGTTTTCGGCGAAACTCGGGTTGTCGATTTCCCCGGTCTTGATGAGGATGTGCCTGACACCGAGTGCCCGGGCCAGCTTGGCGGCGGCCCGGACCTCCCTCTCCGGATAGGTTTCAGAGCGGGCGATCACGGCCAACACATCTTTCCCCAGTTCCTGGGAGGCTGTCTTGAGCAAGAGAGTGCTGTCCACGCCCCCCGAGAAGGCGACCAAAACCTTGCCCATCCGCCGGAGGATGCGGCGGAGCCTTTCTTCTTTTTGCGCCGTCGATTTCGCTGCTCGGCTGTCTGCGGTCATCTCGGCCCCTTTGTTTGTTTGAGTTTTCCTTGCGCCATTTTTTTCACTTCCCGTATGACCTCGGGAATAATCCTCGCCTCTTCGATCCTCCGGACCAGCCGGCCCTTTTGAAACAGGACTCCCACTCCCCGGCCGCAGGCGATCCCGATGTCCGCTTCCCGTGCTTCTCCCGGTCCATTGACCATGCAGCCCATGAGCGCCACTTTTAGAGGGACCCGGATAGAGGCCAGGCGTTTTTCGACCTCGGGGACGATCTTCAGCATATCCACTTCGGCCCGGCCGCAGATCGGACAGGAGATAAAGTTGATCCCGCGGGCGCGGAGACCCAAGCTTTCGAGGATGAGATAGGCCGCCCTGACCTCGTCCTCCGGCGGTGCCGTCAGGGAAACACGGACCGTGTCCGCCAACCCCTCCGCAAGGAGGAGGCCCAGACCCACGGCGGACTTCACTGTCCCCGAATACAGCCCTCCGGCTTCGGTGATCCCGGCATGAAAAGGATAATCCACCTCTTCGGCGAGAAGCCTGTAGGCTTTAATGGTCCTGGCGACGTCCGAAGCCTTCAAAGACACCTTGATCAGGTCGAAACCAAGGTCCTCGAGCAGGTGGATATGCCGCAGGGCGCTCTCTACCATCGCCTCAGGGGTGGCTTCCCCGTGCCTGGCCAGAAGGTCTTTTTCCAACGACCCGGAATTCACGCCGATCCGGATGGGAACTCGTTGCTTCTTGGCGGCCCGGACGACCTCCCTCACCTTCTCCTTGGGGCCGATCGTCCCGGGGTTCAGCCGCAGGCCGTCGACCCCGGCCCGGAGCGCGGCCAGAGCCAGCCGGTGATCGAAGTGGATATCGGCGATGATGGGGATCTGGACGCATTTCCGGATGGCTTTCAGAGCCTCGGCCGACCGCTCATCGGGAACAGCCAGTCGAATGATCTCGCAGCCGGCTTTCTCCAGGCGCTTGACCTGAGCGACCGTCCGGCCGACCTGGTGGGTCAGGGTCTTGGTCATCGATTGGACGACAACCGGCGCCCCTCCGCCGATAGGCACGCGGCCGACCATTATCCGCTTGGTTTCCCTTCGTGAAAAAAAAGTCGCGCCATTAACAATCGATGATGCTGGGGCATGCTTATTCCGGCTTTTATCCCTTATTTCACTCATGATTCATAATTGCCCCAGGGCGAGAGTTTGGGAGGAGGAAGTCCGTGGACGACTGAGCGGGCACGGTTTCTCGACTGAAAGGAGAGAAGAGCGAAGGAGGATGCGGAGTGAGCTTCCTCGCCGGGGAAGCGAGCGGGCCGACGATCCCAAGCTCGAGCCCTTTTACCACGGGATGAGGCTTTCCCAGCCGTTGGGCATCCTTTTGACGATGTCGTTGAGGATGATGAAGACAATGAGGAAGATGAAAATCACGAACCCTATCTGCATCCAGATCTGCCGGACCTTGGGACTGAAATCGCGCCGGAACAGGGCTTCCAGGGCGAGGACGAAGATCTGGCCGCCGTCAAAGACAGGAATCGGAAAAAGGTTGATGACGCCAAGCTGGAGGCTGATAAGCCCGATCCAGCTCAGCAGGGCGAAGAAGCCCATCTGCCAGGCCATATACGAAACCCTGGCTATCTCCAGCGGTCCGCCGAGCTGCTGAGTGGGAGCGCGCCGGAGGATCAGGTCCCTGATGAAACGGACGATCAGAAAGGTGTTCTTGACGTTTTCCCTAACGCTCTGGACAGCCGCTCCTATGAAGCCGTATTTTTTCTCCACCGTTTCGGCTTCGGTATACGCGCCGATCTTCCCGACCTTGCCCTGGAGCTTTGGCGTAACCCGGAGGCTGAGGGTCTGTCCCTGCCGGTTCACCACGAATTCGAGTTCCCGGTTGGGGTTCTTTTCCAGGAATTCGACAAACTGGAAATGATAGATCGGCCGTCCGTCGATCGAAAGGACGATGTCGCCTTGCCGCAGCCCGGCCTTCTCGGCCGGCGAACCCGGGACAACCGACCTGATCTGAGTCAGGAACCTGCCCGTGAAGCCGGCATATCCCAGGGCATAGCTGGTTCTCTTTTCAGTCCGGAACTGGATCTCCCGGGCTTCCCCCCCTCTCCGTATAGCGACGGTGATCAACCGGTCCGGCTTGCTCCCCACGGCCATCTCGACGTCGCTCCAGGTGCGGACCTGTTCTTTTTCCACGCTGCGGATCTCGTCGTCAAGCTGGAACCCGGCTTTTTCCGCGGGCGAGCCGGGTTCGATATAACCGATGACCGGCGTTTCGTCCTGGTAGGCCGCCACGGTGACCCCGACCATGTTGATGATGGTGAAGATGAGAACGGCCAGGAGGATGTTCATCACCGACCCCATGACCATGACCAGGAACCGTTCCCAGCGGGTCTTAGCTAAGAAATGGTCCGGGGGCAGGCTCACCTTCCCGTCTTCCGAGAAAAACTCCCCCTCCCCCAGGAACTTGACATAGCCTCCCATCGGAATCAGGCTGACCCGGTAGTCCGTCTCTTTTCTGCGGATGCCGAACAGCCGTTTGCCGTAGCCGAACGAGAAGGTCTCGACCCGGATGCCGACCAGCTTGGCGGTGAAGAAATGGCCGAACTCGTGGATGAAGACGAGGACGCCGAAGACGACCAGGAAGGAGAGGATCGTGCCGAACACTGTGCCCATGTCTAATACCTTTTCTCGAGGAGATTTTCGGTCTGAGCCCGGGTTTCCCGGTCGACGGCAAAGACCGCTTCCAATGTGTCCGCCTCGCTGACCCGATGCCCTTCCAGGATCTCGCCGACCACTGAGGAGATATCGGTGAACCCGATCCGCCGCTTAAGGAATGCCTCCACGGCCGCTTCGTTGGCGGCATTGAGCGCAACGGGAAGACTCTTCTCGGTCTCCAGGGCCTTCCGGGCGAAGGCGATGAGCGGGTAGCGCTCCCCCTCCACCTCGAAGAACTCAAGCGACCGGGTACGTGTCAATTCAAGGGAGGAAAGGCCGGAGGTCCGCCTTTCCGGATAGGTCAGGGCGTACTGGATGGGGACCCGCATATCGGTGATGCTCAGCTGGGCGAGCGTGGATCCGTCCTTCATCTCGACAAGGGAGTGGACGATGCTCTGGGGATGGATGAGGATGCCCAGCTGAGAAGGTTCCAGCCCGAAAAGCCAGCGCGCCTCGATAAGCTCGAGCCCCTTATTCATCAGTGTTGCCGAGTCGATGGTCACTTTCCGTCCCATCTTCCAGCGGGGGTGGACGAGCGCTTCCTCCAGCGATTTTTCTCTGAGCTCGGCAAGGGGCGTCCGGAAGAACGGGCCGCCCGAAGCGGTCAGGATCGCCCTCCGGACATCCTCCTTTTTTTCTTTGGCCAGGCACTGGAAAATGCCGCTGTGCTCGCTGTCCACGGGGATGATCTCGGCCCCGGAGGAGGCCGCGCGCGACCTCAGGATGGCTCCGGCTACTACCATTGTCTCTTTGTTGGCCAGGGCGACCCGCACTCCCGTCTCGACGGCGGCGAGGGTCGGCCGCAGCCCATCAATGCCGGTGATGGCCGCGACAACGATGTCATTCTCCTCAAACCGGGCCACCTCCTGCGCCCCCTCGGGCCCGTAGACCACCCGGACGGGAAGGCCGCCGAGGTCGGCCTTGAACCTGGCCGCATCGGCCTTCGTCTTGAGCGAAACGATCTTCGGATGGAACCTCCGGACCTGCTCGTTGAGGAGAGGGGTATTGGACCCGGCAGCCAGGCCGACGACCGAAAACTCGGTGTCCATCCGGCCGACGATCTCAAGAGTGTTTGTACCGATAGAGCCGGTCGAACCCAGGACGGCTATCTTCTTCATTTCCAGAAAAACTTGATGAAATAATAGAAAGCGGGAGCCGCCAGGAGGAAGCTGTCTATCCGGTCGAGAAAGCCGCCGTGACCGGGAAGGAAATTGGATGAATCCTTGACCCCGACCGCTCTCTTGAAGAGGGACTCGAGCGGATCGCTGACCTGGGCGGCGGCGTGAACCAGGACTCCGCAGAGGAGCGCTGCCCCAAGCCCG
Organism: uncultured Eubacteriales bacterium; assembly: GCA_964353705.1. Lineage (GTDB taxonomy): Bacteria > Acidobacteriota > Aminicenantia > Aminicenantales > UBA8522 > UBA8522. The sequence continues at coordinate 1,533 of CAYGXD010000144.1, read as the reverse complement.
ACGTCCCTGAAGAAGAGCTGCCGGGCGGCCAGCGCGCCGAGGACGGCAAAGACTATGCCCCCAACGCTCCCCTCCCAGGTTTTGTTGGGGCTCGCCAGAGGGGTCATCTTGTGACGTCCGATGAGCTTGCCGAAGAAATAAGCTCCGCTGTCTCCCAGGAAGATGACAGCGCAGAGAAAATAGATCGCGTAGACTCCCCGCTCGACCGTGATCAGGTAAAGATAGTTCATCGGGAAGCTGATATAGAACGCTCCGAAAAAGGTCACCGTTATGGACTGGGTGAAGTACGGAAGCTGCTCGACGCGCTGGAAAGAGGCCACGAAAAAGACCGCCGTCAGGAGGAAGGCCGCAAAAAGGGCGGCATCGAGGGGGAAAACGGTCCGGAAGAAAAAGGAAAAGCTGATGATGAAGGCGATGATAAGACCGAGGACGACCTGGGGATGAAGCTTCTTCTTCCGCGCCAGGCCGAAGAATTCGAGGAGCGCGGCCAGGATAAACGCCTGGAGGACGAGAAAAGAGAGGAGCGGGGGACCATATTGGATAATCAAGAAGAGGGGGACAAGGAGCAGTACGGCGGTGCGCAGGCGCTTAAGGAGAATCATGGAACGGAACAGGCAGACGCCGCGGCCCGGTCAGACGCCCTCGGAAGGACGGGCATGGACGTCGCCGAACCTCCTTTCTCTCTTTTGGAAGTCGACCAAGGCCTGGAGGATGTCCCGGCGCCGGAAATCCGGCCAGAAGACAGGTGTGATCCAGATCTCGGAATAAGCAATCTGCCAGAGCAGGAAATTGGAAATCCTAAGCTCGCCGCTCGTCCGGATGAGGAGGTCGGGGTCGGGGATCCCGGCCGTGTAGAGGTGCCGGGCAAAAGCCTCCTCGTCCAGGAGAGCCGGGTCGGCGTTTCCATTCTGCAAGATCTTCTTCACGGCATCGACGATTTCCGTCCGGCCGCTATAGTTAAGGGCCAGGACTATGGTCAGCCGGTCGAAGTTCCGGGTGAGGGCTTCAACCCTTTTCAGCTCTCTTTCGGTGGAGTCGGGGATCTCCTCTCTCCGGCCGATGACCATCACCCGGATCCTGTTTTTTATCAAATCTTTATCCTGCTTCCGGAGGTAGTCTTCAAGCAGCCTCCAGAGCAGAGCGACTTCCTTCCTGGGCCTTTTCCAATTTTCCCGCGAAAAAGCGTAAAGGGTCAGGTAGCGGATGCCCAGGCGGGCGCACGATTCGACGGCTTCCTGGACCGCCTTGGCCCCGGCCCGGTGCCCTTCTATGCGGGGTTTTCGCCGCTTCTCGGCCCAGCGGCCGTTGCCGTCCATGATGACGGCCACATGACGGGGCAGCCGGGAGAGGTCCAGCTCGCGGACGAGCTTTTCCTCCTCGCTCCCGGGAGAAATGAAGCCCTTGAGGTCGATTTCCACGGCATCATTATAGGGGCTGCCCCACCGCTTGTCAAAGAGAGGCTCGGGGCAGTGGCATCGAAACCGCGCCCGTTTTCTCCCGGCGCGGAAAACGGGCTCGATTCGTCGTTCGCTC
>CAYGXD010000143.1:0-8371 GCA_964353705.1 uncultured Eubacteriales bacterium | reverse complement strand
CTAGTGTCCCGTCTCGTAAATACCTTGCCAAAGTCGTCGGCATGGACGGGACACTTCCAGGGGAGAGTCAAGCTCCCCCCTCGGCGCTTCGCTGACCCCCTGAGGGGAACGACGCCGTTCCCCTCAAACTCCCCCGCGGTGGCGCGTCTTCCGATGATTATGACATACCCAAGTTATTTGTGAGACGCACCACTAGGCCCTTTCGGCCCCCCGATTGACAAGGGCCTTTGGCCGGCTCAATAATCGGGTTGGATAACCGGAGAATTGAGGAGGGAAATATGCACAGCTTCAAAAGACAAGGGATGGTCGTTTTCCTTTTGGTGTTTCTTGGCGGAGGTGGGGCGGCCGCCGCTCAGGATTTCGACAAGATCCCGGTTCAGACTGTCAAACTCACCGAGAATGTCGCGATGCTCATCGGCGGGGGCGGGAACATCGGCGTCTGTGTCGGCCCGGACGGCGTTCTGCTCATCGATGACCAGTTCCCGCAGCTGGCCGAGAAGATCAAGACGGCGATTGCCGGGCTCAACCCCGGACCGATCCGCATTGTTTTCAATACCAACTGGCACTATGACCACGTTTATGGGAACGAGTGGCTGGCCAAAGCCGGGGCCATCATCATCGCCCACGAGAATTCCCGGAGGTCCATGTTGAGCGAATGGGGGGCTCCGGAACTGGATGCGGAGTTTAAAATCCCGCCCTCCCCGGATATCGCCCTTCCCAAGATCACCATCAAGGATTCTCTGACCCTTTACTTTAACGGCGAGGAGATCCGGGTCGTTCATTTGCCCGGCGCCCATTCCGACGGCGATTTGGCCTTCCATTTCCCATTGGCCAATGTCATCCAGACCGGGGATATCTTTTTTTCCGCCGGCTTTCCCTTCATCAATATCTCCAGCGGGGGAACGATCGATGGGATGATCGAGGCCGCGGGCAAGATCCTGGCCATGGCCGACGCCGACACCAAGATCATCCCCGGCCACGGCCCCCTTTCCAACCGCGAGGGCCTCAACGCTTACCGGGACATGCTGGTCGCTGCCCGGGAGCGGATCGCCAAGATGATCAAGGAAGGCCGAAGCCTCGAGGAGGTCCTGCAAGCGAACCCGGTGGCCGATCTTTACAAGGGGAAGAGCGATTTTCCCGCCGAGGGTTTTGTGAAGGTGGTCTACCTGGATCTTTCCAGAAAAAAGGGTTGAGACGGTTGGCCTCTCCGGCTATTTCCTGACAGGGCGCCGGGGCCTGTAGAGGCCCTTGGGATTCGCGCCGAGAAGGCCGCCTTTCACCAGGTCCTTGTCGGCCAGGTTTAGCCGGCGGATCATGCCTCGAGTCAAGACGGGGATATGCCGGATCGCGTTCAGCTTGTCGCCGATGTACTCCAGGTCTTCAGCGGTCGTCATCCAGCGGCGTTTGTCGAACCGGCTGAGATCGAGAAGAAGAGAATAACTTCGCATGGTCTTCTGGCCGAGGGAGTTGAAAGCAAAATCGAAATAAGACATGACGAGCTCCCGGAGTGACCGGTAAACCGGCTCGCGGAAGCGGATCACGGTGAAGTTGGACTTGGCGACGGCCCCCCAGTGTCCGCGCTCCTTGAACACGGCGATGACATGGTCGTCGTCGTTCCAGCACCGGATGTCGACGAGGCGCGGCCGGTGGCCGAGATGACGCAGGGCGGCCGCCGCGAAGATCGCCCCTTCGAAGCAGTGGGCCTTCCTTTCCCTGATGATCCAGCGCGGTGACCGGGCGCCGTAATCAGGATCATAAGCCAGCCGGTTGAGGTAGTGCTGGATCCTGATCGGGCTGGAGAGCTTTTCGAACAATCGCCACTCGGCCCGGGTCCAGGGGCTTATTTTGGGCATAGGGTTTTTCAATTTGGGGCGATCACCTGTTCAAAACGGAACGCCGCATCCAGCCGCGCCTGACCCCTCGCTTGCTGTCCCGGGATGTGTAGGGCTTGATGTCCAGGATGGGCGTACCCTCGAGCATATCGAGGCCGGAGACCATAAGGACGTTGCCGCGGCGCCCGAGAAGGCGGACCACGGTCATCCCGATAGGGTTGGGCCGGTGCGGGGAGCGGGTGGAGAAAATACCTCGTCTCCGGGTCTCGAAAGGCGGCTTGACCAGGAGATGGCCGGATCCCGATTTATGGAAGGCGAAAATGACGACGAGATGGGAGAAGCCACCTATGTCCTTGAGCCCGGCTGCATACGCAGGGTCGACTTCGAGTTCGCCGCGGATATCGCTGAAGCCGTTTGGCCTGAAGTTCCGGCGCGGGTCGACGTCCTCGCGGACGCGGAACGGAGAATGAACGACTCCGATGGGCCTTAGTATGACTGCCCTTGGCCTGTTCCTTACCACGCTCCTCCAAAGTCCTTTTTGAAGGCGTCGCAGAATTTCCGGCCCCAGTTATCCAGTGCCTCCAGCTTGCCCAGGAAAAACCTGAGGACGGGCGGCTCGGAGACGAACTTGAGTCCCTTGATGAGCTCTCGATTCTTGTAGATCCACTGGAGTCTGGCGATGATGTATTCGATATGAGATAGGCTATAGACCCTCCTGGGCAGGGCAATCCGGGAGAGCTCGAGGTCGGCGTAGACTTCCTTGCCATCTTTGTCACGGTCCGTGGAAATCGTGCCTCTTTCCATGGACCGGACTCCGGAAGCGATGTAGAGTGCGGCCGCCAAAGCCCCGGCGATGTAATGCTCTTTGGGGATATGGGGCACGAATTTCCGGGCGTCTATGTGGCAGGCCAGGCCGCCGGGCGGCGTGACCACGGGAATCCCCAGCCCGTCGAGTTTTTCCACAAAATACTTGATCTGCTCGATGGAGCATCCGGCCATCGCGGGGTCGACCATCTCGCGCAACCCCACGGTCATGGCGCCGATCTCTCTCATCGACATCCCGCCGTAGGTGTAGAACCCCTCGTAAAAGGGCAGCCAGGGCTCGAGGGGCTCCATCAGCTCCTTTTTGTTGGAAGCGATGAACCCGCCCCGGACACAGGTGTTTTTTCTCCCGCTCATGTAAAAGAGCTCGACCAGGCTGCACATTTCCTTGATGATCTCGGCGACGGTCTTGTTCTCGTACCCCTTCTCCCTCTTCCAGATGAAGTAGGCGTTCTCCGCGATGAGGCTGCCGTCCATGACCGTGAGGAGGCCGTGCTCGTCGCAGATCTTCCTGACCTCCTTAAGGTTCTCCATCGAGAACGGCTGTCCGCCGAGCAGGTTGGTCGTGGCTTCCATCCGGACATAGCCGATCTTGCCCGGTCCCCACTTCTTGATGGCGTCCTTGAGCCTCTGAATGTCCATATTCCCCTTGAACGGATGAGTGCTCTTGGTTTTCAAGGCTTCGTCCGCGAAGAGTTCCAGACAGGCGGACCCGCCGGTCAACTCAATATGGCCCTTGGTCGTTGTGAAATGATAGTTGGTGATGACCGCCCCCCCGGGCTTGCCGAATATCTTGGACAGAAGATGTTCGGCCGCTCTCCCCTGATGCACGTTCATCACGTAAGAGTAGCCCAGCACCTCTTTGACCGCGTCGGCAAATTCGTAGAAGGTCATGCTTCCGGCATAGGCGTCGTCCGCGTTGAGAAGGGCCGCGAACTGATTGTCGCTCATGGCGTTGACGCCGCTGTCGGTGAGCATGTCCAGGAAGATGTCCTTTGTTTTGAGCTGGAAGGTGTTGTACCCGGCCTCTGCCATGGCCTTGAGCCTCTCCTCAGCCGGGACGAGGACGATTTTTTGCACCATCCTTGCCTTGTGGTTTTCGACCGGAATTTCTTTTCCATCGGCCAATTTGATGATCATTCGCGTCTCCTCCTTTAGGGTTGGTGATTTATAAAATTTCCTCGAGTGCTTTGATGAGCCGGCGATTCTGGGCCTCGCTGCCGATCGTGATGCGCAGGGCCTGAGGGAATCCGTATTCTTTGATCGTCCGGGTGATGATCCCCTTTTTTTGAAGGGATTCAAATATCACCTGGCTGTCCTTTCCGAAGTCGACGAATAGGAAATTGGCGTGCGTCGGGAGATAAAAGAGGCCCAGTCTCCGGTAGGCCTCATAGAGATACTCCTTCCCGGCCTCGTTGGTCGCCCGGCTTCTTTCGACGTGCTCGTGGTCATCCAGAGCGGCCATCCCGGCGACCTGGGAAAGGCGGTTGACGTTGAAGGATATTCGCAGCTTGGACAGGCTGGCAATGACTTCACGATGGGCGATTCCGTATCCGAGCCGGAGGCCGGCCAGGCCGTAGATTTTGGAGAAAGTGCGGAGGATCAGGATATTCCGGCCTTCTCGAAGTGGCCTGAAGGAATCGGGATAATCGGGGTCGTCGATGTACTCAGAATAGGCGTCATCCATGACCACCAGGACATCCTCCGGGACAGACTTAAAAAAATCATCCACCTCCGTCCTGGTGACAATAGTCCCCGTGGGGTTGTTGGGATTGGCGATGTAGACCAGCTTGGTATTCTTCTTAATCGCCTTGAGCATGGCCTCGAGGTCATGCCGGTAATCTTTCAGCGGCGTTTCGATAAGCTCGCCGGCGGCAATCTGGACGGCGATCTTGAACCAGATGAAGGCGCTCCGGCTGGCCACGGCGCTGTGTTCCGGGTCCACGTAGGCCAGGGTTACGAGGGGGAGGATCTCGACCGAGCCGTTTCCGACAAAAATATTCTCGGGCCCTACCCCCAGTCTATCGGCCAATTTTTTCTTGAGGTAGAAACAGCTGTCATCGGGGTAGAGATTGGATTCGGTCGCGCTTTTCCTGAGCGCCCGGACAGCCAGGGGGGAGGGGCCCATTGGATTTTCGTTCGAGGCCAGCTTGATGATCTCCCCTTTCAAGCCGAGAACCCGGGCCACTTCTTCAATGGGCCGGCCGGGCTTATAGGGACTGATCTTGTTTAAAAAATCTCTGGGCTCGGTCATCGGGCGATCCTCTATCCCTCACTTCTCCACGAAGGTGAGCCATCTTTCATATTTCTTGATCTGCCCGGTGACGACTTCCTTGAACATCTGCCGGAGCCGCCGCGTCGTCTCTCCGACCTGGCCGGAACCGATGACATATTCTTTTTTGGGGCCGGCGGGAGTGGACCCGTCGGTAACCTTGATAATCGGCGTGACCTCCACGGCCGTGCCGGAGAAAAAGACCTCGTCGGCTGCAAAGAGCTCCTTTCGGCTGATCGGGCCGATGACCATTTCATAGCCCGCGTCTTTGGCCATTTCGACGAGGCTCGTCCTGGTGATCCCTTCCAGGATGGATTCCGAGGTGTCGTTTGTCTTGACGACACCGTCTTTGACGATGAAGATATTCTCCCCCGGTCCTTCGGCTACATTCCCCTCGAGATTCAGGAAGATGGCCTCGTCGTAACCTTCGGCCCGCGTCTCCAGCCCGCAGATGGTCGACTGGATGTAGGCTCCCCCTAATTTGGCTTTCATGTCCAGTTGACTGTGATGGAGACGCCGCCAGGGGACTATGCAGACGGAGACACCGTTTACGGATTTCTCTCCGAGATAGGCGCCCCACTCCCAGGTCGCCACAATGAGCTCGACCGGACAGAACTTGGGGACGAGGCCGAGGTTTCCGTAGGAGAAAAAGAGCAGGGGACGGACGTAGGCCGACTCGAGCTTGTTTTCCTTCAGGGTGAGTTTGATGACCCGGGTGATATCCTCTCTGGTGTAGGGAACATCCATCTTGGCGACGGCCGCCGAATAGAGGAACCGGTCGAGGTGCTCCTTAAGCCGGAAGACGGCGGTGCCTTTGACCGTCGAGTAGGCCCTGATCCCTTCAAAGACGGAAGACCCGTAGTGGAGGGCGTGGACCATGGGATGGACATGCGCTTCCGACCATTTGTAGAATTTTCCATCGTGCCAATATGTGAGGGCTTTGGGGAAATGGGTCGTGTTGAACATGAATCGCTCCTCTGATTATGAGATGGGTAAAGTTGTAATGATGGGATGGCCCCTTGATTTCCGCTCGGCGAGCGGCGGCCAAAAGTCACTTTCTATTTTGAAGGCGGGCCTCTTAATTAGAAGTTACCTTAGCATATCGGGCTGGGCCATGTAAACTTTTTTTTTCTAATAAAAAAGGCCCCCGCGCCCGCTTTAATTTTTGGGCATGGTTTAAAAAAACTTGACACCAGTTCTCTATATAAATAAGGTAATATCAATATAAGATATAGTTTATAATGATTGCCTGGATGAGATCTTTCTTGGCGTTCCGCATGAGCGGCGAGTAGCTCTCAGCCAGGTGCCGCCGGCCAGGATATCAAGATAGCCTGAGCCTGATGGAAGGTGGTTGCTGTGGTGGCGGATTGACAGAGATCTGAAAAGGAGGGAGAGGTGAAAAAGCTTCTAGGGATGGTGTCTATTTTTCTTATCCTGGGATTGTCCGCTCAGACTTCGCAGGTCGAGGAGACCCCGGCCGCTGCGCCGGCTCCACAAGGGCCTTCCGACCTGAAGGAGCTGGAGGCCTTCATCGACGGGATCATGGCCGTCGAACTCGAGGCCAATCACATCGCCGGGGCGACGATCGCGGTGGTCAAGGACGGTCAGCTTTTCTTCGCCAAGGGCTATGGATACGCCAATATCACGTCCAAGGACCCGGTGCTTGCGGACAAGACGATGTTCCGTCCCGGGTCGGTCTCCAAGCTCTTCACCTGGACCGCGGTGATGCAGCTCTATGAGCAGGGAAAGCTCGACCTCAACGCCGACGTCAATACCTACCTCAAAGAATTCCATATCCCGGCGACCTTCCCCCAGCCGATCACGATGAATCATTTGCTGTCGCACACCCCAGGTTTTGAAGAGAGAGGGACAGGAATGGCCGCCCGAGAAGCCAAGGACCTCATGCCTCTCGGTAAATGGCTGGCCACCTACATGCCCGCCCGCGTCCGTCCGCCGGGAGAGCTGACCTCCTACTCCAATTACGGGACCTCTTTGGCCGGCTACATCGTCGAGATCGTTTCCGGGATCCCGTTCGAGCAGTATATCGAGGACAACATTTTCAAGCCGCTGGGGATCGAAGGCAGCACTTTCCGGCAGCCTCTTCCCGAGGCCCTGGCGCCGAATATGTCTACGGGTTATACTTACAAGAACGGCGCTTTCAAGGAGGAGAAATTCGAGCTCCTCAACGGGATGTCCCCGGCCGGCGGCCTCAGCGCCTGCGCCACCGATATGGCCCGCTTCATGATCGCCCATCTGCAGAACGGCGCCTACGGTGAAGGCCGCATCCTGAAGGAAGAAACCGCCCAGTTCATGCACTCCCGGCTGTTCGGCCACGACCCCAGGATCAACGGCAACGCTCACGGATTCTGGGAATTCGGCTACAACGACCTCCACTTGATCGAGCATGGGGGGGACACGATCTATTTTCACTCCCAGCTCGCCCTGATTCCCGATAAGAACGTCGGTTATTTCGTCTCCTATAACACGTTGCCCGGCGGGTCGAGAGAGCAGCTTTTCCATGCCCTGCTCAACCGCTTCTATCCACCTTTGGCTCCGCTGGCCGAGATCAAGCCCTCGATCGAGGCTCAGAAGAGGCTGAAGAAGGTGAGCGGGGTCTACGGCGTATCGAGAAGGTCCTACACCAGGTACGAGAAAATCGCTGGGCTGATGATGCAAATCAAGGTGGCGCCGACCAAGGAAGGGACCTTGCTCGTCAAGGTCATGGGGGAAACGCAGCAATATGTCGAGCTGGAGCCTCTCGTCTTCCGTCTGGTAGACGGGCAGAGCAAACTGGTCTTCAAGGAAGACAAAAGCGGCCGGGTGACCTTGGCCTTCGCCGGCGATATCCCCCATATGGCCCTGCTCAAGCTGAAGTGGTACGAGCAGCCGGCGTTCCACTACTTCCTCATCGGATTCAGCGTGCTATTCTTCATCATTGCCGCCATTGGCTGGCCGCTCGCTATGCTGTCAAGGAAGATCTGCCGGCGGAAAGTCGAGGGGAACCCGGCTCCGAAAGCGGCCCGCCTGCTGGCCGGGCTGATGAGCGGCTGCTTCCTTATGTTCCTTATCCTTTTGGCCTCCTCCCTCAGCAAGCAGGAAGAGGTTATGTTTGGCGTTCCGCTTCTCCTCAAAATCGGTTTGATCTTCCCGCTGGTTGCTGCAGTCCTGACCGTCGGTGTTTTGGGCTTCACCCTTCTGGCCTGGGCGAAGAAGTACTGGTACGGTTGCCGGCGTTTTACTTATACACTCATTCTTGTCGCAGCCGTCGTCTTTCTCTGGGTTCTCTATTTCTATAACCTCCTTGGCTGGCGCTTCTAGTTGCGTGGAGCTCTAGTGGTGCGTCTCACAAGTAACTTAGCTATATGATAATCATCAAAAGACGCGCCACAACGGGGGAGTTTGAGGGGGACGGCATCGTTCCCCTCAGGGGGTCAGCGGAGCGCCG
>CAYGXD010000142.1:0-8578 GCA_964353705.1 uncultured Eubacteriales bacterium | reverse complement strand
GCCCGGGGTACTTGAGCTCCGATCCGAGCAGGCTGTGCGGGATCAGGAAGACGATCAAAGTCACGACCGACGCGGCCAGTACCCAGGCCCGGTTTTCCTTTCCGCCCCGGCCGGCGACCAGCGCTACTATCCAGGCCAGCATGGCGAAAAGAGTCTTGCTGTCAGTGAGGTCCTTGCCCAAAGGAAACCCGGTCCACCAGGCGCCAAAGGCGAATTTCTGCATCAGCGGTCCGAGGATGAACCCTCCCACGAAAAACAGGACGGCCGTCCAGATAGCCAGCCTCTGCGGGTTGCTCTTGCGGTCCAGGGCCGCGAACCCCGCTCGAGTGGAAAACAGCATGGCGGCGAAGATGACGAGGACATGGGCGATCAGCAGAGGAAGCGGGGCGTGACCTTTGAAGCGAATGACGATCTCCTGGTCTCCGCCTATGGGGATATCTTTGCCCCGGTCGGTCAAGACGACCCTGTAGACAAGCTTGCCCGCCATCGGCTGCTTGGGAAGCAATCCCACAAGCCTGTTCTGCTCTCTGATCATAACCGTCTCTGTCCAGGGGTCGTTGGATTTAAACCTCCGATAGAACAGGCGTCCTCCGACCTCCGGGTCGGGAATTTCCAGGGCAACCTTGCAGTCGGAGGTGATCTCGGCGCTTCGCGGCAGCTTGAAGCTGACCTCACCGCTCGCCAGGGCGGCCTTTCCCCGCACAGGGTAGGTCGGCCCGGTCATGCGCTGGTAGACGGCGCTTGTGGCCGTGATGACGAAAGCCAGAAACCAGAAGAGGGCTTTTTTCATGTCAGTCCTTCACCTCGACGCCGCCCAATATCGCGGTCGCCTTCAGGACGAGCGTCTGTTCCGTCCCCGATCCGGGCGCGTAGCTGTGTTTATTCTCGATTCCCCCTAGAACCGGATTCCCGTGAAGCTCGACCCGGATGTGACGGGGCACCGTGACATCGATCCCTCCCATGATTGCCGTGAGCTCCAGGCCGACTCGAGGCTCGGCCAGCCGGACTTGCGTGAGGTCAAGCTCGATCCCCCCCATGAGGGCCGTGGCTTTTCCGCCGCGGAAGCTCTGCGACTCAATGCGGCGGTTCAGCCCGGCGAAAATGGCAAAAGCGTCCAGGCCGTCTTCCCGGCTGCCCGGCAACCGCGCCGCCGACGAGCGGCGAAAAGCGCCCAACAGGACCCAGAGTCCGAGGCCGATGATCAGAGCCGGCCAGACATAGTGCCAGAGGTTTCTGCCTAGGATCTCGAGTTTGGCCAGCTGAAATATGGCCCCCAGAGCGATCATGAAGAGACCGCCCGCCAGTTCCTGGAAATTGCTGGAGATGAGCTGCCAGAGCCCGATAGCGACCAGGATGAGGGGCCACCACCGGCTGACGAGATCGCCGAAGTCCGCCCGTCCCAGCTGATCGAGCAGAAACAGCACGCCGAGCAGGATGAGGACGAGGCCCCAGAAAATGCGTCCCGACAAGTTTTTTTGTAACGGCATGATCGATTCTCCCAAGTGAAGTGCCCCTTTTATACCATATTTTTGCCCTTAAAGAAATATAGGGGAAATATAGGGGTCAGGTCTCAACAAGGAAATATAGGGGTCAGGTCTCAACAATCAACAAATTCCATCGTAAGCATTGCGCGTGATCCGGCAAACACGCCTAAAAAACTTAACGATTTGTTGAAAGTTGAGACCTGACCCCCCTGATCTTTTTATAGCCGGCGGATATTCATGCCGCCGCTGACCTCCAGAATAAGCCCGGTGGAGAAGGGGAAATATCCCTTGGCCAGCGCCACGACCGCCTTGCCGACGTCCTCCGGGAATCCCCAACGCTTCTGCGGGACGAGGCCTTCGGCGATCAGCCTGTCGTATTTCTCGCGGACGGGCGCGGTCATATCGGTCTCGACGATCCCCGGCCGGATCTCGTAGACGTTGATCCCGAACTCGGCGAGCCGGTCGGCGTAAAGGGCCGCCGTCATGCTCAAGGCCGCCTTCGATATGCAGTATTCCGCCCGGATAGGTGAGGAGACGGCCGCGGAGATCGAGGTGATAAAAACGATCGCCGGCCTGGGATCAGGCGATCTTTTAACCTGGAGGACCATCTGTTTGGCCGCTCGCTGGGTGAAGAAGAAGGCCCCGCGCGCGTTGATGCCGAACACCCGGTCGAAGCTTTCCGGCGTCGTCTCCAGGATGTCCAGGCGGACTAGGGGAGCGACCCCGGCGTTGTTGACGAAAAGGTCGATCCGGCCGAATTGGCCCAGGACATCAGTCAGGATCTTCTCGTGCGAGGCGAGGTCGGCGACGTCGCCCTGCAGCGGGTGGAAGCCCGCTCCAAGAGCGCCGAGGACTTCCTTCACCTCGAAAAGGCCCGTCTTTTTGTTCTCCGGCTCGAAGACGATATCCAGGCCGGCGATATCAAAACCGCTGTTGGCCAGCTCCAGGGCAATGCCCCGGCCGATGCCCCGTCCCGCTCCCGTGATCAGCGCTACCGGCTTTTTGTTCATCGCTTACTCCTTATCGCCGACGATCCGGCCCTTGCGGAAATCCTCCCAGACGTTCTCGAACCAGCTGTCCTCGCGGGGGATCGGCCGGATATCCACCCATTCCTTGACCGCCCGGCCCCGCCTATCCAGCGAGACTTCCAGGATCTTCCGGTCCACAAAAGAAGGTCGAGGGTTCATCGCAAAGCGCCATTCATCCCCGAGATCAGGACAGGGTTTCCCTCCGGCCTTGTCCAGAACAAGATAGGAGCCGCGGCTCCTCCCGCCCTGTTCCAGGTATTCGTGGATGGCTTCGAGGTACAGGGCATGGGTCAGGCCGAGGTCCAGGTTCCGGAAAGCCTCAGGAAGATCTTTCGCCGAACGCACCGTCATCTCCGACTTCAGCCTGGCATACAGAGACCAGGCCTCGCGGACGGCCGACCTGACTTTTTCGGGATCACGTACGGCCGCCCCGCAGGTCGACATCCTTTCCTGGATCTCCCGGCGGGCCCGGATGATGAGGCCGGAACCCCGGCCCTTGGCTTCGACCATCTTCCGCGCCCAGTTCAGCTTCTCTTCAGCCTGTTCGGCCGCCCGGGTGAGAAATTCTTTCACTTCCGGCGGCTTGCCCGCATAGCTCCGGGCGATGAAAAAAGCTGCCCGCCTGCTTCCTACCTGGCCGGAATTGAGAGCGGATCCCCCGGGGCGGCGCACGCCGTGAGTGCCGTTCACCTCGCCCACGGGAAAGAGATGCCGGATGTTGGATTCCCACCAGATGTTGCCGCGGAAGCCGCCGTTGTTGTGCTGGGCGCAGAGGCCGATTTCCAAGGGTTCCTCGGCCAGGTCGATGCCATGATTTCCGTAGACTTCTATGGCGGGGGGGTTCATCTTGGCAAGACGCTCGATGGGCGTCGGAAGCAGGGCGCGTGATCTTTCGAGGTAGGTCAAAGCCTCAGGGCTCAGGAGCCTGAGGTCGAAATCCGCGAGCTTTCCGCCGCTGCCCGGGTTCCGCCGGAAATCGAGGAACACCCTCCGGCCTTTGAGGACGGTCTCCTGATAGACGAGGATATCGATCAATGAGGAGCCGTAGTCGCGGACCTTGGCCGGGTCGAAGGGCCACTGGTAGCCTTTCAGGAATATGGCGGTGGCGAGCCGGCCCATGTCGGGAAAGGCATCGTTCAGAAACTCGCGTTCGTCCCCGCCCCCGGCCTCGGTCGAGATATAGCGGGGGATGACCTGCTGGTAGGTCCCGGAAAGGTTCCAGCGGAACTTGAGCGACGCCAGCCCGTATTGCGATTCCGTCAGGTTTTGGGCCACGGCGCCGGCGGCGAAGGCCAGCCCGTGCGACCCCTGCTGGCTTTCGGGGTAAACCGAGGCCTTGTAGATCCCGCCCGGCCCGCCCGTGCCGAGCACGATGTTCACGGCGTTGAACAGGACGAACCCGCAGCCGTCCCCCCGGATGCTCTTTTTATCGATAGCCACGGCGCCGATGACTTGCCTTGATTCTTTCCTGCCTGCGGTGAGAAGAGCGATCACCATGTGCCGGTCGAAGACAGGAATGCCCCGTTTTCTGACCTCACCGTCCAGCGCCTCGACCATCAATCGCGAGGTCAGAGGTCCGGCGGACGTAGCCCGCTGCCTGGGGTCGTGGTCGGTTTTGTAGCCGACGTAGCCGCCGTAGCGGTCGTGAGGGAAAGGCACGCCGAGCCCGACCAGATGGAAAAAGGCCTGCGCCGAATTCTGGGCCTCCACATAGGCGATGTCGCCGTGCATGGAGCCGCCGGCGAAAAGGTCGACCGCCAGGCGCAGGGCCGAGTCGGGCAGCTCGCCGGCCAACGCCAGCTTGTAGTAGGTCTGCTTGTCCGAACCGGCGTTCCTGGAGGTCCCGGCTTTCCAGTCCTCGGTGGCGATGGCGATGTTCTTGATTCCCTGCTCATGAAGGCATACGGCCGCATTGAGGGCCGCCGCTCCGCTGCCGATGACGAGCGTGTTGAGCGAAATGACCGGGAGCCGGGCTCCACCGATCGCGGTCTGGCTCTTTTCCATTTTCAAGACTTCCGTTTTCTCGGACTCCCGGCGGAGCGGGCGGTCCTTTTCTCTGTACGGCGGACCTCCCTGGCCCTCTTCCGGGCTTCCCTGTATTCGGCCTGATAGACGCCGGCATCGTGAACGGCGCAGCCAACGGCACATCCGGCCCTGAGCATCTGGGAGCATTTCGAACAGCAGACACAGACCTTGCGCGGGTCGAGGAATCCGTCGGCCGCCAGGGCGTTCACCCAACCCGCGTAGGCGAGGCTCTCCCTCCCCAGCCCGATGAGCGAAGCCTTATCGGTCTCCACCATGGCCGCCGCGACGTGAGGGAAGAGCTGACGGAGCCAGGAATACCCGGAACCGACAACCGGCAGTGTGGCAAAGGCCTTCTGTATCTCGGAGGTCAAGCGGAGCCAGCGTGAAACTCCGACCAGAGGGTGCTCATCCGGGAGCTTCTGCCCGATGAGGGGTTTGTCGTAGGGGCGCCCGAAATGCGATTGATGGGCCGGGACTCCGAGTGAGACGGCCAGGATCGGGAAATCGATGTCCCTGAGCTTCTTGATCAATCTGATCGGCTCACTGAGGTCAGGTTCGCCCGGATCATTTTGACTCACCCCAAAACCATGGGGGTAGGGAAGGGAGTCATAGAGGCTTAGCCGGCCGGTCACGAAAATCCCCCGGACACTCTGCTTGATCCTCTCGGATGTTTCGACGAGGAAGCGGGTGCGGTTTTCGAAGCCGCCCCCGTACCGGCTGTCGCGTCGGGTGAAGGCTGCCAGAAGCTCCGAGACGAGATAGCCGTGGCAGGCCTTGACGTCCACTCCGTCAAACCCGGCCTCACGGGCCAGCCCGGCGGCCGCCACGTAATCATCCTGCAAGGCATCCAGGGCAGCGTCGGTGATGAGAGGATGTTCGGGAGACAACCCCAACTTGTCGTCGAGCAGAGGGCTGTGCTGGGCGATGACGGGGGCCGGCCGGCCATCCGGTTTGGCGAATCTTCCGGAATGGGTCAGCTGCAGGATGAGAATGAGGTTGTGATCGTGCCCGAATTTCCGGTGGGCGGCCAGGCGCGTCTCCTTGACCAGCCTCTTGAACCCATCCCTGGACTCCGGGTTGATAAAAAGCTGGCGAGGGTTGGAGCGTCCGTCGGGAGTGAGCGCCGTCGCCTCGAACCAGACGACACTGGCTCCCCCTTCGGCATAACGCTTGTACCGGCGCAGAGTGAGGTCGGTGGGGCGGCCGGAGGGATCGCCGTCGGCGCCCTCCATAGGCAAGATGACGAACCGGTTCGGCAGGATCTTCCGGGCGACGACGGCGTGACTGAAAAGGATGGAGATGTCGTCGGACAGCGGGATATCCAGGCCGAGAGCGGCGATCTTTTTCTCCAGGGCCGCCCGGTCTTTGAAATGGAAGCGCTCGTGGGGCATCAGAATCCTCCCCGGTCGACCAGGCCGCGGAGGTGGCGAAGGCCGTTTGTCACTCTTCCCTCGCAGACCTCCGGCCATCGATTTCTTTCGACAATGGCCATATTTCCCCGCTCGACGAGCCTCCGGCTTTGCATTGCCAGGGCCAGAAGACGGGCGAGTTCCGCGACCGTGAGGTCGGGAAACTTGAGCAGAAAGGACGGGTTGAATGCCGGGATCAGGAATTCACCGCCATGGTCCTCCAGGGAAAGAGGAAGACCATGGTCGAGGGTTGCGAGAAGCCGGATGATCCCCTCGAGGTCCACAATTCCCTTTCCCGCTTCGACCGGGAATGAAACGAGCCCGTTCTCGGCCAACAGTATCCCTCCGTCCTTGATATGGGTCATGACGACCCAGGGAAGGATCCTTTTCGTTGCCAGGACCGGGTCTTCGAGCATGGTCAGCAGGTTCATGGTGTCGAGACAGATGCCGAGGTATTCGCCGGGCCGGACGCCGCAGGCGGCGAAAAGGCGGACGAGTTCGAAGGTGGTGAACTCGAAGTGCGTCTCGATGGCCAGGGTGACGCCAAGGTCGCTAAGCATCCCTTTCTGAGCGCGGAGGCTTTGCGCCATGGCCCGAAGTAGGATCCCTGTCGGCAGGGAATCATCCGTCCATCTCATGAGGCCGCCCGAACAGGAGCGCACGGCAGAAAGGCCCAGCGCCTGAGCCTGCCCGGCCGCCCGGCGGTTGATCTTGAATATATCGACCGCCCGGCCTGTCCCCGGGTCGAACGGGATGTGCTGCCCTCCGCCCCATTCAAGGTAGAGGCCCTGATCCTTGGCCCGCTGGGAAAGATCCCGCAGAAAGGCCTTGTCGAGCCGGCGGCCGGGTGGCAGGTTGACCTCGGAGAACTGTACGCCCTCGCCGTCCCGTTCTTTCACCCAGTCCAGTAAGGCGAAAGGATCAAGGCCTAGGGGCCGGAGCGAATAGCTGTCCACCCCGATTTTCATTGACTTCAGCTTCCCGGCCGCCTTTTTCGGCATCGCTCTCATTCGCTCTTTTTTCTCTTGAAGATGTCGAGCACCAGGCGCAGCTCCTTGACTCCCATGGCTGCGGTCAATCCGACGTAGCTTCCGGCGGCCAGGAAGAAGAGGATGAGGAGATAGAGAGCCTTGGGCAGAAGCGGCGAAGTTTCCAGGTTTATGGAATAGGCTTTCTGGGCGGCCATAAGGATGACCCCCATCAGCGCCGATCCGCCCAGGATTTTCAGGAAACTCGACGTCAGCCCCGAGATATCCAGGGGACCGATCCGCCGGCGGAGAAGGCTGATCAGGGCGAGCATGTTGACCGTGGCCGCGAGCGAAGTGGCCAAAGCCAGCCCGCGAAAACCCAGCGGCCGCATGAAGGCCAGGTTCAGGGCGATGTTGATCGAAACGGCGAGGACGCTCACCTTAACCGGAGTCTTGGTGTCGTTCAGGGAGTAAAAAACGGGGACGATGACCCTGACGGAGGAATAGGCGAAGAGACCGAGGGAGTAGAAGATGAGAGCCTGGGAAGTGAACAGGGTGTCCTGATAGTTGAAAAGACCGTGCTGGTAGAGTGTGGAGACGATCGGCTTCGAGGCGATCGTCAGGAAGAAGATCGAAGGCAGAGTCAGGAAAAATACCAGTCGCAGTGATGAGGAACACGTGGCCAGGACGTTGGGGATATCCTTCCGGGCGGCGTAAGCGGCCACGATGGGGAGGGTGACCGTGGCCACGGCGACTCCGAAAACGCCGAGCGGAAAGAACATCAGCCGAAAACTGTAATTCAGGTAGGTGGGGCTCCCCTGGGGAAGGAACGAGGCGATCACCGTGTTGACGAAGATATTGACCTGCGTCGAAGCGAGCCCCAGGATCGCCGGAGTCATGAGGATGATGATGCGCCTCACACCGGGGTCGCTGAACGAGACGACCGGGCGGTAGCGGTATCCTTCCCGGCGCAGGCTGGGCAGATGGAAGGCCCATTGTCCCAGCCCCCCGAGCAGGACGCCCAACGCCATGCCGATGATGGGCGGGTCGAAGAGCGGGCACAGGAAAAAACCGGAAAGGATCATGCCCAGGCTGAAGAAGATCGGGGAGAATGCGGGAACGCCGAAGTTCTTAAGCGAGTTCAGCATCCCCATGGCCACCGCCGCCAGGGAGACAAGAGGGAGGAAGGGAAACATGATCCGAGCCAGGAAGACAGTCAGCTCGGACTTGCCGGGGATGGCTTTGAACCCGGGGGCGATCAGGTCGACGATCCAGGGAGTGGCCAGGATGCCGATGAGTACAATAGCCGAGAGGACGACGAGCAGAGCGTTGACGACCAGGTTTCCCAGCCGGAAAGCTTCTTTTTTATCCTTGTTGACGAGATAATCGGTGAAGACAGGGACAAAGGCGGCCGAAAGAGCTCCTTCGGCGAACAGGTCACGCAGCAGGTTGGGAATACGGAAGGCGGCCACAAAAGCATCGGTGGCAAGCCCGGCGCCGAAGAGGAAGGCGAAGATCTGCTCGCGGACGAGGCCGAAGAGGCGGGAGATGAAGGTGGCCGAGCTGACTATGGACGTCGATCTGGCGACATGCTCCTTGTGGTCCGTCATCAGGGTGTTAGCTCGGCAGTGAAAATTTCAAAAAGTTTATAGCACAGGCCCCAA
>CAYGXD010000141.1:0-8601 GCA_964353705.1 uncultured Eubacteriales bacterium | reverse complement strand
TTCAGCTCGTCGCGGGCCCGCTCGTAGTTCCGGCGCAAGGGTTCGTTTTCCGGCTCAATGCGGAGGGCCCGCTCGAAATAGAGAAGCGCTTCGGACCATTTTCCCTGTTGAGCAAGGATGTCGCCGGAAAGAAAAAGCGCTTCGAAATTGGCCGGGTCAATGGTCAAAATGACCGCGCCGGCCGCCAGGGCGTCCGCGCTCCGTTCCGACCGGAGATACGCGGCCATAAGGTGAGTGAGGATGACCACGGATTCCGGCAGGCGCTTCATTCCTTCTTCCAGGGTTTTTACGGTTTCCTCAAGGCGGTCCATCCTGGACAGCAGCACGCCCAGGTTGACATAGTTCCAAGCGACACCCGGGTTCGAGGCTAGAACTTGACGGTAGGCGCTTTCCGCTTTGTCGTATTCGCCCCTGGTCTCAAAAAGATTGCCCCGAAAATAGAGAAGATAGTCCTCGATCTTGTCCTTGGGGTCGGCGAGCGGACCGGCCGCCGGTTTATCCGAACTCCCCCCGATATACCCTAGAGAACGAAGCCTCTGCGCCTCCTCGGACGAAACCCGGCGCTCCGATCCCGGAGCGCCACCCTCGCCGCCGGCGACCATGGCCTCAAGCTTGCGGCTGAGATCGGAGGCAATCTCTGTCTCTGACGTGATCAGGTTCTTCTCCTCGGCGGGATCGCCGCTCAGGTCATAGAGCTCCGGCTTCGGCGCCCGGATGTACTTCCAGCGGCCGTCGACCAGGCCGTAAAGCTCGGACCAGCCGAGGTTATCCCGGGGATAGAATGTTTCGGCATAGGACGAAAAATCCTTGGTTTTTCGTCCCCGCAGATGAGGGACGAGGCTCTGCCCCGAAATGCCCTTGGGGATTCGGATATCGAGGAGATCCAGGGCGGTCGGCAGGATATCGATGATCCGGACCCGGCTGTCGATCACAAGGGGACGCGAATGCGCTGGAGGGAGGCAGAAAATGAGCGGGACACGGAGCGTGGGTTCGTAGATGAACAGCCCGTGATCGATCTCCCTTTTTTCCCCCAGGGCTTCCCCGTGATCCCCGGACAGAATGACCAGGGTGGTCTCCATTTCTCCTTCCTCTTCGAGTGTCCGTATGATCCGGCCGATCTCCTGATCCATGAAGGCGATCTCGCCGTCATAAGGATGGGCCCTGAACTCCTGGTCGAAGGGAGAAGGCGGAGAATAGGGAAGGTGAGGATCAAAAAAATGGACCCAGGAGAAAAACCTCTTTCCTCCATTCTTCCTGAGCCAATTGAGGAACGCGTCGGCCACCGCGTCGGCCGATCTCTCGGACCTGTAGTTTTTAAGAGCCTGCCGGGAGTCGAAGGTATCGTCATAGATATCAAAGCCCCGGTCCAGCCCGAACCTAGAGTCGAGGGTAAAGGAGGCGACAAAAGCGGAGGTTACGAATCCCCGTCCCTTGAGAACTTCGGCCAGGGTGGCATGGTCGGGATTCAAGCGATAGAATCCGTTGTTTCTCACGTGATGGACAAACGGATATTTCCCGGTCAGGATCGAGCTGTGCGCGGGCAGGGTGAGAGGGACCGGGGAGTAGGCGTTCCGGAAACGGGCTCCCCGGGCGGCCAGGGCATCGATATACGGTGTTTTTGCCGCCCCATACCCGTAACATCCGATCCGGTCCGCTCGCGTGGTATCCATGGTTATAAGGAGGACGTTCCAGCCGGCCGTTTTTTGGCCGGCCGGGCCTGCCCAGACGGCAACGAACAACGCGGCCAACCCAAGGCAGCTCGAAAGGACTGACACCCGGACGATAGCACGATGCATCGGAATCGATTATAAGCCGGGCCCATCCGGTATTCAACTATCCGGACGCTTGATTCCGCCGCGAGGGAAGGGATATGATGAGGAATCCCAAGAATCGGAGGTAGGGCGATGAAACGATTCCTTCTGTTTGCCGCAACGGTCCTGATGCTGCCCGCCCGGATGCTGCCCGGTGGGGAAGTTACGAACATTACTCCTCAGAAAGCTTATGAATTGCTCAAGAACCCGGCGACTTATCTCGTCGATGTCCGGAGCATCGCCGAATATTATCTCGTAGGCCACCCCGTGCAGGCGTTCAGTATTCCGCTGACGTTCTGGAACGAAGCCCGCCAGACTTTCGAGCTAAACGAAAGCTTTGTCCCCGATCTCCAGGAACGGTTCCAGAAGACCGACGTCCTGGTTTTCATCTGCCGCAGCGGGGGCCGAAGCCGGAAGGCGGCCGAGGAAGCCATGAAGGCCGGCTTTTCAGAGGTTTATAATGTCGACGAAGGGTTCGAAGGAGAGAAGGACGAGAAAGGCTTGCGGACGGTCGGCGGCTGGAAGAACCGGGGTCTGCCCTACACATACGAGATCGACCCCGACCTCATCTATCCGGCGTCCAAGGGGAAGGACGGTTCAAGATGAGCGGCCAAGCCACGGGCGGCGAAGCGCGGTACCTCAGGCAATTCTCCGTCCGGACCTATGAGTGCGACCTCCAGGGCAGACTGCGCCTAGCGGCCTTGCTGGATTATTTTCAGGATTCGGCCGGCGATCATGCCGAAAAGCTCGGCGCCGGCGTCATCGAACTGATGAAACGGGGCCTGACCTGGGTCCTCTCCCGATATCACATCAGGGTCTTCCGTTATCCGCGCTGGAGAGAAGCCGTGGAGCTCACCACATGGCCGTGCGCCAATCAAGGGCTTTTCGCGCTCCGCGAATTCGAGGTCAGGGACGGAAAAGGAGAGTTGCTGGCGGCCGCCAGCAGCTCCTGGACGCTGATCGACCTTAAAAGCAGGCGTCCGGTCTCTCCCGGGGAGAGGCTCGGTCCTTATCTCCAGGACCCGCGACGGGCGGTGGATTCAAGCTTTGAAGCCCTGCCCACGGTCAGCCAGGCCGATGCCGAGCGGTCTTTCCGGGTCCGCGTAAGCGACCTAGACTGGAACAAGCACGTCAACCATGTCGCCTATATCTCCTGGGCCTTGGATGTACCGGCGCCCGGATTTTTGGAGAAACACCATCCTGTCGAGGTCGAGGTCGATTTCCGCGGCCAGGCTTTTTATGGGGATACGGCTCTCTGCCGGATGCAGCGGATCCTCTCAGAGCAGGAGCTTCGCACCCTTTTTCAGATCGTGAATCAGGATAGCCAGAGAGAACTGGCCAGGCTGAGGATCGCCTGGAGAGATTGATTTGGAGCCGGGGGCGGGCGTCTTGGCTCCGCTCGACGGCGTCGTGCACAGCTTCGCCGACAACAGCCGATTGCCCCGAGCCCTCCTTGCGTAGTCGGCCCTTCTGGTATATCCTTTGACCTCTTCGAGTGAATTAAGGAGACGACGGCCATGGAATTCCGCTCGCTGGGCAGATCGGGGCTCAAGATATCAGCGCTTTCTTTCGGCGCTTGGGTGACATTCAGCGATCAGGTGGGAGAGGACATCGCGTCTTCCTGCATGAAGGCCGCTTACGACGCCGGTGTCAACTTCTTCGACAACGCCGAGTCCTATGCCCGCGGACAGGCCGAGGTCATGATGGGCGCCATCATCAAGAAATTCGGCTGGCGGCGCTCGGATCTCGTCATCTCGACCAAGATCTTCTGGGGGGGACAGGGCGTCAACGACCGAGGACTCTCCCGCAAGCACATCATCGAAGGCACTGAGGCCGCTCTCTCCCGGCTGCAAATGGAGTATGTCGACTTGATCTATTGCCATCGTCCCGACACAGAAACTCCTATAGGGGAAACTGTCTGGGCGATGAACCAGGTCATCCTGCAGGGGAAGGCTTTTTACTGGGGAACGAGTGAGTGGAACGCCCGGCAGATCTCGGAGGCTTATTGTTTCGCCCGCCAGGAGCACCTCATCCCCCCGACGATGGAGCAGCCCCAGTACAACATGTTCACGCGTGAGCGCGTGGAGAAGGAGTACGCGCCGCTCTACCACGATTTCGGGCTCGGGACGACGATCTGGAGCCCGCTGGCCGGAGGCCTTCTCACCGGAAAATATGAAGCTGGAATCCCTCCGGGAACGAGGGTTTCGCTTCCCGGTTATGAATGGCTGCGAGAGCGGTACACGGGTCCGGAAGCCGAAATCAGGATCGGGAAAGTGGTCCTCCTGCGGACGGTCGCCGACGAAATCGGGATGACTATGACCCAGCTGGCCTTGGCCTGGTGCCTCAAGAACCCGAACGTGAGCTCGGTCATCACCGGTGCTTCGCGGCCCGGACAGGTGGTCGAGAACATGAAGGCCGGAGAAGCGCTCGGCCGGCTTTCGCCGGAGGTCATGGAACGGATTGAATCTATCTTAAACAACAAGCCGTGCCCCGAGCCCAATTTGCGCTGAGGGACCTTGGCGCATTCAATCAAACCAAGGAGTAAATTAGAAATGACGCATTATCGCCTGGCAAGATTGAGGCTTTTCATCCTGGCTCTCCTTATCATCGGAGGATTTAACAGCTGCGCCAAGAAACAGCCGGCTGACCTTGTTCTGACCCATGGGAAGATCGTCACACTGGAAGAAACCTCGCCCACCGTCGAGGCCCTGGCCGTCTCCGGCGACCGCATCATCGCCATCGGAACCGCCAAAGAGATAAAGCCTTACATCGGCCGGTCGACCCGGGTGATCGACCTCGAGGGCCGGACGGCTGTACCCGGCTTTATCGACAGCCACGCCCACTTCACCGGAGTGGGGGAAGCCCGGATGATCCTGGACCTGACGCAGACAAAAAACTGGGAGGAGATCGTCGCTCTGGTCGCCGAATCCGCCCGGACAGCCAAGCCCGGAGAATGGATCCAGGGAAGAGGCTGGCACCAGGAGAAATGGGACAAAAATCCGGAACCCAATGTCGACGGGCTCCCTTTTCATGACGCCCTGAGCCGGGTGACGCCCGATAACCCCGTCTGGCTCGAGCATGCCAGCGGCCATTCCAGCCTGGCCAACGCCAAAGCCATGGAGCTCGGCGGGGTCACCAAAGCGACTCCCGACCCGGCCGGAGGCGAAATCGTCCGCGATGCTCGCGGGAATCCGATCGGGGCCTTTTTGGAAACAGCCCAAGGCTATATTGGACGCGCTCTTTATGGCGTTCGGTTGAAGAAGACCGAGGCAGAAAGAGCCGCTGAGGAACGGAAGGCTATTGAACTCGCCGCCCAGGAATGCCTCTCCAAGGGCATCACCAGCGTCCACGACGCCGGGGCTTCGTTCGGGACCATCGACCTCTACAGGGAACTGGCCGAGCAGGGGAAACTCGGCGTCCGTCTCTATGCCATGATCAGCGAGGACAACGCCGAGCTCGGGCGGCGCCTCGCGCAATACCGCATTATCGGTGCCGGTCAAAACCATCTGACCGTCCGGTCCATCAAGCGGCTTCTCGACGGCGCCATGGGTGTCCACGGCGCTTGGCTTCTGGAACCCTATGCCGACCTGCCGGCATCGACGGGCCTCAACACGATGCCGGTAGATGAATTGAGGGAGACCGCCCGCCTGGCGATCGAAAACGGCTTTCAGGTTTGTACCCACGCTATCGGGGATAGATCCAATCGGGAAACCCTTGACATCTATGAGCAGGCCTTTGCCGCGAACCCGGAGAAGAAGGACCTCCGCTGGCGTGTCGAACACGCCCAACAAATCACCGCTTCGGACATCCCCCGCTTCGGCCGCCTGGGGATCATCGCGGCGATGCAGGGTGTCCACTGCACCTCCGACGGTCCCTGGGTGGTCAAGAAACTGGGCAAAGCGAGGGCAAGGGAGGGAGCTTATGTCTGGCGGTCGGTCCTGGATGGGGGCGCCGTCATTTGCAACGGCACAGACGCGCCGGTCGAGGACATCGATCCGATCCCGTCGTTCTATGCGACCGTGACCAGAAAAATGAAAGACGGACAGTCATTCTTCCCTGAACAGCGCCTGAGCCGGGAAGAGGCGCTGCGAACCTATACGCTGAGCGGCGCTTACGCCGGGTTTCAAGAAGACTTGCTGGGGTCGATCCGGCCGGGCAAGCTGGCCGACATCACCGTCCTCTCCAAGGACATAATGACCGTGCCCGAGGAAGAGATCCCGGGCACAGAGGTCCGTCTGACGATCGTCGGCGGCCAGGTCGTCTACCAGAAAAACTGAACGGGCCGGCGGAGAAAAAAAGATGGGTGGATTTTTTGGCGTCGCTTCCAAAGAGGACTGTATCGGGGATCTTTTCTACGGGACCGATTACCATTCCCATCTCGGGACCAAAAGGGGAGGAATGTCCGTCTGCGGGCCGGACGGCTTTGTCAGGGTGATCCACAGCATCGAGAACGATCAGTTCCGCTCCAAGTTCGACGAAGATATCGCCAACATGTACGGGAATACCGGTATCGGCGTCATCAGCGACACCGACGACCAGCCGCTCCTCATCCGTTCCCATCTGGGGAACTATGCCATCGTGACGGTGGGGGTCATCAAGAACAAGGAGGACTTGGCCAAGCACGCCTTGGAGACGCGCCGGCTCCACTTCTCCGAGATGAGCGGGGGCGAGATCAGCCCGACCGAACTCATCTCCATCCTGATCAACCAGGAGGGGACGTACGAAGCGGGGATCGCCGGGGCCCTGGACGCGATCCAGGGCTCGTGCTCGCTCCTTCTCCTCACCGAGAAGGGGATTTATGCGGCCCGGGACAAGTGGGGGCGGACTCCGGTCGTGGTCGCCCGCAAGGATGGAAGCACGGCAGTCAGTCTCGAGACCTGCGCCTTTCCCAACCTTGGGTTCAGGACCGAGAAGTACCTGGGGCCCGGAGAGGTGGTCTTCATCACGGCCGAGGGCTACGAGCAGAAAACCCCTCCCCGGGACAAGCTGCAGATCTGCTCCTTTCTCTGGGTTTACTACGGCTATCCGGCTTCGAGCTACGAAGCCATCAATGTGGAATGGGTCCGCAACCGGTGCGGCGCCTTCCTGGCCAGGAGGAACCCCATCGCCCTCGATTTCGTCTCCGGCATTCCGGACAGCGGAATCGGCCACGGACTCGGCTACGCCGCCGAGGCCGGGCTCCCGTTCAAGAGACCCTTCGTCAAGTATTCCCCGACATGGGCGCGGAGCTTCATGCCCCAAAACCAGGTTTTGAGAGACCTCGTGGCCCGGATGAAACTCATCCCCATCCAAGAGCTCATCGAGGGCAAAAAATTCCTCTTCTGCGAGGATTCGATCGTCCGGGGCACCCAGCTCAAGGACACGATCCAGCGGCTATATGACATCGGAGCCCTGGAGGTTCATATGCGGCCGGCCTGCCCGCCGCTCGTCTACGCCTGCAAGTACCTGAATTTCTCGATCTCCCGCTCGGAGTTCGACCTGGCGGCGCGCCGGGCCATCCGCGAGCTCGAGGGCGACCATCCCCGCGACCTGAAGCCCTATGCGGAGCACGGCACCGAGCAGTACAAGGCCATGGAAGAGAAAATCCGCCGGCGCCTTAACCTGACGACGCTGAAGTACCAGCGCCTGGAGGACCTCGTCGAGGCCATCAGCCTGCCCAAGGAGAAGCTCTGCACGTATTGCTGGGACGGATCGGAACCAGCCGAGTAGGCCGGCCGTTCATTTTGTTATAATGGAAGCCGTTTTCTCCTAATCTTAAAACAATAGGAGTCCGATTGAGACGGAACGTCCTTCTTTTCAGCCTTTTGGTGGCCCTGTTTCTTTGGCCTTCCTGCCGTCGGAAAACCGAGGAAGACATCGTTCTGGAAACCGTTGATACTCTGGTCCGCCTGGCCGAAAAAAAGGATCTCGAACCGATCCTGGCTTATTTGGCGGAGGATTTTGGGGATTTCGAGGGCCGCGACAAAAACGGCCTCCGCTCTCTCCTCGCGTCTTATTTCGAGGGCCGGACGGGCATCGTCGCGCACAGGCTGAGCGCCCGGATCATCGAATTCAGCGCCGAGAGGGCGACCATTCAGATTGAGGTGGCCCTCTCCTCGGGCGGAGCCGAAGCCCTGCGACGTTTGGTCCGGATCTCGCCCGACCTCTACCGTATCCGGCTTGACCTCGACAAGAACGGCGGGATTTGGCAGATCCGCTTCGCCAAGTGGTCGCCTATCGGACTGGACGCTCTCCTCCCCATGTCCCTGGGTGAACTCAAGAAAATCTTTCCCAGGCTAATGACCGAAAGATAAAAAAGATCTATTGAGGTGAACTATGAATTCGCTGAACAAAAACACAGAAATCCTGATCGTCGGCGGCGGGCCGGCCGGCTACACGGCCGGGATCTATGCTTCCCGGGCCGGCCGAAAAACCTCCATCCTGGAAGGCCGCGGACGTTCCCGCCTCGCTGTCGGCTATACGTTGGAGAACTATCCCGGGTTTCTTTCGATCGACAGCGCCGAGCTTCTCCGCAGCTTCCGAGCTCAGGCCGAGCACTTCGGGGCGGAGCTCTTGGCTGAGGAGGCCATCGACTTCAACCTGTCCGGCCCGACGAAGTACGTGGTCTCGAGGGAGCGCCTCTATGAAGCCAAGGCCATTATCCTCGCGACCGGAAAACCCGTCCCCCGGGAACGATTGATCCCGGGTGAAGAGCGCTTTCTCGGACAGGGGATCAGCTATTGCGCCACCTGCGAAGGCCCTCTCTATAGAGGTTCGACCGTCGCGGCCTATGGGGACTCCGAGGAGGCCG
>CAYGXD010000140.1:0-8668 GCA_964353705.1 uncultured Eubacteriales bacterium | reverse complement strand
GCGTTCTTGACATCGGGGCGGACGATAGGATAAACGAGGGGGGAAAGGACGAGCATGAACCTCCATCCCGTCGACCTCGGTATCATCTTCGTCTACCTCGCGCTCATGGCCATGATCGGTCTTATCGTTAAGAAAAGGGCGACCAAGAAGGTCGACTCCTATTTCCTCGCCGACAGGAACGTCCCCTGGTGGATGCTGGGGCTGGCCGGCTGCTCGAGTTACATCGACATCGGCGGCACGATGTCCATGGTCGGGGCGCTCTTCTACCTCGGTCTCAAGTCGGTTTGGGCGACTCACATCTACTGGGGCTGGTTCATCATCTGCTTCTACATGGCCTTCCAGGCGAAGTACATCCGGCGCTCCGGGGTCATGACCTTTGCCGAGTGGAACGAGACCCGCTTCGGGGCGACCCGCGACGCCGAGGCGGCCCGGGTATCGGCGGCCGTCTTCCTGCTTGTCCTAATGATCTTCAACCTGATGTTCATCGCCGTCGGCACGGGAAAATTCGCCGAGGAATTCCTGCCTTTCAGCCGCTGGGAATCGACCCTGATCGTCTTTGCCGTGGTCGGCGTGTATGTCATCCTGGGTGGTTTCTTCGGGGTCATACTGACCGATATTTTCCAAACAGCGCTCATCGCGGTCGGGGCGGTCGTCCTCACCGTTATGGTTTTTCGTGCGGGCTCTCCGGACGCATTCCTGGCGCAAAAGGACGCCGCCTGGGGATCTCTTGCGCCGACCTGGCATCTCTGGCCCTCCTTCATGCAGAATACGGCGCCGAGCTACCAGCATTTCTTCCCCTTCGGCCCGATCCTCATGGCCGGGTTCTACTGGCTGATCTTCCGGGTGCTGGCGGGTCCGAACGTCTGGGATTTCCAGTTCTTCCTGACCACGCGCACGCCGCGGGACGCCTCTCTCGCCGGCGGCCTGTGGACGGTGGGCTACACGCTGCGCTGGATCCTGGGCTGCGCCTTCATGGTTTTGGGGATCTTGTATCTGGGGAGCGAGGCCGGGTTTGATGCCGAGAAGATCATGCCGCTCGTCCTCAAGAAGCTGCCGCTCGGGATGCGCGGGCTGTTCATGGCGGTGCTCCTGGCCGCCCTCATGTCCACGATCAGCGCCATGATCAATGTCACGAGCTCGGTCGTGACCAACGACTTCATCAAGCGCTATGTCCGGCGGCCGTTCACCCAGAAGCAGCTCGTCCATCTCGGACAGCTCGCTTCGGTCGTCGCACTGCTCATCGGGTTCGCCTTCAGCCTGTCCTTTACGCACATTGTCACCGCTTGGGAGACGATGGTATTCGTCTGGGTCACGGTCATCCTCGTCCCGGCGACGCTGCGCTGGCACTATTGGCGGTTCGGCGCCAAGGCGTTCGTCTGGAGCATGGCCGTTTCGGTCGTGCTCGTGCTATCACGGGTGGTCATGCTGCCCCATCTTCCTGCCTATGCGGCGCTGGCCGTTGATGTGGGGCTTTGTTTCGTGACGACGCTCATCGCCGCCGCTCTGACCAAGCCGGCGGACATGGAGGTCCTGGTCAAATTTTATTCCCGGGTGAGACCGTGGGGAGTGTGGGGGCCTGTGAGAAGGGAGGCCGTCCGGCGCGGCCTCGTGCCCGCTCGAGACAAGATGCCGGCCCTGGACGTGCTCAACGGGCTCCTGACTGCGGTTTTCCAGTTCTCGATCGCCCTGTTTGTTTTCTATCTCTTCCTGCGGCGCTGGCCGAGTTTCCTGGCCTGGGTGGCTCTGACCTTGGGGCTGGCCGTCATCCTCTATTTCACCTGGTACAAGACTCTGCCGGCCAAAGATGAGGTTTAGAGATGGCACGGCTCCGGGTTCACCTGATCTGCAACGCCCACCTTGACCCCGTCTGGCAGTGGCGCTGGACCGAGGGCGCGGCCGAAGCGATCGCGACCTTCCGCAATGCGGCCCTTCTTCTTCGCGAGCACAAGCGTTTAATCCTCAACCACAACGAAGCCGTGCTCTACCGCTGGGTCGAAAAATACGATCCCTGCTTGTTCAGGGATATCCAGGCCCTGGTCGGGGAAGGACGCTGGGCGATTGCCGGCGGCTGGTATCTGCAGCCCGACGTCAACCTGCCCGGGCTCGAATCGCTGGTCCGGCAGATCGCCGAAGGCAGGCGATATTTTTGGGAGAAGTTTAGGGCTCGGCCGCGAGTCGCCTACAACTTCGACTCCTTCGGCCACAGCGGCGGGCTTCCCCAGATCCTGAGGCTTTCGGGTTATAGGATGTATATCCATATGCGGCCGCAGAAGGAAGAGCTCGGGCTTCCCGCCGACCTCTATCGTTGGCGGGGCGTTGACGGTTCGGAGGTCCTGACCCTCCGCATCGAGTCCGGGCTCTACCACTCCGAGCGGGACAACATCGAACAGAAAATAAGGGAGGGAGTCGAGTTGGCGCTGCGTCTCGGCCGGGACGTCGCCGTTTTCTGGGGACTGGGGAATCATGGCGGCGGGGCCACCCGGGAAGCGCTGGCCGCGATCGACGCGTTCATGGCCCGGGAAAGGCGGGTTGAAATTATCCACAGCACTCCGGACCGCCTTTATGAGGCGCTCAAGGGATTGAGCCGGAGGGCACCCGTCGTCGAGGGAGACCTGCAGCGCGTCTTCACGGGCTGCTACACCTCGCTGGCGCGGGTCAAACGAAAAGCAGAAGAAAGCCTGGCGGCTCTTGTCCAGGCGGAGACTCTGAGCGCCGCCTCCTGGTGGCTGACAGACGAAGAGCATCCCAAGGAGGAGACGGCGGAGGCGTGGCGGGACCATCTCTTCAACGATTTCCATGACATCCTGACCGGCTCGTGCTCGGAGCCCGCGGAGAGGGACGCGCTCGACATTTACGGGAGAGTCCTGGAGGCGACCCGGCGGCTGCGTCTGGGAGCTGCCTCGGCCTTGAACCGGTCGCTTGAGGCCGCGGGCAGCATTCCGGTGCCTGTCACCGTCCTCAACTCAAATCCCGGCCTGACCGAGGTTCCCGTCGAAGTCGAGTGCATGGCCGATTATCGACCATTCTGGAAAGGGGAGCGGCATCTTCGCGTCTTTGGGCGTAAAGGCGCCGAGATCCCCTCTCAGGAAGAACAGCCGGAATCTCTCCTTCCGTTCAATTGGAGGAAGAAAGTTTGCTTCATAGGCGAGCTTCCGGGCGTCGGCGCCGCCCATTTCGAGGTGAAAGCTGTTCCCGGAAAAAGAAGGCGGCCGGCCGCGCCTCCCCCGAATCCCGAGCTAACATATAATATAAATAGGAACAGGGGACTTATTGTCTCTCTCCGCACCCGGGATAAAACGCAGGTTCTCGGCGGCCCGCTCCTCGAACCGCTCGTCATCAAGGACGAGGGGGATTCCTGGGGGACGGGATGCTGGAGATACAGGGATGTCATCGGCCGTTTTCGTCTCGAGAAGGGAAGCTTGAAGGTCCTCGAGAAAGGACCGGTCCGGACGATCACCGAGTCCGTCTTGACCTACAAAAAGAGCCGGATCGTCTTCCACACGATCGCCTATCCGGCCTGGGCGGCGCTCGAATTCCGGCTGCGCGTTTATTGGAACGAAGAGCGGGCCATGTTGAAGCTCTCTGTACCTACCTCGTTTCGAAGCGCCCGGCTGTGCTGTGAAGTGCCCGGCGGCGCGATCGAACGCCCGGCCGACGGGGAGGAACATGTCTTCGGCCGCTGGGCGCTCGTCGAGGGTGAAGCCGGAAACGGCCGGGGCCGCGTGGCATTAGCGGTCGTCGGGAGCGGTCCCCACGGCCTTGATTTCAAAAATGGGGAGCTGCGGATCTCCGTTCTGAGAAGCGCCGCCTATTGTCATGAGCGTGGCTTCAAACTAGCGAAATATCCGGCTCGAAAGTTTATGGACCAGGGTGTTCACGAAATGCGGCTTCTCGTCACGGCCGGGGAGGCTGAGAGAGTCCGCCGCACGGTATCCTCTTTGGCCGATTGGCTGAGCGCTCCGCCTTTCGCCCTGGCCCATCTTCCTTTTGGTGAGACAAAAGCTGGCGCCGACAGCGAAAGAAAACCGGGAAAAAGATCATGTGCAAATCAGCTGGGACCGGAAGACCTCACTGGTGATCGAGCCCCATCACTCCTCGCCTTGAGTCCGGAGAACATCCGTCTGACCGCCTGCAAGCCCTCATGGGACGGCAAGGCGCTCGTCCTCCGGCTCCATGAGACCTCCGGTCGGGCGACCCCGGCCGAACTGACGATGTATTCGCCCCTGCGTGTGATCAGCCTGGGATTCAGGCCCTTCGAGATCAAAACGGTGCGGATCGAGCGATCCGGCGCCTGGCGAGAGACGGACCTGATTTCCGAAACTTAAATCAAAAAAACCCGCCATTTTTAAGCGCCCGGTTTTGTTATCGGGTATAATACCGCGAATGGAGATAATGATATGAACCGAACGAAGCGACTCGGTATTCTTCTAACGGCGCTCCTATTTGTCCTGGCCGGCTGTTCCAAGCCGCAGCCCCGGGCCGATACAATCATCACTAATGCCAAGGTCTATACGGTCAACGCCCAGCAGCCATGGGCGGAAGCCGTCGCCATACAGGGCGAAAGAATCCTCCTTGTCGGCTCCGCTAAGGACGTCCTGAAACGCCGCGGCGCCGCGACGAAGGTGATTGACGCCGGTGGACGGCTCCTTCTTCCCGGCTTCGAGGACAGCCACGTCCATTTCGTGAGCGGTTCCGAGAACCTGGCTAAAGTCGACCTCGCCGGGACCCGGACCGTCGAAGAGGTCCAGGCAAGGATCCGCCGGTTCGCCCAGGATCATCCCCAGGCGGCGTGGGTCCAGGGAAGGGGCTGGATGTATGCGGCGTTTCCGGGAAACATGCCTCACAAAAAGTATCTTGACGAGGTCGTTCCCGACCGGCCCGCGATCATGACCTGCGCCGACGGTCATACGAGCTGGGTCAACAGCCGGGCGCTCGCTCTCGCCGGGATCGACCGCCGCACCCCGAACCCGGAAAACGGGACGATCGTGCGCGAGGCGGATGGCGAGCCGACCGGCGCACTTCTCGAAACGGCCGACTCCCTGGTGGAGAAAGTCTTGCCCAAGCTGACTCCCGAGGAAACCCTGGCCGCTCTCCGCGAGGGGCTGCGCGAGGCGGCGCGGTTCGGCGTCGTGCGCGTCCACGGAATGGGCGGCGAGTTCGAGTCGCTCGACCTCCTCGATAAGATCCGCCGCGAGGGGAGCCTGACGGTGCGCTTGTCCGTAGCCATGTGGGTTGGCCCCCCGGGCTTGAGCGCGGACGATTGGAAAGCGTACGAGGACGCCCGCTTGAAATACAACGACGAGTGGATTTCCTTGGGCGGCATCAAGCTGATGCTTGACGGCGTCATCGACTCCGGGACCGGGGCCATGCTCGACCCCTACGAAGGCCAGGTCGCGGATAGGGGGAAGCTCTTCTGGGAGCCCGAGGACTATAAGAAGGCCGTCGTCGAGATCAACACCAAGGGGATCCAGGCTTCGACCCATTCCATCGGGGACGCGGCGATCCGGCTGTCTCTCGATGCCTATGAGGAAGGGGCCAGGGTGAGCGGGAACCCGGACCTCCGCAACAAGATCGAGCACGCCGAGGACATCGCCGCCGACGACATCCCGCGCTTCGGCCGGCTCGGCGTCATCGGCAGCTTTCAGCCGCTTCACGCTAATCCCGACCCGGCCTGGGTGGGCGCCTGGGTCAAAAACGTCGGCCCCGAGCGCGAGAAGAGAGCCTGGGCCTGGAAAACGGTCCTCGACAGCGGCGGACATCTCGCCTTCGGCAGCGATTGGCCCGTGGTGACCCTCAATCCCTGGGTGGGCCTTCAGGTTGCCGTGACGCGCCAGGATATGGAGGGCAACCCGCCCGGAGGCTGGCTTCCCGAGCAGAAGCTCGGGCTCGCCGATGCCGTTTACGCCTACACCATGGGTGGAGCCTTCGCCATGCGCCGCGAGAAAGAGGAAGGCTCCATCGAAGCCGGGAAGCTCGCTGACCTTATCCTGCTGTCACAGAATATATTCGACGTCGATCCCCATAAGATCGCGGAGACCAGATCCGTCCTGACGATGGTGGGCGGCCGGATCGTCTTCGAAGCCCGCTGAACCGGTCCGTATCGTCACGGAGACGGCCGATCAGCGCCTGAACTTGGCTTACTATCTTTCCCTCGGGTATACTAGCCAGTCATTGAGACTGGGAAGGAGCGAAATATGAAGAGAGCGATATCGGCTGGAGCGGCCGCCGTATTCCTTCTGGCGGCTTTTCCCCTTTTCTCCTCAGCCGGCGAGGAGCTTTCTTTGAAGGCCGTCGTCCAAAAAAATATCGAAGCATCCGGCGGGAAAGAGAAGATCAGCCAGGTGAAGAACGTCTCTTTCCGGGCCGGGAATACCCGGTTCCTCATCGCCGCGAGCGGGGAGGTCAAGCTCAGTACCGGAAAGGATCCGGTTGTCACTGAAGTCATCCTGGTCAAGGACGGGCGGGTCATGCGGAATTCCTACAACACGATCGCCGAGGTCTCCGACCCGGAGAAAACCGTTTACCTGACTTTGGCGAAATTATACGCCGGGCTTTTTTCCCTGATCAAATTCGATGGGGAACTCAAACTCGAGGGGCTCAAATCGTTCGGCCCGGAAAAGCTCTACCATCTGACGCCGGCCAAACCCGGCGCCGTTGAGGTCGGCTTTTTCCTGCGGCCGGACGATTTCCGCCTGAAGAGGCTCGTTTTCCGGGGGAAGACGGCTGAGGGTGATATCTATGAGGTCAATACCGACTTCGGTCCCTTCGAGGCCGTCGAAGGTATCAATATGCCCCTTTCCTGGTTCAGTTCCCAGGTCGGGACGCGAGGCAATCTGTCCGAGATCACCGATGTCAAGCTGAGCCAGCCGCTCCCCGAGAAATTCTTTTCGGAGCTCAAGGTCAATGTGGGGGCGATCGAAGCCGGACCGGGGCACTTGAGAGGGAACGTCCTGGATTTCAATACCTCTCCTTATGGTTTGATGATCGCCACCAACTGGAGGAAGGGCGACCTCGAAAAAGCGGAACTTAGGACGGGCGACAAACTGTCTTTCCTTGTCGAAGGCATCGAGTCCGAGCTCGTCTTTTACGCCTCATCCAGCGAGGTCCCGAGCCGGGACGAACTCGCCAAGGGGGCCCGGCTGATGATGCCCATGCCCCGGGGCGGTGATACCTTTGTCTTACAATTCGTGGCCGTGGACACGGCCCTGATCGCGTCCAAGCTCGCGCCTTTGACGCCGATCGAGATCAGAAAAAAGTGAAGAAAGGAGGAACCATGTCCAAATTAAATAGACGGAATTTCCTAACGACGCTGGCTTCGGGAGTCTTGGGCCTGGGTGTCGCCGGCCGGGCCAGGGCCGAACCCGGAGGAACCCGGCCCGGTCAGGCAGGAGCGTCGACGCCGAAGATCGGCAAATTCAATCCGCTGGGAAAGACGGGCCTTAAAGTCTCGGACGTCTCCTTCGGGGCGATCTCCCTTTTCGAGAGCAACGTGCTCCGCTATGCCCACGAGTGCGGCGTCAACTATTTCGACACCGCCGAGGGCTATCTGCGGGGGAGGGGCGAGATCTATGTCGGCCAGGGTCTCAAGGAGGTCCGCGACAAGGTCATCATCACCACCAAGCATCCCCTCGATTTCCGCCAGAAAATAGACAAGGCCACCCTGATCACGAGGGTGGAGGAGAGCCTCAAGCGCCTCCAGTCCGATTACGTGGACGTGACCATGGCCCATGGGATCGATGACCTCATGCCGCTCCTCAACAACCAGGAGGTCCTGTCCGCCTACGACCAGCTGAAAAAAGACGGCAAGGTCCGGTTCACGGGCTTCTCCACTCACAATGCCAAAGTCACCCTGAAACAAGCCCTGGACACGGACTTCGCCCAGGTCGTGCTGGTCATGTACAACCACATGGAAGGGAAGGAGATCGAGCCTTTGATCAAAGCCGCGCGGGCGAAGGGCATCGGGACAGTCGCCATGAAGATCTTTGCCGGCGGCATGCAGGGGAGCCTGAAATCCATGGTCAGCCCTGAAGTGAGCTATCCCCAGGCGGCCATCCGCTGGGTTATGAGCAACTCGGATGTCGACACCTGCATCCCGACTGTCAGCAGCTACTCGCATGTGGAGGAATACGTGGCCGCATCGGGAAAGCCGCTCGACCGGGCTGCTCTGGCCATGATCGGCCGCTATCGGGAGCAGGCGAACAACCTCTATTGCCGGGTGAGCTGTACGGAATGCCTGTCCGCCTGTCCGCGAAACGTCGCCGTCAACGATGTCCTCCGCTATGCCATGTACTTCGAGAACTACCGGATGGAAAAAATGGCGATGGACCATTATGCGGAGATGGCGGAGGACAGAAAGCCTCTCGGCTGCGCGGACTGCGCCGGTCCCTGCGAGAAGGCCTGCCCCTATGGTCTAAAGGTCAAGCCCCGGCTCCTCCATTCGCACGATATCTTGACAGCGTAGAACCCCGCAGAATCAGTCCATAGTTGGGTACCGGTCGTCGATCAAATCGCCCAGATCGCGACCAAGGAGAACGTCAGGTTATTGACACCCGTCCGCAGCGGGAATATCCTTCTTTTATGAGGGGATGGAGCACGAGGACCACATGATTGGGCAGACCGTATCGCACTACCGGATCCTGGAGAAGATCGGCGGCGGAGGCATGGGTGT
>CAYGXD010000139.1:3377-8724 GCA_964353705.1 uncultured Eubacteriales bacterium | reverse complement strand
ATGCCATGCTCAACCAGAGGTTTTACGAGCTCACCCAGAAGCCCGACGCCCCGTTCATCAGGGCCTATTCTGGCCGGGGACAGTTCATCCGCTCGAAAGAGGTCTATTCGCTCGCCGCGATGGTCAAAAACGATGGGGTCGAACGCGGCTTGGAAGCCCTCCTCGTGGAGTCGGAGCGGGTGACCCGGTTCGGGTTTACCCGGTCGGAGCTCGACCGGCAGAAGACCGACCTCCGGCGCTTCGTCGAGAGCCTGGTCACTGAAAAAGAGAAGCAGGAATCGAGCACCTACGTGGAGGAATACACGCGCCATTTCCTGCAGGGCGAGCCGGTTCCCGGGATCGAGGTCGAGTTCAAGCTGGTTCAGCAATTCCTCCCCGGGATCACTCTCGAAGAAGTCGATCGTGTCGGCCGGGAGTGGATGACGGCGAAAAACCGGGTTGTCCTGGTGAGCGCTCCGGAGAAAGAGGGCCTCGTTGTGCCCACGGAGCAAAAGCTGCTCGGCGTCCTCAACCAGACGTCCTCCAAGGAGATCACTCCGTACAAAGATACGGCGGCGGAGAAACCCCTTCTTCCAGTCCTTCCCGAACCCGGGAAGATCGTCAACACGTCAGTCATTGAGGAGATGGGCATCACCGAATGGACCCTGTCCAATGGCATCAGAGTTATCCTCAAACCGACCGATTTCAAGGCGGATGAGATTCTCCTCCGGGCCTTCAGCCCGGGAGGCACATCCCTGGCTGAAGACGAGGACTACATCGCCTCGGCCACGGCGGGCATGATCGTGCCGGCCGGAGGATTGGGGGATTTAAGCGCCGTCGACCTGCAAAAATCCCTGTCGGGGAAGGTCGCCTCGGTCCGGCCCTTCATCTCCGAGATCGAGGAAGGGCTGTCGGGGAGCGCCTCTCCCAAGGACCTGGAGACTCTCTTCCAGCTCATCTACCTCACCTTTGCCGCGCCGAGGTGCGACCCGGCGATCTTCGACGTCATGACTGCTCAAATGAAGGCGATGCTGGCCAACCGGGCCGCCAGCCCCGATGTCGCCCTCCAAGACACGCTCCTGACGACCCTGAGCCAGAACCATTTTCGCACCCGGCCGATGACGGCGGAGATGATCGCCGAGATGAGCCTGGATAAGTCCTGCGCCTTCTATAAGGACCGGTTCGCCGACGCCGGCGACTTCACTTTTCTTTTTGTCGGCAACCTCGACCTCGCAGCGATGAGGCCCCTCGTGGAGAGATTTGTTGCTTCGCTGCCCGCTCTTAACCGAAGAGAGACATGGCGGAACTTGGGGATTAATCCTCCCGCCGGTGTCGTCCAAAAAGAAGTCCGCAAGGGGATGGAGCCGAAGAGCCAGACGGCCATCGTGTTCAGCGGGCCCTTCCGGTACGACCAGGCCCATCGCCTGGGGATCCGGGCGCTCGGCCTCGTCCTCGATACGAAATTCAGGGAGCTCCTCCGGGAGGAGTTAAGCGGCACCTATGGCGTGATGGTCCGCCCGGCCTATTCCAGGATCCCGGAAGAAGAGTACAGCCTGACGATCAATTTCGGGTGCGATCCGGCGCGGGTGGACGAACTGGTCAAATCGGTCTTCCAAGAGATCGAGACCCTCAAGACCATCGGGCCCTCGGACAAGGACGTGAGCGATGCCAAGGAAGCTCTTTTTCGCGAATACGAGACGGGGATGAAAGAGAATGCCTGGCTGCTGTCTCAGATCGCCAATAAATATGAGCTCCGGGAGGACCCCAGGGAGCTCTTGGCCTTTGAGAAATCACTCCAGCCGTTGTCTCCCCAGATGATTCAGGACGCCGCCCGAACGTACCTCGACATGTCCCACTACGTGCGGGTGACGCTTTACCCGGAGAAATAAACGAAGAAGTCAGCTGTTCTGACGAACGGTCACTTGTTGAATTTCCAGCGGATGGACGTGGAGATGCCGTAGTCCCGCTGGCTGGCCGTTTCCGTCGGGGGACGGCTGTCGTACGAAAAAAAACCGTCCAGTCCGACGTAGAAATCGCTCCAGATTTCGTAGCTGAATTTCGTTTTGAACTCGAACCGGACGCGGCCCCAATCGGTCAGGCTGGGGAAGACCATCGTGGAGACGACCAAGTCCAGCTTGGGGAAGGTGTGCCGGAAGGCCGACAGCTGTCCGATGAAGTTGGCCTCGATGTTCTGATTGGAGGCCTCGGCGTCGCTATATTTTTCGGAGACGGCGACGGCCCCGGCCCCCGCCGTGAGGATGATGTGGTTCGTATAGATGAGCCTGTTTCCGATTCCGCCGCCCAGGATCAATCGCCCGCTGAGCCCCAGTTCCGTGTTCTGCTGAAATGCGCTTGTCCCGAGGGCCACGTATCGGTTTTTCAAATCCCTCTCAACT
Organism: uncultured Eubacteriales bacterium; assembly: GCA_964353705.1. Taxonomy (GTDB): domain Bacteria; phylum Acidobacteriota; class Aminicenantia; order Aminicenantales; family UBA8522; genus UBA8522. Next base: position 6,349 of record CAYGXD010000139.1, on the reverse strand, counting down.
GTCAGGGACACGTCGTTCCTCGTGGTCGTCTCGACGGCTTCCTGTTTCCCGAGATAGGAACTCCCGCTCAGATTGAGACTCCCTCTCGACGTCATGTAAGAGACCTCTGCCCCAACAGTGTAGGTCGTCAAGCTCTGGGCCCGCTGCAGGCTGAAGCCCGCCTCCAGTTCACCCCTGAGCCGGTCCAGAAGCTTTTTCTCGAAAGGGTCGATGGTCATGATCAGGTCCAGCGCCAGGAGGACTTTGCCCGTTTCCGTGACGATGACCGCTTTGCCCTCTTCGGAAGCCCTCTCGAAGAAGCCGACGAGGATCTGCCCCGTCCCGATTTCGATGCGGAACGGCCTGGGGCTCGAAAGTCCGGCGGCTTTAACCCACTTTACGGAGATCGTGCCTGTCTCGTCCGTATAGAAACTCAGCATCCCCTTGTAGAGCCCCTTGATTTTGCCGACGAGTTTCTGCCCGTTCCAAAAAATGACCTCGTCCCCTTGAGCTGCAGACGGGGCGGGAGCGTTTTGACCGAGCATGAGGCCCGACATCAGGAAAAAGATAACAGCCCGCGCCAGAGGAAAAGTCCGCATCATAGGTGTTTTCAAGGTTCTGAGGATAGCTGATAATCTCCGGACCGTCAATTGGACCAAGGTCCAACCGCAAAGGATTCAGATTCGCCGTCAGGCTATCGGCTGGATTTCGGACCGACCTTCCGCATCGGCTCCACACCCGCCCGGTCGGCGAGAATGGTCAATTCGGCGACGGAGCCGGCCTTCATTTTCTGCATGACCATGGCCCGGTGGAACTTGACCGTTTTTTCGCTGATGCCCAGCTCCATGGCCGTCTGCTTGTTGAGGTGCCCCGAGATCACCCACCGGAATACTTCATGTTCCCGGGGGGTGAGCGTTTTTATCAGGTTGCAGATCGAGCCCAGTTTGCGCTCACCCTTGAGCCGGGCTTTGTCTTTATCGAGGGCCGAGCGGACGGCTTCGAGCAGGGCCGCGCCGCGGACGGGCTTGATGAGAAAGTCCAAGGCCCCGGCCTTCATGGCCTCGACACTCGAGGGGACGTCCCCGTAACCGGTCAGGAAGATCACGGGAAGAGACATACCCCGGGTGGCCAGTTCGCGCTGAACTTCCAGGCCGCCGAGGCCCGGCATCCGGAGGTCGAGGATCAGGCACTTCGGCCCCCTGGGGAGACGGCTGTCGAGGAAGGCCGAAGCCCGGTCATAGGTCTTAACCCTGTATCCGGCCGCCCCAACGAGCCGGGCCAGAGCCTTGAGGATGGATGGATCGTCGTCGACGATGCACACGGTCGCCGCGGGGGGGCTCATCAGCTTTGTCTCCGGTTTCGCCTATCTTAGCTCAGAAGGGGCCGAATGACAAGACCAAGATCGGGCCGGCAAGATAGAGGCCATCCCGATGGATGGCCGGCAAGAGGGTAAGAAGGAGGGATGACTAGATAGCGGATTTCTCCAGCTCCTGCTTATGGAGCACTTCCATCAGAGATTCCTCGGAGAACGGTTTCTGCAGATACCCGACTGCGCCGCTTTGTATCGCCCGTTGCCGGTCATCGCTTTTCGCATGCCCGGTGATGATGATAACCGGCATGTCGTAGTGCAAATCCCGCATCCTTTTTATCAGGTCGAACCCGTCGCATCCGGGCATGTGAATATCCACGATGGCGCATCCGGATTGTCCGGGAGGCACGGAGTCAAGAAACGACTGGGCCGACCCAAAGTACTCGGCGACAAGCCCCCTGGCGTTCAGCATCCGTTTGAGGGACTTACCGAATGGCAGGTCGTCGTCGACGATCCAAAAATATAAACACATTATTTCCATGATGGCACTTGTGGCCTCAGTTTGGCAGAAGGGAAGAGCCTTGTCTATTGGACCTTAGTCCTATACGGGCTTCTCTCGCCAGGCTTTCAGGGAAAACGAAAATGCCGCCCCCCCGCCTGGATTGTTGTCCGCCCAGATCCGCCCCCCGTGTTCCTCGATGATCGACCGGCAGATAGAAAGGCCGAGCCCCAACCCGTCTTTTTTTGTCGTGACGAACGGTTCGAACACCCGCTCTCGCCGGTCCTCGGCGAGGCCCGGCCCCGAATCGCTGACGCTGACGGTGACCATGTCGGGGCCGTCCATCGAAGATCGGACGGTCAATATCCGCGAGGGTGTTTCCTTCATCGCGTCCACGGCATTCGTCACCAGGTTTACCAGGACCTGTTGCAGGCGGACACGGTCTCCCCAGATGTCGGCGAGGTCCGGCTCCAGATCCGGGCGGAGCGTGACGTTGCTCATGGTCAGGCTGTTCTGCACCAACGCCAGGGCATCGTCGATCAGGGGATTGACGCGCAGGGGCTCGAATTGGGCGTCCATTTTTTTCACGACGCTCCGCACTTTGCGGATGACATCCCCCGCCCGCTTGGCATCCTGGATGATGTCATCGATGATCTCTGGGATGGCCTCCTGCTTTGCCTGAGCTTGGGACAGAAGGATCTTGGCGGCCTCGGCGTTGTTAAGGATCGCCCCTAGAGGCTGGTTGATCTCGTGGGCCAAGGAGGTTGAAAGCTCGCTCATCGCCATGACCCGGCCAAGATGCGCAAGCTCTTGGCGCAACTCTATCCTGTCGCGTTCGTCCTTCTTGCGTTCGCTGATGTCCTGGATAAAGCCGTAGATTCTCCGATGGACCAGATCCGCTCTCCCAATGGTCCGGACGTTCCGGTGATGACCTTTGGCGGTGACGATCTCAAGTTCCAGTTCATAAGGCGCCCCATGCTCGATAGCCCGCCGCACGGCCTGTTCGATGATCGGCCGGCAAGCCGGCGCAAAGAAAGAAATCCCTTTTTCCACTGTGGGGTCGTAGCTGGGATCCACTTCATGGATTTTATATGTCTCCGCCGTCCAAGTTTGTTTTCCCGTGTCGATGTCGAATTCCCAGCCGCCGACCTTTCCGATGGCTGCGGTTTCAGCCAGAAAACGCTC
>CAYGXD010000139.1:0-3277 GCA_964353705.1 uncultured Eubacteriales bacterium | reverse complement strand
TCCTCCCTGAATTGGTTGAAACTCACCGCCCCGAACACGGCGCCCCCGCCGGCAGAAAGGGGAAAAGTCAGGGCCGATTTGATGTCGAACCTTCGGTAGAGCTCCAGGTCACGCGCTGCCGCGGCGGGAAGATCGGCCATCCGGGAAATGATGAGGGTCTTGCCCTCGAAAAGCTTCTTCATGGACCAAGGGAATGTCTCGTTCGCGTCCATGGCTTCTGCGGGGACCAGAGAAAAATCCGGCGGCGCATAGATATGCGTTGATGTCAGCATGTCCGGATGTCTCATGTCCCTTTGCCAGAGCGCGGAGATGTCGATGCCCAGGCATTCACAGACCTGCCGCTGGGCGAGCAGGATCTCGCTGTCCACGCGATCGGGAGGTAAGCCGGTGAACCGCGTGGAGACATCGACAATCACCCTCTCGAACGGGGAAAGAGAAGCCTGCTTTCTCCCCGCCGGGACGCGCTTCTCGACCGCCGCCTCCCGCCTGGCTTTGGCGTTCTCGGCCCGCGGCTTCCTCGGTTTTGAATTCGCCTTCAATTTCTGCGTAACCAAGCCTCGAGCTCCTGAGAAATGAGGGAATTAAATCATTAGACAATCCAATATAGCACCGGATTCCCCTATTTTCAAATTCCGAGGGACGGGAGGCGATAGGATCGTTATGACAGCTACAGTCCGGACAATGCCCGAAATAATCGTACGGCGATCTCGTTGACGGGGAACTTCAAGAGAAGGAGCGGCAGCATCGGCAGGATCACGGAGGCCGCCAGTTCGACCACAAGCCTCCGGCTGCCGGGGACCAGCCGCATGTTGCGCACGACGTTCATACTGTTTGTGAGGTCGGCCAGCGACTGCATGTCTGCCGTGCCCAATTGGGACTCGCCGGAGGCGCTCTCGTCCCGGATCCACTTGCGGTCGAAGGAGTGGACATAGCGGGATGCCATGGCCATGTATTCGTCCAGGCCGGTTGACCGGCAGGACCAGAGCTTGCGGGTGAACAGGAAGAGCGGGCCGATGAACAGCCCGGCGACGAGAACGAGGACCGCGGGGATCAGCTGGTACAGGGCCTCGAAAGCCATATTTCCCAGGAAGATGCCTTCGGCGAACGAGGCGGAGAGAACCGCCGAGATCGCCAGGGCCAGCGGAGTGAAATGTTCCTGCACAACCTCCAAGTACCCCAGCCCCCCTGCGCCGTCGGAGTGCGTCGGGATGAGATGAAGATTAAGTTTTCGCAGACGCCAGAGAAAGTGCCACCAGAGACCCAGCCGCCAGAGCCAGCGAAAAATCAGGAATCGAATGAGCGGCAGGCAGAATATCAGATACCAGCCGTTGATCAAGGTCAGTTTTCCCCCGGCTTGAGCCAGGATCGCCGTCCAATTCCCCGTCCTGCCCGGCAGATCGACGACGGTTTCGAGCAGGGGCAATGTCAAAGCCAGGAGGAGGAAGAGAGCCTCGGCCAGCCAGCTATCCGTCATCCGGTTGATCCGGCGGACGTCCGAGGCCAGGGTCGGCAACTCTTCTTCATGGATAATGCCGGAACTCAGGACATTGCGAACGAACTCCGCCATCCGGGGAGCCACGAACGATTCGCAGGCGAAAAACAGAGGGATCGCCACCAGGAGGCGAACATGGACACCGATCACGGACAGAGAAAAGAGTTTGGGCCCCTGCCCATATAGGAGTACCAGCAAGACCAGAACACTCCAGGCCAGTAGGCCGAGCGCCAGCCCCAACCTGAAGGTATCAGTTACTCCCCGGACCAGCCGCAGCCTGACCCCGAGCCTCCCCAGGGGACCCCCGAATAATAAGAGTTCGGGGATCTTCGTATCTTTCTCCGGCATACTGTTCAGTATACCCTAATCCCTGACGAGGTCCAATCCCTCGCTAGTGGCGCGTTTCACAAATAACTTGTCTATATCATAATCATCGGAAGATGCGCCACCGCGGGCGATACGATCCTGCAGCCGATCACTTGAAGACGCCGGCCCTGTCCATCTCCCAGGCCGCGGCGGAGACGAGCTCCTTGACGAACGAGGCCACCTTGGAAGGGTTCGTCGTCTTGCTCCGGCCCGACCAGACCAGCTTGTTATGCTTCAGGGAATAGACGAGTGTTTCGACAATGATGATGGTATCGGTCTGAACCGTTGAGGCCGAGTAAGGATAGCCCCAGCCATAGCCCCAGTAGCCTCCCCAGAATCCGCCGTAATAGGGCCCCGTGTAGACCGATGCCGACACCGAGAGCTCCTCTTCGGTCGCCAATGGCCGCATCACCACGACACCCGCTGCGCCGGCTTTCTCGAAGGCGGCTTTGGCTATGGCTTCGTCCTTCAGGCCGGGCGGGAGAAGCGTGTAGCTCGGCACTCCCTTGTTGCCGCGCCTGGTCAACTCGGCGGCCAGCGTGTCTTCGGCATCATGCCGGATGTATTCGTCCTCGGCCGCGACGGCGGCGATGATGGTCTGGTCTTTCACCTTGCCTAAAGGGGGCACCTCCGGATTCTTCCAAGTCGAGATGAAGGTCGTGGTCGCGCACCCCGCCAGGACGAGGGCGATACCAGCGACCGTTGCCAGTTTCGTTACTTTGGACATCTTTTTCTCCTTTTCTTAAAGTTTCTGTGTTTGGCCAGCAGCAGGTCGGGTCCCCGTGAGCGCCATAGCCGCGAGTACCGTGAATGCGGAGAGTCTTGACAGTTTCATGCAGGTTTCTTCTCTAAATAAACCTATCTTGGCCTTCTTGCCAATTTATATGATTTTGGTAGACGCGCGTCAATTGGACCTTAGGCTAGGCCCAAACCGTGCCGCCGGCCCCCGAGCGCCGGCCTCACCGGGTTGGCAGCCCTGCCGGGAATTTCCAGGTCTGTGACGCGATCTACTGCCTCGCCATCGCGATGCGGATGGTTTCTTCTGGATTGATAAGGTGATCCACGCTCTCCGCGGCATCCGCGATCGCGAGCTGCACGCCCTTGACCTGGCCGTTGAAGGCGTTGCCGTGGGGACCATAATCCGGAGAGACCGGCGCGCCCGTGTCCTCTCCGACGTCGCAGCCGTCATCTGCGGAGAAGATCGTCGCCAGCGTCGCCTGGATGTCCCCCTCGCCGACCTTCTGGCCGTCGGTGTAGAGAGTCACCTTGCCGCCTTTCCCCAGGCCGCCGCCGGCGTAGGCGAACTCCATGCGCACCTGGTGCTCGCCCGCCGGTATCGGGACGGTCCCCTCGACGAAGAAGTGCTTGTAGCCGCCCCAGTTGTAGCAGTACTTGAGCTTGCCGCCCTTGGCGTAGAGG
>CAYGXD010000138.1:1192-8836 GCA_964353705.1 uncultured Eubacteriales bacterium | reverse complement strand
GAAGCAAGGCCCTGGGAACCGCCCGGCGTCCTTTCCAGAATCTTGACCGCCGCCCGGAGCAATTCCTCAGCTTCTTCATAGCGGCCGAGTCTCAAGTATGTGATCCCGATGACCGTACGGACCTCGCCTTCGACCCTCGGTTGCTCGGGAAAGGCTTGGGCGATCTTTTCAGTGGCTGACCTGAGCGCTTCGAGGACCGTGGCGTCCCGGCCTTTTCCCTCGACCGGGTTGGCCGATCCCAGAGTATCCAGGAGGAAGTCATTTATAGCCGTCGCCTTGGCGGATTCTTCGCGGGCAATACGTTCCGCCTTCCGGGCCCGCAGGAGCCCGACCGTCGTTCCCGTGATCCCGGCGATCAGGGCGATAAAGACAAGCATTCCGGCGACCACCCCGACCCGGTGGCGCCGGATGAACTTTCTCAGCCGGTAGGTCAGTCCCGGCGGCCCCGCCAGGACGGGCTCGTGCCTCAAATGTCTCCCGATATCGGCGGCCAGCTCCGAGGCCGACGCATACCGATGCGTCCTGTCCTTGGCCATGGCCTTCATCGTGATCCAATCCAACTCGCCTTTTATCTGTCTGACGAGCAAGGGCAGGTCCGTCCGCCGCTTCTCCGCGGCCAGGGTCGTGTCCGAATCCTTCGTGTTCAAACGCGTGCTGGGCTTGGGAGGTTCTATCTCCCTGACCCGGCGCCGGATCTCCTCATAGCTCCCGCTTCTAAGTTTTTGGGATTCGAAGGGAAGGACACCGACCAGAAGCTCATAGAGAAGAACCCCGAGAGAATAAATGTCCGTCCGGGTGTCGATGTCGAGCCCGCTCATCTCGACCTGCTCGGGGCTCATGTATTCGGGCGTTCCGATGAGCTGGCCGAACTCGGTAAAAACGGCCTGGTCGGTCAACGGCCGCGCGGTCGCCTTGGCGACTCCGAAATCAATGATTTTGGGGACTGGCTTATCGTCCTGGATGGCCACCAGGACGTTCGAACCCTTGATGTCCCTATGGATAATCCCCTTCTGATGGGCATGCTGAACCCCATCGCAGACCTCGACGATTAGCTCCAGGCGTTCCCGAGTGCTCAAACGATGGGTGTCGCAGTATTCTTGGATGGGGACTCCCGGTATGTATTCCATGACGAAATAGGGCCGCCCCTCGGGTGTCGCGCCGGCGTCAAAGACCCGGGCGATATGAGGATTGTTCATGAGCGCCAGCGCCTGCCGCTCGGATTCGAAGCGCGCCACGACCTGCTGAGTGTCCATCCCCATTTTGATGATCTTGAGGGCTACGCGGCGCCTGATGGGCTCGATCTGGTCCGCCAGGTAGACCGCCCCCATCCCGCCTTTTCCCAGCTCTTCGATGATCCTGTACTTGCCGTCGATAAGAGCTGTCCCGGACGTGTCCCGGGAAGCCGCGTCGAGCGTCTTGGTCGGAATATCCGAGGCTTTTGAGGATGAAAAGAGCGGGGCCCCGCAGAGCCGGCAGGCTTGGGCATCAGACAGGTTTTCGGTTTGGCAGCCGGGGCACTTCATGAGCGGGGACGCATCTCCTTTTGGGAGATGGTATCAGCCCCGGTCGGGCGAGTCAATAAATCAGGAATTCCTGGTGTCGGACTTTAACGTGCCGGCGCAGGTCAGGGCGCGCGCCGGCTTTGCCTTTTTTCAGAAGGTGTATTAAATTTTATTACAGGAGTGAGAAATGAGGACCGTCATATCCGTAAGTTTTCCTGAGGAGATGGCTGTGGAGCTCGATAAATTTGCCAAGGAGTCCGGACGGACAAGGAGCGAAATCGTCAAGGAAGCCCTCCGCGCTTTCCTCTGGGAAGAGAGGTTTAGGACATTCCGAAGCCGGATCCGGCCAAAGGCCAAGAAGCGGGGGTTCGTCACGGACGAGGACGTTTTCAAGGACATCTCTTGAAAGCCCTCTTTGATACGAATGTCCTGGTATCCGCCTTTGTGACAGAAGGGCTTTGCGCCCGACTCATGATGAGGGCGAACCGACGGGAATTTGAACTCCTGTTTGATTGACGCCACCATCCCTTCCTATTTTAACGGCTTCGGAATATGATAATTGGCCCTGTTCAGGAGCAATGTTTTCCCATGAAAGCGCCCACGGAACGATTGGCTTCACTGGATGCGTTCCGCGGATTCGACATCCTGGTCATGATCTTCGTCAACTATATCGCGGGGATGTCGGGGATTCCCTTCATCCTGCGGCACGCGGCCGCCGACATGGACACCTTCACCATAACCGACCTCGTCTTCCCGGGATTCCTGTTCATCGTCGGTGTCGCCATCCCCCTTTCCCTCGAAAAAAGGTTGGCCCTGGGCGAATCTCTCCTTAAAATCCTGAGGCGGATAGTCTTTAGGACCGCCGGCCTCCTCTTCCTGGGCGTCCTTTTCGTCAATGAGAACCGCTTTTCGGAAGCGGCGACCGGGATGAGCCGGGATCTCTGGTATTTCCTCGCCCTCATGGCGACTGTTCTTCTCTGGATGACCTACCCCAAAACGGAAAAGCCGTCCAAAAAGCGGCTCTATCTCGGGCTGAGGGTTGGGGCCGCGGCGCTTCTCCTCATCCTTGTCATCATCTGGCGAGGCCAGAACCCGGACGGGACGTTTTCCTGGCTGAGACAAAGCTGGTGGGGGATCCTGGGCATGATCGGCTGGATTTACCTGGGAGGCAGCCTGTTCTATTTGCTCGTCAAGGGCGACCGGGCATGGCTCATGGGCGGGATCGGATTCCAGGTCGCCCTCTACATCGGCGCCCGCCACGGCGCCCTGGATTTTCTGGGGCCGGTCAACGACTTTGTACACATCGGGAATATCTTCGGCTCCCACCTGGCCATCGCCACGGCAGGGATGTTGATCGGGACGCTGTTCGCACGCGCCGGCGCCGGGCTCAAGCCCAGAGCCAGGATCGTTTGGATGGCCGTCTTCAGCTGCGGGCTCCTGGCGGCCGGGTTCCTGCTGCGGCCGCTCCACGGGTTCAGCAAGATCAACGGCACGGAATCCTACTGCCTGGCCACCTCCGGCATATGCGGCCTTCTGCTGCTCGTTTTTTATTGGCTGATGGACGTCGTCAAGTTCAGGGGCTGGGCCGCTTTCCTGCGCCCGATCGGCGCCAACCCTCTCCTGGCCTACATTCTGCCTGATATCGTCCGTTCCCTGGGCGATGTCGTATCGGGTCTATTTCACTTTGATTTGTGGAAGACTGTTTGGCCCTATTGGGAACGAGGGGGCGTCCCCGGAATGCTCAGCGCCGCCGCCATGACCGGGGTTATATTGCTTCTGACGTGGGCCCTGACCAGAATGAAGGTCGTTCTGAAAATCTAAAAGACTGGATCCGATCGGCCGGCAGAGCACCCCCCTACTTAAGCGGGTTGCTTATGTCTTCTCTTCGGGAGGCTCCTTCAAGCTTCCGCCCCCCTTGGAATACTTCTCTCTGGCTTCCAGGAAACTCTTTCGGTCGCTCTCCTTGCAGATGAGCAGAGCCTTATCCACGAGCTCGACAGCCTTTTCGTTTTCGCCGAGCCTATAGTGCATGGCGGCCATGGTCATGAGCGGCCAGGTATGATCCTGTCCATACTTGGACAGAGCCAGCTGACAGGCTTTGATTCCCTCCCTGAGGTGTCCGGCCTTCAGTCCGCGGCCTTCGTAAGCTAGGGCCGCCGTCATACTCATGATGGTCCTCCAATCGAGCCCGGGCGCGCTCTGGGCAAGCAGCGCGGCGGCCTCGTCCGGGGCCTTTTTTTGGACCAAAAGCAGGACATACTTGTGGATATAAGCAACCTCATAATCCGGACCGAGCGCGATGACGTTGTCCCAGTGTTTTTCGGCGGCCGCATAGTCTCCGCCTTTGCCGGCATCACGCGCCTTCGCCCACTCGCTGCGCGCATAGACCTCGACCTCCATTTTCTTTTGGTAGGCCGTGACGGCGGCCGCGAGATCATGCCGGCCGGAAACCACCTCTTCCAGGACCTGGTCCATCTTGGCCGGCTCGCCGACCCAGGCGATGCGACCCTCCCCGTTCACAATGAACACGCAGGGGATGCCGTATTCCGCCCAGCCCGAGTCCACGAGATAACTCTTGGACATGAGGCCTTTGTCAACGGATTCCCGCGACCGTTTCTCTTCGTCGGAAGTGGTGAGGCCTTCCACCCGGTCCAAAGCCACGGTGTAGGCCATCTTGTCCCCCCACTCTCTGACGAACGCCTCAACGTCCTTCTCCCGCGGCTCCCAAACGCTCACTCCCAGGATGCGGACCTTGCCGCCGTATTTCCTCTGGAGCTCCGTCAGATGGGGGATGCTTTCCTTGCACGGCCCGCACCATGTAGCCCAGAAGTCGAGAGCATAGACCTGCCCTTTTTCAAAGGCTTTGACCGGCTCGCCTTTGAGAAACGCGGAAACACGGATGGGCGGGGCCGGGTCTCCAACCATGAGGGCAAAGGGCCTGGCGGGCGCTTGAAGTCCGGCCAGGAAAATCGAAAAAACAAGAGCAGGTATCATTCTTCCCTCCGCTTGTACGGCGGCTCAACGTTTGAAGGCGTTGCGCCCCGCGTAGACAGCCGCCTCGCCCAGCTCCTCCTCGATGCGCATGAGCTGGTTGTATTTTTCCACCCTCTCGCCCCGGCAGGGCGCCCCGGTCTTGAGCTGGCCCGTGCCCATGGCGACCGTGAGGTCGGCGATGAAGCTGTCCACGGTCTCGCCGCTCCGGTGGGAGATCATGGCGGTCCAGCCGGCCTTCCGGGCCATCTCGATGGCCGAGATCGTTTCGGTCAGGGTGCCGATCTGGTTGAGCTTGATGAGGACGGAATTGGCCGCTTTTTCCTCGATACCGCGGACGATGCGCTTGATGTTGGTGACAAAGAGGTCGTCGCCGACGAGCTGGATCTCGCCGCCCACCGTTTTGTTGAGGAGCTTCCAGCCGTCCCAGTCGTCCTCGGCCAGGCCGTCCTCGATGCTGATAATCGGGAAATTCTTGACCCAGTCGGCATAGAGCTCGACCATCTCCGCGGCCCCGATCTTCCGGTTCTCCGTCCTGAGGAGATAGCGGCCGTCCTCGAAAAAGCTGCTGGAGGCGGGGTCGAGGGCGATGGCGATGTCCGTCCCGGGTTTGTATCCGGCCTTTTCGATGGCTTTCAAGATCTGCTCGCAGGCCTCCGCATTCGTTTTCAGTGCCGGGGCAAAGCCGCCTTCGTCGCCGACACCCGTCGCGTAGCCGCCGGATTTCAGAACGCTTTTGAGGGACTGGTAGATTTCGGCCCCCCAGCGGAGGGCGGTCCTGAAATCGGGCGCTCCGACCGGCGCGATCATGAACTCCTGGAAGTCGGTCGCCTGCCAGTTGGCGTGGGCGCCGCCGTTGAGGATGTTGAACATGGGGACCGGAAGCGTTTCCGCGCTGACTCCTCCGAGGTACCGGTAGAGCGGCATTCCGGAAATTTGAGCGGCCGCCCGGGCGACCGCCAGGCTAATGCCTAAGATCGCGTTGGCCCCGAACCTATCCTTGTTCTCGGTCCCGTCGAGGTCGATCATCGCCTTGTCGACGGCCGCCTGGTCGAGAGCGTCCATCCCGGCGAGATGCCTGGCCAGAGGGCCGTTCACGTTCTCGACAGCCTGGAGCACCCCTTTTCCGCCGTACCGTTTCTTGTCGCCGTCGCGGAGCTCGAGCGCTTCGTAGGCGCCCGTAGAAGCCCCGGACGGAACGGCGGCCCGGCCGAAGGCGCCTCCCTGCAGGCGGACGTCCACTTCGACGGTCGGGTTTCCGCGTGAGTCCAGGATCTCCCGGGCCTTAATATGGACGATAGCCGACTTCATTTTTCGTCTCCTTTTTATTCGTTCTCTGTCCCGGCCTTTTTAATGTTGGCCCAGGCGTCCCGCAGCGTCACGGTGCGGTTGAAGACCGGTCGTCCGGGCTTCGAGTCCTTCGCATCGACGCAGAAATAGCCCAGCCTTTCGAACTGCCAGCGGCTTCCCGGCGGCGCATCCAGAAGCCCGGGCTCGACCCAGGCGTTCGTCAAGGCCTCGAGCGACTTGGGGTTCAGGTTGGCCTTCCAGTCGGCGCCCTCTTCGACTTCGCCGGTGTCGCGCTTGGTAAAGAGCGTATCGTACAGGCGGACCTCGGCCGGCACCGCGTGGGAGGCCGATACCCAGTGGAGCGTCGCCTTGACCTTCCGGCCGTCCGGGGAATCGCCGCCCCGGGTGGCCGGGTCGTAGGTGCAGCGGATCTCGACGACCTCTCCGCTCCGGGGGTCCTTAACCACCTCGACGCACTTGATAAAATAAGCATAGCGCAGCCGCACCTCGCGGCCGGGCGCCAGCCGGAAGAATTTCTTGGGCGGGTCTTCCATGAAGTCCTCGCGCTCGATGTAGAGGACGCGCGAGAAGGGGACGCGCCTCATTCCCATGCCGGGGTCCTCGGGATTGTTGACGGCCTCGAGCTCCTCGGTCTTGTCCTCCGGGTAGTTGACTATCACGACCCGGAGCGGCCGCAGGACACCCATCACCCGGGAGACGCTCTTGTTCAGTTCCTCGCGGACGCAGTCCTCGAGGAGCGCCATGTCCACAATGCTGTTGACCTTGGCGACGCCGATCAAGTCGCAGAAGAGTCGGATGGACCCGGGAGTAAAGCCGCGCCGGCGGAGCCCGGAAATCGTCGGCATGCGGGCGTCGTCCCAGCCGCTGACCCGGCCCTCCTTGACCAGCTCAAGGAGCTTGCGCTTGCTCAATACGACGTGGCTCACGCTCAGCCGGGCGAACTCAATCTGCCGGGGATGGTGGATCCCGAGCTGGTCGAGGAACCAGTCGTAGAGCGGCCGGTGGACTTCGAACTCCAGGCTGCAGAGCGAATGGGTGACGCCCTCGATGGAGTCGGACTGCCCATGGGCCCAGTCGTACGTCGGATAGATGCACCAGGCGTCGCCGTGGCGGTAGTGGTGGGCCCGCCGGATCCGGTAGAGGACGGGGTCGCGCATGAGGAGATTGGGATGGGACATATCGATCAGGGCGCGGAGTGACCTGGAGCCGTCGGGAAACTCTCCCTTCCGCATCCGCCGGAAAAGGTCCAGGTTTTCCTTGACCGGGCGCTCCCGGTAAGGGCTTTCCTGGCCCGGCTCGGTCAGCGTCCCTCTCTGGGCGCTGACCTCGTAGGAGCTGAGGTCGCAGACATAGGCCTTCCCTTTCTTGATGAGGTCGACGGCGAACTCATAGAGCTTCCCGAAATAGTCGGAGGCGTAAAACTCCCGGTCCTCCCAGTCGAAGCCCAGCCAGCGGATGTCCTCCTTGATCGACTCGACGTAGGCGACCTCTTCGGTCTCCGGGTTGGTGTCGTCGAAGCGGAGGTTGCAGAGGCCGTTGTAGTCGGCGGCCAGCCCGAAGTTGATGCAGATGGCCTTGGCGTGGCCGATGTGAAGATAGCCGTTCGGCTCGGGTGGGAAACGGGTATGGACTCGGCCGCCGTTCTTGCCGTTCTTGATATCCTGTTCGATGATATCGCGGATGAAGTGTCTCTTGGGTTCGTTCTGACTCATGGGGCGACGCCTCGCAAACGTCTCAGGACCTTTTCTTTTCCCAGAAGCTCCATCATCTCGAACAGGCCGGCTCCGCTCGTCTGTCCGCTGATGGCCAGGCGGGCGGGATGGATCAACGCGGCGGGCTT
>CAYGXD010000138.1:0-1092 GCA_964353705.1 uncultured Eubacteriales bacterium | reverse complement strand
ACCGGCGAGCGGGACGCCGCCCTCCGTGAGATGGCCTTTGATGAGCGGCAGAAGCTCGAGGGATGTCTTCTTCATGATGTGGGCGGCATTGAGCCAGCGCAGTTTCTGGAGGTCGAACTTGGCCTGCACGTCTCCCATCTGGCCGAGGTCGAACATCCGGACCGCCTCGTCGAGGGTCATGACCTCGTGCTCCTCGCCCGGGTACCAACCCAGGAGGATCAGGTGATTGACCAGCGCGCCGGGGAGATAGCCTTCCTTCCTGTATTCCTCGACCGAGACCCCGCCGTGCCTCTTGCTGAGCTTGGCGCCGTCCTGGCCGAGGATAAGCGGCATGTGCCCGAAACGGGGCGGGACGACCCCGAAGGCCTCGTAGAAGAGGATCTGCTTCGGGGTATTGGAGATGTGGTCGTCCCCGCGCAGGATATGGGTGATGCTCAGCTCGGCATCGTCGATGACGCAGGCGAAGTTATAGGACGGCGAGCCGTCTGATTTTATCAGGACCTGGTCCTTGATGTCTTCCGTCCGGACGGCGATCCGGCCGTGGATGAAGTCGTCGTATTCGACCGTGCGCCCCTTCTCCACCCGGAAAAGGACGGCCTCCCCTTCCCTATAGGCCTTGCCGGCCGCGACCAGCTCCTCGGCCTTCTCCCGGTAGAGCGGAAAGCGACGGCTCTGATAGATGGGCTCCCCGTCCCAGTCGAGCCCGAGCCAGCGCAGGTCGTTCAGGATCTCCTCGAGGAAGCGGACGTCGGACCTGACCTTGTCGGTGTCTTCTACCCGGAGGAGGAAGCGTCCGCCCGTGTGCCGGGCATAGAGCCAGTTGAAGAGGGCGGTCCGGGCGCTCCCGAGATGGAGGTAACCGGTCGGGCTGGGGGCGAATCGTACGGTGACCATGTTTTCGCCCCTAAAATAACATAGAGGTGAAGACCGTTCAAGAAGAGGCTCGGGTATGGGGTTCGTCAGCCCGCTCGTTTCCCCAGCGAGGAAACTTGCTTCGCATCCTCCTTCGCTCTTCTCTCCCTTCAGTCGAGAAACCTTGCCCGCTCAGTCGTCCACGGACTTCCTCACCCACACCCTTCGCCTTGACTAACA
>CAYGXD010000137.1:0-9186 GCA_964353705.1 uncultured Eubacteriales bacterium | reverse complement strand
CAAACATATATCCTCCTCCCCTTGTGGGAGGAGGTCGGGAGGAGGGGGATTTTCATAGTTCGCCGCTGGCTCGCAGGTCCGAGCAAAGTTAATGATCCGGCGCCGGTCTCTGGCCTTAGAAAATGATCCGCAGGCTCAACTGGACCCGCCGTGGAGGCGTAATGGTATCGGGCTGCATGAATGTATCGGCTGTCCCGATGTCGATCGTCCCGGTCATCGCGTCGGTATTGAGGAGATTGAAGAAGTCGGCCGCGATGTTAATGGCCGCCCTCTGGCCGATAGTGAACTTCTTATCCAGCCTGAAGTCGAGCATGTAGTAAGAGTCCAGCCTGAAATTGGCTCCTCTGGGATCGCCCATGATCGAGAAAGACGCCTGGTTCATACCCGTTACCCTAATGATCCTGGCAATCGGCTTTCCCGTCTGGGCGATGAAATTCGTGCTGATGCTGAATCCCGCGGGCAGGAAATAGGTCCCCTGAAGCTTGAACATGTAGGTCCGGTCACTCTGCAGGAGGCTGTCCCAGTTGTTGTTGATGAGATGGTTGGGATTCTGGATTCCGGTCCTCCCACCCGATGCTTGGTTCAGCTGACTGAGGCCGGAGACGCCGTAGGCCTTCGACCAGACAAAGGAGGAATTCAGCTGCCAGTTATTGGACAGCCTTTTCTGGATTCCGATGATAAAGCCCCGGTACTTCTGCTTGAACTCGGGAATATTTTGGAGCGTCAGGATATTGTCCTCGACCGGTGTGGTTTGGTTGTAGACGGTGATGTCCTTGTTCGCATATTCGTCGAAGAAGGGGACCGGCTCGAACTCCGCTGTCGTATTCCACCAGGTGACGAAGTTGTTCGTGGATTTGTCAACATAGGTCAATTCGAGTGCCAGGTCAGTGATGAGCTCACGGGTAATACCCACGGAGAACTGTTTGCACAGGCTGTTCTCGGGTTTGCCGATAGCGTATCCCGCGGAAGGGTCCCAGGAATACCAGAAGTCGTCGTAAGCCTCCGTTTCCGGGTTCCACCCGTACGTATACACGGTGGGGTAGCCTTTGCTCTTCCTGAAAAGCATGTCCTGGGTCATCCCATCATAATAAAGGCCGTAGTTGGCTCTCAGGATGGTCTTCATGTCCGCGGTCAGCTGATAGACCAGACCCAGGCGGGGGGACCAGGTGTTCCAGACAATGAGATTATTCTGTGCCGGAAGTATTTCTCCGGTTTCTTGCATATTGGCGTCGAGCCTATTAAGCTCCAGAATGTCCCCGTCTTGATGGTCAAAGCGAAGACCCAGGTTGAGGGTCAGGCGCCTGGTGATCGACCAGGCGTCGTCGATGAACACGCCCAGCTTGTTGACCACTTCGGCGTCGTTGTAGGGATCCTGAAAATAGGCGGAGTAAGGTTCGCCGTAATAAAGATAGTAGACGACCCCGCCGGAGTAGGTGCCCACGGATTTGGCCCCGCCCCGCGTGTACTGGACGCCGGCCTTGAACTCGTGGTTGCCGTTGATGAAATCGTCGGCGAAATGGGACACGGCGGCGTTGACCTGGAGCTTGTTGTACTTGGATTCGCTCCAACTCCAGATGCCGTTCGCGGCGACGCCGGTGGCAATATCAAGGTAGAGGGGCTCGTCCAGATTCCCATCTAACGGCTTCCAGTTGTCGTTGACGAACCAGCCGCCGACCTTAAATTCAAAGATCGTGTTGGGGCTGAGGACGGAGGTCAGCATGATGTTGGGAACGCCGTAGTTCCCGGGTTCTGAACCGCAGGCGTCGTACGGCTGGGAAGGACTGACGACATCCGGAAGCTCGGACCACTCTTGCTGGTAGGAAACGACCAGCTTGTGGCTCTTGGCGAGCTGGAAGGTCATTTTTCCGAACAATCTCCTGTAGTCCGCTTTCGTCATCCACCCGTTGTCAGGACCCGGGTCAGTCCCGAGCTGGGAGTAGGCGTACTTCTTCCACTGGGCATTGCCGTAGAACCAGATTTTATCCCTTATTATCCGGCCGGAGAGGTCAAGGCCGAGGTCCCAATTATCCCCGATTTGGTAAGGAAATTCGGCGCCTTCAGCGTTGTCGCCCACAAAGGAGGTGGGGATCGCATAGGCGTTCAGCCCGCCGTGGAGATCGTTGCCTCCGGACTTGGTGACGACGTTGACCACCGCCCCCTGGAAATCCCCGTACTCCGCAGGCGCGCCGATGGCGACAATCTCCCCTTCGGCATAGATATCGGGGTTGTTCCAGACCCAGGTCGTGCCGTTCCAGTCGAATGAGGTGTCCACCCCGTCGACTAGGTAGTTGTCCGATGCATAGGTGGAGCCGAGGGAGGAGTGCCATTCCTCAGAGCTGTTCTCGTTCATCGAGACGCCCGGCGCCCAGAACATGATATCCATGTATGTAAACCGCGCCTTGGGGACGCTCTCCAGGAGCTGCTGGTCATAGGTTGTGGAGAGGCCGGATTTCGTCACGTCGACGACCGGAGCCTGGCTGATGACCGTGACCTCCTCCTGTATGGCAGAGGGCTTCAGGATGATATCGATGGTCGCGGTCTTCCCGACGGAGACGATGATATTATCCCTCAAGACGGTCTGGAATCCCGGCATAGTGAAATTAACGGAGTATTTGCCGGGCGGAAGCGCCGCGAAAAGAAAAGTGCCGCCGGCCGGAGTCAGCGCCGTCTGAGCGCCGCCGATGAGCACCGGGCTCTTGACCTCAACGTTCACACCCGGGAGCGGCTCTCCTCCATCATCCGTGACCATTCCCCGGATAATCCCGGTCAGCCGCTGCGCTTCAAGGACGGTGCCGGCCAGGAAAAACAAAAGGGCGAAAACGACGAGAAAAAGAAAGGCCCGCGTTTTTTTCATTGTCTCTCCCTTGACATTTCAAATTCCCTTAATAAGGGTTGCGATAGCTAATTCCGAAAGATAATTAATATAAAATGCGAAACACAATGTCAAGCCAAAATCGAGCTGGGCTGCCCTGGCGCTGCAAACGCCTTGCCCCATCGAATCCCTTGAAGATGGCCACGATTTGTCCTATAATTCACCTTCCCGCGAGAGAGACGAAGAATGTCTCTCTCTGCTTATTTTTTTTGACCTGGAAAGCGAGCGAATGAATCAAACGACCAAACTCGGGTTATTCGGATCACTGGTCCGACGGATAGGGGGTTCCCTGCCCTTCAAAGCCAGGAACAGCCTCTACAGGGGTTTGTTCCAGTTCTTGGCGAGGAGGGCGGGAGAGCATGAGGATCTGCTCTTCTGGAATTATGGATTCGCCGGCACCGCTACCAATGAAGACAGGCTTTTTCTCAGCGACTCGGATGAAAGATATCGCTATTGCATCCAGCTCTACGATCATGTCGCGAGCGCCGTGGATCTCAGGGGTCAGGACGTGCTGGAAGTGGGCTGCGGCTGCGGCGGAGGCTCGTCGTTCGTCATGAAGCGCCATGTCCCGCGCTCCTATTCGGCCGTCGACCAGGCCGGTGAGGCCATCGAAGTCGGTAAGCGACTTTATTCAGTCCCCGGGCTTTCCTTCTATTGCGGGCAGGCGGAATCTCTCCCTTTCGAGATCGACGCTTTTGATGTTGTGATCAACGTCGAATCTTCCTTCTGCTACGGGTCTTTGGACCTTTTTCTAAAGGAAGTGTATCGGGTCCTGCG
The DNA here is from genome assembly GCA_964353705.1 of uncultured Eubacteriales bacterium. Taxonomy (GTDB): domain Bacteria; phylum Acidobacteriota; class Aminicenantia; order Aminicenantales; family UBA8522; genus UBA8522. The sequence continues at coordinate 5,537 of CAYGXD010000137.1, read as the reverse complement.
CCCGAACGGCTATTTTCTCATCGCCGACTTCCGCCGGATAGATCAAATGGCCGATCTTCGCGGCCGCTTGGAGAGCTCCGGTTTCCATTTCCTTAGAGAAGAAATTATAACGCCACACGTTCTTCAGGCGATGGAACTCGATCATGAACGGAAAATGAGTCTGCTTAACCGGAAAGCACCAAAGTTTCTGGTCAATTCACTCAAGTACTGGTGGGGGACGAAGGATTCAAAAAGATACGAGCTCTTCAGCTCCGGGGAAGAGGTCTACTTTAACTATGTCCTGCAAAAAAGGCCGCCAGCCGGGCCCCCCTTATCCTGGTAGAGCCGTCGGTAGCTGACGGCGGCCCGGCTCCGAACCCGATAAAATCCGGAGGAGCTGTCCGAACGATTGTCAGACGGATGATCCGTCTTGCTTTTTTAAGGAGTCCACTATCTTCTGGACTTCCGGCTGGGCCGGATTGAGCTCCAGTGATTTTTCCAGGGCGCGGAGGGCCTCGGTTTTGTTCCCCAGCCTCAGGTAGCAGTCGCCCCGGAGGTTGAGGAATCCGCTGTTGAGTCCATAATGGGAGATGCCCTGCTCGATGATCTTCAGGGCCTTATCCCATTCCCCTTTTCTGTGGTAAGCGTTGGCGAGAAGGGAGAAGATTTCGTACCGGGCAGGTTTAGCCTGACCGAAGAACGGCAGGAGAAGCGCCTCCGCTCTCGAGTAGTCCTGGAGGCTCATGTCGGCTCTGGCCAGCGCGAAAGCGTAGCTCTCTTCTTCGGGCCTTTTCTTAAAGGCCTCCTCCAGACGCAGGCGCGCTTCGGCGTAGCGGCCGGCATTGAAAAGTTGATTACCTGTAAGGAAGGGGTAAACGGCGTCTTCGGGTCCCGGCATGATCCTTGCATAGACCCAGGGCCGGGGCATTTTTTCCTGCGGAGTGATGTCGAACTCGTCCTTGGCGGAGGAGATCTCCTGTCCGCCTGAGCGGATAGAAACCTGCAACTCGTAGTGTGCCGGGATGAATTCGGACAGAGAAACCGGCTCGACCACATCAGGAAAGCCCGGATATGCGGCGGGCGCTTTGGAGAACGTCTTGAACGGCTGGGCATCCTTGAGGAAGGTGAACACGATCTCGGCCTCATCTCTGATGTTTTGGGGGAGTCCCAAGACCTGGAAGGCCAGGACGAGCTCCTCGGATTTCGCGAAGGTCCGGTTCGCCTGGACAAAAAGCGAAAAACCTCCGAGCTGGAAGGGTTTAACCCTGTTCCGGCCCGCCTCGACCTTTTCTGCCTTGTATCCCAGGAGGAGGGGAGTAACCCACGCTCCAGCTTCTTCTGAAGGGATGGTGAGCTTGCGTTCCAGAGAGCTGAATTCCTTGGAGACTTCATTCTTGAACAGGATGGAGAGATTATATGATCCCGCGATCAAGGGGAAAACGTCGTAGAGCGAGCACGGACGCCGGCTAATATTATTCAGCTCTTCCTCCGTGAAGGAGAAGGGAAGTGTCTTGTCGAACTGGTAGATGACCTTGCCTGCTTCGTCCTTGACCGATCCGTTCAGTGTCAGGTTGGTGCTGAACTTGTCCCCGTATTGGCTGACTGAAAGCCTGGCCGGCTCGATCGAGTAATGGACGCAGACCGCCGTCGGGGAAGCCCTCAGGATCTTGACCACGGAATCGCTTTCCAGGTAGTTCGCCGAGTATTCGACCTCGACGACGTCCTTGTACTGGAGGAACTTCTGGGCATATTGGTCCCGGATGGTTTTTTCGGGGAGCGACTCCACCTGCTGGAGGAGAAGGTCGGAGGAAAGGGAAGGGCGGCCGAAGGCGCCGGAGTCATCGCCCGGGATGAGCGAAAGAGAAACCATGGCCAGGTTGGGCTCGATCTCCCGCAGCTTCCGGTAGGCGCCCGTAATGTCCTCCGGGCTGCCGAGGTAATTGGCCAAGAAGGCCTGGGGGCCGTCCCTCGTCGGGCTGTAGAGCTTATAGTCACCGGTCCCGTGTTCCTTAAAGAAGACGATGTTGAAGCCCGTGGGCAGTCCGGATTCCGCCTTGTTCTGGTAGAACCAAATCTCGGCCGGGTAGGTCTCCTGGCCGGACTCGAAATGCTGGATGTCGTTCGGCTCTCCCAGGATGATATAGATCCGGCCCCGGTCTGATTTCCAGCCGGGAACCGGCGATTGCCTTCCCAGGTAATAGTTGGCGTAGTTGACCCGGCGGAAGTGCTCGGTCTTGAACTCGTTCTCGGTTGTGCCCGGAGTCGGGTCCCTCTGCCTCCAAAAGGCCTCGATGAATAGATCCCGTTCCCGGTCGGTCTGCAGCTTATCGAAGACCTGCTTTTCCAAAGGGGAAATGATGTAGACGACCTCCTCCTCCAGCCATTTTTTGTAGACCGGAGGGAGGCTCTTCTTTTGACCGCCCGGCCCCGGGACCGATGGAAGCAGTCCGGCGATCGAGAGTAGGAGAAGTACAGACAAGGATGCTTTGTGGCGCATGGCCCTCCTAGATTATCCTTATCCGGCCGGAAATTCAAGAAAAGGGATTCCGTTGACAAGGTGGCTCGCCCGACAATATAATCCCTACGTAATGAGGAGGATGACATGAGAAAGGTGCTTTATCTATCTGCTCTGGCGGCGTTCGTAATCGGCCTGATTTCGTGCGCTCCCACGGCCACGGTCACGTCGGGCGAAGGGCCCTCCATCGCCGAGGCCCAGGCCGACCGCTACGACGGCCCCAAGGCCCGGTTGGCCGTCGGAGAATTCACGGACAAGACAGCCAGAGGGCAGGGCGAAACAGGTTGGTACGGGATGTACGGTCTCCAGTTCAAGGAAATAGGCGAGGGCATGAGAGACATGCTGACCACGGCCTTGTTCAATACCAACCGGTATATCGTCCTGGAGAGGGAGCAGCTCAATGAGGTACTGGCGGAGCAGGACCTGGCTGCCGAGGGTCGGGTCAAGAAAGAAACGGCCGCTCCGACAGGGGAGATCTACGGCGCCGACCTCATCATCACGGCCGCTGTCACCGAGTTTGAAGGAAGCGCCAAGGGAGTCGGCGGGGGCACGCGAGTGCTGGGTGTGACCGTGGACGGAGGGGTGAAAAAAGCCCATCTGGCCATCGACGTCCGGATCATCGACGCCAAGACGTCCCAGATCGTGGCCGCCGCTACGGTCACGGGAAGCGCCACAAGCTTCGGGGCTGAAGGAGCCACCACTATCGGCGGTAGTCTTCCGATTGCCCTGGGCGGCTTCTCCAAAACCCCGACCGAACAGGCCATCAGGACTTGCATTCAGAAAGCGGTCCAATACATCGCTACAAAAACCCCGGCCGAGTATTACCGGCAGAAATAGTCAACCGGCTACTTTGCCGGGAAGCTGTTCCAGATATCGACGTGGAGCCGCCAGGAACCGGAAGCCGCTTTTTTCCAAACGACGACATATTTTGCCGCCTGCTGCATAGCCGCCTGACCTGAAGGCTGGGTTGTGAGGAAAAACTTTCCGGTATGGCAAGGAAACTAGCTATGGGAAAATCTCTTAGACTAACGGCCTTGGCTTCTCTGGTCATCTTGGTTCTGACGACGGCTTCGGCTGCTCAGGTAGAAGTCGCCAGAAAGGGAAAGGCGGTGGCGAGGATCGTCCTGGCCGCGGATGCCGGAGAGACGGAAAAATGGGCCGCCGACGAGCTGTCGTTCTTCCTCCATCTTGCCACGGGCTGTGCGATACCCGTTATGGATGACTTCACCCCCTACGAGAACCGTCTATTGGTCGGCGAAAAAGCCGCGAGACTGGCCGACCCGGGCTTTGACGCTAAAGCGCTCCAGCCGGAGGAGATCCTCGTTCAAACACGGGGCCACGATCTCATCCTGGCCGGAGGAAGCCCGCGCGCCACACTCTACGCCGTTTACACTTTCCTCGAGGATGTCGTCGGCTGCCGCTGGTGGACCACATCCGCCTGGAATGTGCCGCGGAGGCCTTCCCTTGTCGTCGGCCCCGTCTCCATCCGCTACCCTCCGCCCCTCGAGTACCGGGAGCCGTTCTGGTTTGTCGCCTTTGACCCGTTCTGGGCCGTCCGGAACAAGGCCAACGGCACGCGGGCCGGCGGGGACCACCGCCGCGGCGGCCGCCATGTCTATGAGGGCTTCGTCCACACGTTCTATTCACTCGTCCCGCCGGACAGGTATTTCCAGTCTCATCCTGAATGGTTCAGCGAGATCGACGGACAGCGCACCTTCAAGGACGCCCAGCTTTGCTTGACCAACGAGGAAATGCGGCAGGAGCTTGTCAAGAACCTCAAAACAAGGCTCCGGGACAATCCGGGCGCGACGATCGCCTCCGTTTCCCAGAATGATTGCTACAACCCGTGCCAATGCGCCCGCTGCCGGGCCGTCGATGAAGAGGAGGGCAGCCCATCCGGTTTGCTGCTGCGTTTTGTCAACGCCGTGGCCGCGGACATCGAGGCCGAGTTCCCGCAGATGACGATCGATACACTGGCCTACCAGTACACCCGGAAGCCTCCCCGGCTCACCCTGCTGCGGCCGAACGTGATCATCCGGCTCTGCAGCATCGAATGCTCCTTCAGCCGGCCGCTCGACGACCCAAGAAACAAGGCCTTTCTCGATGACCTCGAAGCCTGGTCGAAGATCGCCGGCCGCCTCTTCATCTGGGACTACACAACTAATTTCTCGCACTACATCCAGCCTCATCCGAATTACAGCGTCCTGGGGCCGAACATCCGGCTGTTCGTCATGAACAACGTCCGGGGGATATTCGAGCAAGGAGCCTACCAGTCCTGGGGCTCTGAGATGGCCGAGATGCGGGCCTGGGTGCTGGCCAAGCTCCTCTGGAACCCGGCTCTCGACGCGGATAAGCTGAGACGGGAATTCCTGGCCGGCTATTACGGCCCGGCGGCCGATGACATTTCGGAGTACCTGTCGCTCCTGGAGACTGCAGCCATTGAGGCCGGCGATCATCTGGGCTGTTTTTCGCCGACGGACGCCAAGTTTCTTTCACTGGAGACGATGCTCAAATCGTGGGACATCCTGAGGAGGGCCGAAGCCAGGATCGATAAGAACGCCGAGCTATTGAAAAGATTGCGGCGCGTCCAGATGCCGGTCGTTTATGTTGTCCTTATGCGCTGGGACGGATTCCAAAAAGAGGCGCAGGAGCGCGGCCTGGAATGGCCGTGGTCCCGGTCGCGGCAAGAGCTCTTGGACTGGTTTCTCGAAGCCGCCCGGTCCGAAGGCGTTACCATGATCTCGGAAGGCCAGACGCTCGCCGATTGGGCCGCCAAGGGCGGGAACACGCGTTAAACCCAATCCGCCCAGACGGGACACTAAAGGCTCCAGCGATATGAGACCTTGATTAGAAAAATATTGTCGCCTGGCGCCATCAGCAGGTCGCCGAGGTCGCGGCCGATCCGGAAATCGCCCGGATGGGCATAGTCGACCCTGTTCTGCGTCCAGACAAAATACAGGAGCGACCCGGGCAGGTATTCCCAGCGCAGGACGACCGTGCCGCGAAGCGATTTCATGTTGAAATCGGGGTTTCCGAAAGAGAA
>CAYGXD010000136.1:5846-9221 GCA_964353705.1 uncultured Eubacteriales bacterium | reverse complement strand
GATCAGGGCGAGTTCGTCTTTTCGCGCCGGTTGATCTGCGAATAGGAAAGAAAACGCATCTCCCGCAGTCCGAGCGAAACCCGGGCCTTGACCTCGACAAAATCGCCGCCGGCGTTCGGCCGCGTGAAGGGGAAGACGATATCCGACGTCATCTTGACCGGCGGCACGGGCTCTACCTCGTCCTTTTTTTTCAGCGCGTTGATGGCCTCCATGATGGCCGCCGGGATGGCCATGATCGGAACTCCTCTCGGGAGCTTCGGATCGTTCTGGTAGCCGGGGCCCCAGGGATCATAGACGTTGTTCGGAGGCGGGGGCTTGATACTCGGCTCCTGGATCAGGACAGAGGTTTTATGGCTTGAGGCCAGGAGTTCATCCCCAAAAAACATCTCCAGGACGAACTCGCCTTTCGTGGCCGCGGCGGCGGGGTTCGCCATAATTCCCTCGAGATCCATCTGGACCCCGATGACGAGTTCGCGGCGGATGATGAGGTCTCCGGCCTTGAACTCCAGGACATAGGGGAATGCTCCGGGCTCCCGGAAGAGCTTCTCAGCCTGGAGGGTGACGGAATTGAACCCCCGCCGGAACTGCCCTCCTTTAAGGACGTTTTCACCATCCATCAGCTTATAGTAGACATCGCTCGCCATCTCGACTCCGAGGAGAACGGTCTCGGGAGGGGTTGATTTGGGAGATGTCGGGTCGGGGCCTCCGGGCGACACGAGCCCGATCTTGAGAACCCAGGGATAGCGCAGCTGCCAATCCCGAAGATAGCGCAGCACACTGTTCCGGGTGGCCAGCGGGAGGAAGGTATACCCCATGCCCACGGCGCCGTACTTCTCGAAATATTCCCCCAGCTTCTGGTACTCGTTCTGTTTGTCCCCGAGCTGGCCGTACACGTAAGCCAGCATTCCGCAGGCCACCGGCTTGTCTTCCTCGGTGAGGGCCTCGAACTGTCCCTTCAGGAATTCGATAGCCCCGCTCAGATCGTCGGCCTTCCCTTGGCCGAAGTAGCCGGCGAGATCCGTCCGCCAGTCGGCGGCCAGCCCGGCGCTGCCGAGGGCAGCCAGAAGCGCAAGGCAGGCGATCTTCTTAGTCATTGGACTGAAAATATGAAGGCGATCTCGAGGCTGGCGGCGGGAAAATCGTCCGGCAGCGGGGGGAGCGGCGAGCTCAGCTCGATGGCGAAGCGGGCCGCTTGATCGAAGGCCCGGTCTTCGGACGAAGCGATGACTTCCATGGTCGCGACCTGGCCGCTTTTCTGGAGGACAATGACGATCTCTACCGCCGCGTCCGGATTGGCCGGCCGCGTAGGGGGGATATCCCAGTTCTTCTGGATGACCTCGACGACCTTGCTGGCCCAGGACGCGAGGTTGTATCTCTTGACAGAGGCGGATGTGGTCATCCGGCCACGGAGGTCTCCCCGGACTCGCTTCCCGCCGACCGTGCTGCTTCGATAGGCCCAGCGGCCGCCCGTCGAACTCCCGGAAAGATACTTGCGCCAGTCAATATCTTTGGGAGGAGCCGGCGGCCTTGCCAACACGTCGGCGCCGCCTTTCTTGCGATCCGGGATGGGCAGGCGGAGCCTGCGGGCCGAGGCGAAACCAGGCTTCTCGGCCGGCGTCTGGTCCAGCCGGAATCGCTCGCTGAACTTGGGTTCGAAGGCTTCCACTTCCCCGGCCTCCGGACGCTCTTCAGCGGCCGGCGCTTCCTCGGCCTGAGCAGCGGCTTCGCGCGGAAGCGTCCGGCTCGGCAGGAACTCGGGGAAGCCTTCTATTACGGCCGGCAGGTTGGCCGGATCCCTGGCTCTTTTAGGGAGTTCAAGAGGAGGCGGCGGAACGATGACGACCGGGGTGACCGGTTCTTTGAATTCGATGATCCGGACAGAGACGAAATGGGTGGCCAAGAGGTAGAGAATCCCGACATGGACAAGGAGGGAGATGAGCAAAGCGAGGCCGCGATTGCGGATCTCCAGCCTTCTCTCGAGAAAATCGGCCTTCATCATTCAATTATAATACACAACTTCTCTATATAGAAATCGGGCCGGGCCGAGAACGTTGCGTCCGCATGGCGAGGAACTTTAACGTATTCAGGAGGAAAAAACTCAGAGAGAAAGGGCCGGGCCGTTACCTGGCCTCGAGCGCCGCGGTGATCTCGCCATCCCCCTTCAGCGCATGGCCAGGCCTGGGGTGACCGTCGTCAAAAACCCGCAGCCGATCGGGACGCTCGATGGTGACACCGTTTTCATCGATCCCCTCATAACAGGCCGGGTTCGCGACCCGGCTGAGGTCGAGACCCAGGTGGGCGGCGAAGAATTTGACGGCGGCCGCCCTCTTGGACGGCCCGTAGTCATGACCCTCATCCCCCAAATGGATATTGACAACCTGATCGGCGGCGTCCAGCAAGCGATAGACGTTCCGGATATAAGGGAATTCGACCTGGGGATTATTCTTGGTCCAATCCTCACCGCAGGAGATGAGAAGCTGCGGCCGCGGCGCGGCCAGGGCGGCGATATCGGCATTGTTGGTGAAGTGGGATTCGCTCCGGTGGATGGGCATCCCGCTCTCGCAATTGCAGCCGCCGAAAAAGTGGGCCGAGACCATCACGACCGGGACGGAAACGCTCACCCGGTCATCCACGGCGGTGAGGAGGAAGGTCTGGGTCCCGCCTCCGGAAGCGCCCGTGATCCCGATCCGCTTCATGTCGACCTCGCCCAGCGATTCCAGGTAGTCGAGACAGCGAATGCTATTCCAAAGCTGCAGGGCCAGGACGCGCGGATGATCGTGAGTGGTCTGCGTCGAGTCTCCCCAGCCCACCATGTCGTACGACAGGACGACGGCTCCCATCCGGGCCAGCGTCGCGCAGCGGAGCTGCATGTCCGGCCGGAACCGGCCGCCGCCTCCCGGGCAGGTGAAGTGTCCATGGGGACAGAGGACGGCCGGATGGGGGGCGGTTCCGGATTTCGGCCGGTAGAGGTTTCCGGTCACGAAGAACCCCGGCAGGCTCTCGAAGGCGACGTTCTCGACGCTGTAGCCGTCATAATCCCGCCGGCTGTGGGCGATCGGGTTGAGCGGGCACTTCCGGGGAGGGGGCATCAGACCGGCCCCCTTCAATATGCCTTCGCGAACGCGCCGGGCTCTGGCTCCCCATTGAGCAGCGGTCGAATATCCCCGGGCGAATTCGGCCAATTGATGCCGGGCGGCCGGCTCGCTGAGATAATTGCCCTGGCAGAGTTCCGGCTCTCCGGTAGATACCTGCCGGCCCATTCCATCGGAGCTCAACCCGGCGAGAAAGAGGGCCGCGAAAATCGGCCCGAGAAGGCGGAGATAGGCGCGTTGTTGACTCATCGGACCTCCTTGCTCGTTCCATCATAGACAAGGG
>CAYGXD010000136.1:4212-5746 GCA_964353705.1 uncultured Eubacteriales bacterium | reverse complement strand
GGTTGTGGTATAAGCATTGAACCCCCATTATCAGATTGTCCGGGGATTAAGAATACCGGTCTTCGCCCATGAGACTCTTCATCAACGAGTGCGACTTGAATCGATTCAAGCGGCGGGCCGCCCGCGGCTATCCCCGCGAGGTCTACGGCATCATGCTGGGCAAGCGCCTGGCCAACCGGACTTTCAAGATCCTGCAGATCGTCATCCCGCCGATCGTCGAGGCCACCTACGACTATGTCATTCCCGACTATGGGAAGATCGAGGAGATCGTCTCTTCGAGCGACCTTGATTACATCGGGTCGATCCATTCCCATCCCCAGGCTCCGCCGACCATCTCCACCCACGATTACCAGTACTGGGACAAAGACCGGGTGGTCGGCATCCTGAGCGTCCGCAAGCGCAACATCTACAAGGTGACCGAGCTCAAGTTCTGGCGCAAGAACGCCGCCCTGCCGGTCAAATACAAGACATTTAAGCCCGGCGACAACGGACACAATAAACCGAACTGAGATGGCCGACGTTTCCGGAGTCTCCCTGGAGCCTTTTCGGGGAGACTACGAAGGCCTGGAAAGCATGGCCCACACGTCCTGGCGGGATGACTACGGGATTTCCTCCTTTCCCAACTTTTACCGTCCGGCATTCCTCCGTTATCTCTTCGACCGGATAAAAGAAAAAGACCATCTCATCGCCGCCTACCGGGGAGGGGAGATCGTCTCATTCCTCGGGAACATCCCGCATACTTTTCAATTCGGGGGCAAAATCTACCGCGGGACCTGGAGCTGCCTCCTGGTCACCCGGAAAGAACTGCTGCGGCAGGGGCATGCCGTGGCGATCATCAACGAGGCCATCCGGGTCAACCAGACGTACAAGTACGATTTCGCCCTGGCTACTTTTGAGACCGGGCACCGCTCCACCTTGATGCTTCGCAGTCTCAAGCCCGAAGGGTATCGTCTGGAAAGGATGAAAAGGATTCGTGTGATCGCCCGGATACTGGACCTGAGGCGAGTGGGTGCGTCGGAAAGCCTTAAAACCTGGGAAAAGGCCGCGGTCAAGCTTATCGGCGGGGATCGAAGGACCCGAAAAGGGGAAGAATCCGCCGTCCGGGATTACCGTCCGGAGGATCTGGACTCCTGCCTGGCGCTGTTCAATGCCTACCGGGATAAAATCGATCTGGCGAGAGTCTGGGAACCCGATGAGCTGGCCTGGGAGCTGTCTTGCCCCGATGTCTCCCAGACGTTGATCTACGAGAAGGACGGGCGGATCGCCGGGGCCATCAATTTCATCCGCCATGATCATCTCGGCAAGACCACGGAGCGCTGGGCTTGGATCAACCATGTCGCCTATCCCGACCTGACTCCATGGGAAAGGTTCAGGTTCATCCAGGCGTTCTTGCGGCATATCCGGGCGCTGGACTTCATCGGGGCCGTCGAATGGACCAAGGATTATTATCCGCAGGGACCCTTTTACAGGGCCCATTTTTTCCCCTATTTCCGGTCCGTCACCATGTACTCCTGGACGTTCAACCCGGAGATCA
>CAYGXD010000136.1:0-4112 GCA_964353705.1 uncultured Eubacteriales bacterium | reverse complement strand
CCAGCCAAAGGCTTACCTGGAATTCGGGCTTTTCTCAGTATCCGGCGATTGCCATCGGTTCCTTGGGCCAGCTGCATGTGGTCTGGCAAGATTCCGGTCCCGGGTACTATGAGATTTATTACAAAAAGAGCGAGGATGGAGGAGGCAGCTGGGCGGCCGGCCAAAGGCTCACCTGGACTTCATTCAATTCCTATTATCCGGCGATTGGCCTTGATCCCTCAGGCCATCTCCATGTGGTCTGGCACGATGAAACCCCCGGAAACTCCGAGATTCACTACAAGAGGAGCGAGGATGATGGAGACAGCTGGACGGCCGGCCAAAGGCTCACCTGGAATTCGGGCAATTCTCAGTTTTCGGAGATGGCTGTTGATTCCTTAGGCCGTCTGCATGTGGTCTGGCATGATGATACCCCCGGGGTCCCCGAGATCTATTACAAAAAGAGCGAGGATGGAGGAGATAGCTGGACTTCGGCCAAACAGCTCACCTGGAATTCGGACCATTGCATCTATCCGGCCATTGGCGTTGATTCCTTACGCCATCTGCATGTGGTTTGGTATGGTTTCGCGGCCGGGCACGCTGAGATTTATTACAAGGAAAGCGGGGATGGAGGAGATAGTTGGACTGCCAGCCGAAGGCTTACCTGGAATTCAGGCCATTCCTATTCTCCGGTGATTGCCGTTGATTCCTCGGACCATCTGCATGTGGTCTGGAATGATGATACCCCCGGGAACAGGGAAATTTATTACAAGAAGAGAAACTAGGAACGCGCGAAGAATCTTAACCTCCCCTTCGAGTTGACTATTCAGAGCGGTATTGCTACTCTGGCGTTGGACAGAGGAGGGTGTCATGTTCGCTCGGGTCCTCAAAAGTCAACTCAAGATCGACAAGATAGCCGAGGCGGCGCAGATGTTCCGGGAGATCGTCATCCCGTTGTGCCGGGGGCAAAGGGGCTTCAAGGGCGGCTATTACATGAGCGATCCCAAAACGGGTGAATCTGTAGCCCTAACCTTCTGGGAGAGCAAAGAGGCCATGCTGGCGAACGAGGAGAGCCATTTCTTCCAGGAGCAAGTTGCTCGATTTATCCCGTTTTATACCAAGCCGCCCATCCGCGAGGCCTATGAAGTGACTATCGGGGAAGAGGCCGAAGAGACCTAGAAATCAAAGGTGTAAGAGTACTTGAGGAGGATGGCGCGGGCGCTGCTCAGCGGCGGATAGGGGATCTTGCCCGGACGGTCCGTGTTCAGGACCTCATTGAAAACAAGATACAGGTCGTTACCCTCGCGGGGATTGTAGCGGAAGCGGACGTTCCCGACCACCAGGTCCTCGGCGCCGTTGTATTGGACGAACGTGAGTACGGAGAATTTTGTGCTCAGCGTGGCCAGCAGCTTGACCTGCACCAGGTGGGCGATGAGATCCTGATCGCGCTGCGGGAATTTGACCCAGTTGAACTGGTACTGCCCGCTCAGGCTCAGGTCGGGCAGGATGCTCCAGGTCGGCATGATACTCAACGTCGTCCTCCAGCCGTCATAGAAAGAGCCGATTTCCACCATGGACATGGCCCCCAGGAGGCCCCCCATCGGGGCGTGAAAAAAACCCCGGAAACCGGAGAAGGCATACTCTCCCGGAGGAACGTTGACCTCATCGGAGAACTCGACCAGCTCCTTTAGGCTTTCCCTCCGGAACTGATAGGAGAGGCGGCCGCCCCAGCCGGACTTGGTCATTAACTCCACACCGGGGCCGAGCTCGGCCGACTCGATCGAATAATCCTCATTGCGCAGGCTGATCATCCCCTCGGCGCGGACGGAATAGGACTGCAGGGACGACTCCTCTCCCGGGATCCAGCCGTAGAGGATCTCGCCCCGGCTGGCGATGAAGTCCTCGCGCATCTCGAAACCCATTCCCGGGACATAATCCTTCCCGGCCCGGGAGAGGCCTATATAGGCCCCGACTCCCTTCTGGGTACGCCGCTCATAGGCGATCCGCAGGCGGGTCGGGTCGAGAGACACCGGGTTGTTCTTCCGGCCGTTCTCAAAAGTCTGAGCCCAGGCGAAGGACAGGTAGTTGTCCCCCGAGACGCGGAGTATGCCGTCGAATCCATAAGCCTCATTATAGGAGCCGTCGGCGCCGATCCTGGACGTGATCATCCCCCCGAGATAAGAATACGGGTTCAGGACGCGGCGCCTGAGACGGATGACCCCGAAATTCTCCGAGGGCACGGCTTCTTCCTCATAGGGGGCGGTCTGCATGTCCATGAAACCGAGGTCCCAAGAACCGGCGCGGCCGATCATCCGCACGCCGCCATAGATAGGGACAACATGGCTGATCCCTTCCTCCTCATCTTCATAAAGGCCGATGCGGCGGCTGTAGAACAGACGGTTATAGGCCCCGAAGCTGAAATCGAAGACCGAAGCCCGCTCCTGGAAAAAGAGGCGCTTTTCAGGGAAAAAAAGGGAATACCGTGTCAGGTTGACCTGCTGATCGTCGGCCTCGACCTGGGCGAAGTCCGGGTTGACGGTGATGTCGGCCGTCAGGTTGCTGCTCATTCCGTACTTGACGTCCAGTCCGATTTCGGCCGGAGGCGCTTTGGAATAGACGTATTCCGTCTCTTCGAAATTCAGGTCGTAGGAATAGCCGGTGCCCCCCAGGACATAGGGGGTGACATAAAGCGGATTCCGGCTGCGCAGCCCCTGGAATGAAACCTCCTGCGCTTGGGAAGGCTTGAACGCGCTCGCGAAACCCCATTTGGGGTAAATGGCCGGGAAAACGTCGTTTTCGTTCTTGCGCGCGATCCAACGGTAGGCCGTAAAGCCCATGATGACCTGCCCTTCTTTGTCCTGAAAGCGCAGGCTGGAGAGGGGGATCTGCATCTCGACAAACCAGCCCTGGTCGTTGACCACCACGCGCAGATCCCAGAAAGTGTTCCAACTCAGGTTGAACGGTTCCTCCATAGGCATGGACGACTCCGCGTCATGATAGATGGCCGCGTCCCAGCGGGGCCCGGCGGGAGTGGTGGAGAAACCGAGCGCGTTTTCCTTGTCGTTGAAAGTGTCGAAGATGACGGCAAAGAAATCGGAGTTTGGCTCCTGCAGATCCCTTTTCTTGGACGTGGCCCGGATCTTGGCCGGCTCGCGGTCGTAAAGCCGTCCTGCCACCCAGAGGAACTCATCGTCGAACCCGACCAGGACTTCGGTCTTCTCGGAAGGAGGAAAGCCATAGTTCGGCAGCATCATGGTCATGGAGAATACGGGAATGTCCTCCCAGGCCTCTTCGTTGCTGAGTCCGTCAAAAACGACGGGGTGGGCGAGCCTCTGGATAACAATGGGAGTCTTGGAGCGGGTGACGATAGAGGGAGGATCCTTATCCTGGGCGCCGGCGGGCGGGGCAAAGACGGCGGCGATTACAAGAGGAGCGACAACGTTCCGGACCGCACGCATGTGATCATCATTGGGGCTGGGATAAGGCAGTAAGATAAACAAACGGCGCCGGAATGTCAAAGAAAAACTCGGGAGGCTCGGGTATAGATTCGTCAGCCCGCTCGTTCCCCCGGCGAGGGAACTCGCTTCGCATCCTCCTTCGCTCTTCTCTCCTTTCAGTCGAGAAACCGTGCCCGCTCAGTCGTCCACGGACTTCCTCATCCATACCCTTCGCCTTGGGTAACACTAAGGAAGCGTGCCCGCCACGCTGCGGAGGGCTTTCGGATGGACTCCCCCTCGTTTCAATATCGAAAGGAAGAAAAGCTTATCAGGTGGGCATCCGGTTTTTATGTCCTGTAAAATATGGTATAAGGGAGTCCGGAAGAAGAAGCCCGATGCCTGCGCGTTCGAAGAAAGTCATCGTCGTCATGCCGGCGTATAACGCCGAGAAAACCCTCGAGCGGACGCTGGACGACGTCCCCCGGGACTGGGTGGACGAGATCGTCCTCGTCGACGACCACAGCCGGGACCGGACGGTCGAGATCGCCCGCCGTCTTGGGCTCCGGGTCTTCGTCCATGAAAAAAACAGAGGATACGGCGGCAACCAGAAAACCTGCTACCGCGAGGCGCTCCAGCTCGGCGGCGATATCATGGTGATGGTCCACCCCGACCATCAGTATGACCCCACCGTCATCCCGC
>CAYGXD010000135.1:0-9409 GCA_964353705.1 uncultured Eubacteriales bacterium | reverse complement strand
GCGAAGGAGGATGCGAAGCGAGTTTCCTCGCTGGGGAAACGAGCGGGCTGACGAACCCATACCCGAGCCTTATCAGGGCTTCCCTATCGGGAATACCTTAACCCTCTTCAAGAAGCCCTCGCCGAGACTCTCGCTGGTAATCCCCGGGACCTGGTTGACGGCGATGTGGACGATCCGTCTTTCATAAGGATTCATCGGGTCGAGGATTTCGATCCTTCCTGTATCGCTGACCTGATGGGCGACTTCCTGAGCGTATTCCCGCAACTGTTTTTCCTTTCTCCGCCTGAAGAATTCACAGTCCACCTGGACCTTGTGGGCAGAAACCTTGTTGAGAACGTGCTGAAAAGCCAAGAGAAGGGAGCCGTCCTTGCGGAGTAGCATGCTCCTGTCCTCGCCGTCGAAAATCACATTGATGGTCTCATTTTTCTTTTTGACCTCATATGTCAATTCCAGAGGAAAATGGTGGAGAATGGCATCCAGAAAACCGGTAACAGGATTGGTGTCAAGCTCCTTCTTCGGCCAGGCCCGGATGACGATTTCCTTGCCGCGCATCCCGAAGAGCTTGGTCTTCTCGGTGACAATCTCGTAGTTGAACTTTTCCCTGGGTATCTTGAGCACGTGCTCAGCGTGTCCCAGCGCCTCGTCCAGGTTCTTGCCTTTGAATTCCTGATCCGGCTCAGTCTTTTCGTTTTCCATGAGACTCTCGCTTTTTCTTGGCCATCATCCGGTTCATGATATACTGCTGGCCGATCTGCAGGACGTTGTTGGTCAGCCAGTAAAGAACCAGCCCGCTTTGGAAATTCATAAAGAAGAAGGTCATGACGACGGGCATGATGAGCATCATCCTGGCCTGGGCGGGATCGGCCGCCGACGGCGTCATTTTCTGACTGATGAACTGGGTGGCGCCCATCAGTATCGGTGTCACATAGTAGGGGTCGTGGACGGACAGGTCCTTGATCCAAAGGATGAACGGGCTGTGTCTGAACTCCATGGCCACGACCAGCATCCGGAAAAATCCCCAGAAGACAGGGATCTGAACAAGGATGGGGAGGCACCCACCAGCGGGATTGATGCCGTGCTCTTTGTAAAGCCTCATCATCTCTTCGTTCATCTGACGGCGCTGGTTGATGTCCTGCTTGGCTTTCTTGTACTTGGCCCGGAGGGCTTTGATCTTCGGCTGGAGTTCCTGCATCCTGGCCATTGATTTGGTCGAGCTGTAGGTCAGGGGAAAGAAAACGATCTTGATGAGGAAAGTCAGGATGATTATGGCGAAGCCCCAGTTGGGCACATATCTGTGGATGAATTTGATCGAGACCAGAAGAATCTCGGCGATCGCCCCGAAGAACCCGAAATTGATGATCTTCTTGGCCTCATGGCCGAAGGCGCGGAGCCGGTCAAAGTCCTTGGGGCCGATGTAGGCCTTTTGCGGAACGCTCACGGAGAGAAAGAAATCCGCCGTCCTTTCATCTCTGGGTACGCTCAGGAATTGGGCCGTTCCCTGCTGCGGCGGGGTGATGAAGAGGGCGGTCATGTAGTTATCTTCATAGCCGGCCCAATTGGCAAAATTGAAGGCGCCGGCACCCGGCTTGTATTTTCTTTCGTTGATCCTGTAAACACGGTTGGCCACAAGGACCGCCATACCGCCCCCGACGCCGAACTGCTGTTTTTTGGTGGTGACCACCGGATTGCCGATCCCGGGCCCCCAAATGACCCGCGGTTCTACCTTGCGGCCGTCCTTCCAGACGTCGATCCGGACATCGAAGTCATAGACGCCTCCCGTAAAGACGAATGTCTTCTCGATTTTTACAGTATTCCCATCGGAATAATAAAATTTTAGCTCGCCCGTCTGGCCGTCCTTGAGCTCGAGGCGGGAAACCGAGGGGACGAACAGTCCACCATTGGCCGTCTTGTCCAGGTCGGCGTCCTGGGTTTCCAGGAAAAAGGGGAACTTTCCGACCTCCGCCGCATGTCTAGAAACAAGCTCGAGCCCTTCCTTGCTCTCATCCAGGTGAGCCTTCAGCTTCCAACTACGGAGCGATGCCCCCCGGTTGCTCCAGACGCTCTGGTAGAGGGACGTCTCGACCAGCACCTGCTGTTCCGCCTGGGCCTCGGCTTCATCATAGGACTGCGCCGCCGCCGGAGCGGTTTCCGGGGGAGCCGACGGTTCAGCGGGCTTTGGCTCGGACGCCGTCGGCTGGACCGGGACTTGGATTTGGGCTTGGGGTTCCGCCTGAGGCTTGTTCTTAATGAAGACCATCTGGTAGAACGCCAGTACCAGGAAAGAGAGGACGATGGCCAGGATCAGTCTTTTTTCCATTATCTAGACCTCTCAGGGAATATGATCAACTCCGCCCGGGTGGAAAGGATGACACCTCAGGAGCCGCCTGCACCCGAGCGAGATCCCCTTGAGCAGCCCATACTTGTCGATCGCCTCCCGGGTGTACTCCGAACAGCTGGGATAAAACCGGCACTGCCCTCCCAGAAACGGCGAGAGGACCAACTGATACAGCCGGATGGCCAGCGAAGCTGCTTGTTTCATCTCACCCGCTTTTTCTCGCCGATCTTTCCGACGGCTTGGAAATAACTCTCCTCGAGCTCCGCCCAGGTGGCCTCCAGTATGGCGGCTGAGGCCACGATGAGAAGGTCGACTGGAGATCTGAGCAAATCCTTGTTCCTCCGGAACAACTCCCTCATCCAGCGCTTGGCCCTATTCCGGGCGACGGCATTCCCGACCTTCCTGGAGGCGACCACTCCCACACGGGAATTGGGCAAGACGTTAGAGAGCCCGATAAGAGTGAAATATCTGCCCTTGTATCGGTAACCTTTTTTATAGAGGACTAAAAAGTCTTTCTTCTTTCTGATCCTCTCTCGAGGAGCCAGGCTTTCCGCCATCAAACGGCAAGTCTTTTTCTGCCCTTCTGCCGGCGGCTCTTGATGACTCTCTGGCCGCCCTTGGTCTTCATCCGGACGCGAAAACCGTGGGTCTTCTTTCTCTTTCTGACGTTGGGCTTGAACGTTGGTCTCATGGTATCAGCTCACTTCAGGAGAACAATCTTAATCGAGCGCCGCCCGTCTGTCAAGCTGGAGTTGACGCTCGCCGGAGGGGGCCTTCCCCTCCGAGTTGACGGCCAGCGGGAATTCGGCTATAATTGCAGCCAATGGACTCCTTCAAGATTGGCGATAGGATCATCTATCCCAATCAAGGTTTAGCCGTTATCGAGGGCATCCAGCAGGAGAGCCTTTACGGGGAAGAGTTCAATTTCTACCGGGTCAGGATCCTGTCCAACAGAACTCTCGTCTTGGTCCCCTCCGGCAACACCGAAGAGATGGGAATCCGCAAGCTGATGTCCGAGGACGCGGTGGAAGAAATCTTCCTATACCTGAAGAAACACCGGGTGGACGTTTCGGCGGACTGGAAGGGAAGGTACAAGGAGCACATCAGCCTGATGCGCTCTGGGACCATTTTCGACATGGCCTGCGTTTTGAAAAGCCTTTATTATCTGAGCCTTACAAAAACCCTTTCCTTCCGCGAGAAAAAGATGCTGGAAAAGGTCAAGGAGCTTCTCATCGCCGAGATCTCCGAGGTCTCCGAACTCTCCCTGCGCGAGATCGAGAAGAGGATCGCGCAAACGCTCCACATCTGCTTCAAGAGCCTCAAGCAAAACGTCGAGATCTGATCCCTCCGATGATGCTCACGTCCATCCTGTTGTTCTTTATATTTCTGCTCGTGAGCGCCTTTTTTTCCGCCTCCGAGACTTCTCTCCTGTCTTTGAACCCCTACACCCTCGACCTCATGGAACAGAAAGGCTCCCGCCGGGCCCGGATGACCAAGCGGCTGCTGGCCAGGATCGAACAGCTGCTGGCGACCATCCTCATCGGCAATACCCTCGTCAATATCGCGGCCGCCTCGGTGGCCACCCTCTTTTTCATATCCATCATGCCCCAGGACAGGAATAAAGCGGCCCTGCTGGCCACGCTGGCCACAACCGTGTTCATCCTGATTTTCGGCGAGATCAACCCCAAGACCTTTGCCGCCTATTACCCTATGAAGGTCTCAAGGATCCTCATCCAGCCGCTCCGGCTGTTCTTTGTCCTATCCTATCCCCTCGCCAAGGCGTTTGCTTTTCTCCCCCGGCTTCTCTTCAGGGCACCCCAGGACGAGCGCGGCCGAAAGTCGAGCGCCCTGAACGAAGAGGAGATCAAGCTCGTCCTGACCAAGGGGGTCAAAGGAATGTCCTCGCTGCGCCGGCGCATGATCGGGGGAGTGCTGGACATCGGCGAGCGGCCGGTCAAGGAGATCATGATGCCGCGGCCGGAGCTGCGAGCGCTCGAAATCGACTCCCCGTTCTCGGAGATCATGGAAACGGTCCTGACGACCGAATACTCGCGCATCCCTGTCTACAGGGGCCGGATGGACAACATCGAGGGCCTCATCCACACCAAGGACATTATTCCCTATCTTATTGATAAAAAAGAGTTTAAAATCAAAGACGTGCTGCGGCCGCCGTTATTCGTCCCGGAGTCGGCCTCGATCGAAAAAGTCCTCATCCAGCTGCAAGATAACAGCGTGCACTTGGCATTCGTGGTCGACGAATTCGGCACGCTTGAGGGAATCGTCACCCTGGAGGACATCATCGAGGAAATCGTCGGCGAGATCCAAGACGAGTCCGACGAGAAGGCAGAAGAGTGGTTTCAACCGCTCGAAAAAAATGCCTATCTCGTCAAGGGCAACGCCTCCATCAAGGAGCTTTGCCAGCGGCTTCCTCTCTGCCTCCCGCAGACGGGCGAATTCACCACCCTGGCCGGGTTCCTCCTTTTTCGCTTCGGCAAGATCCCCCATGAAAAAGACGCCCTCGAGTTCGAAGGGAATCGCTATGTCGTCGAGAGGATGAATAAGCGCCATATCAGCCTGGTCCGCATCTCCCTTCAGCCGCCGGACGTCGAGCAGCGACCATGAAGATCGTCGCCTCGAACAAGAAGGCCTATTTCAACTACGAGATCATCGAGAGCCTGGAGGCCGGCATCGCTCTTCTCGGGAGCGAGGTCAAATCCATCCGCGAAGGCCGGGTCAGCCTCAAGGACAGCTACGCTGAGATAAAGAACGGCGAGGTCTTTCTCCTCCATATGAACATCAGCCCCTACGAGCAGGCCAACATCTTCAACCACGATCCCCTGCGGGACAAAAAGCTCCTCCTCCACCGCCAGGAGATCAAACGGCTCATCGGCAAGATCCGGGAAAAAGGGTATACCGTCGTCCCCACCAAGGTGTTCTTCAACGACAAGGGAAAGGTCAAGGTCGAGATCTCGCTGGCCAAAGGGAAGAGGACCTATGAGAAGAAGCGGGCCATCAAGGAGCGGGAGCTGGAGCGCGAAGTCCGGGCCGAGCTTAAAAGGCGGCACAGGTAGAAGAAGCGGCCCGCCCGAATTAAGGTTAATTTATTGAATTCAAAAGAGTTAGTATCTCTTTTGCTGACAGGAAAGCCGGCCCAGCGGACGCCGACGGGCCCGCTGGCGGTCCATTACTGCGCCCGGCTCGCCGGGGTTTCAATCGACAAGTTCACGAGCGACCCGGCAGCGCTTGCCGATTCCGTCGTCCGCTATTGGGAGAAGTTCGAACCCGATGCGGTCTGGCTTTCGGCGGATACCTGGGTCAGCGCGCAGGCGATGGGACGAACGGTCGGCCCGCCCGGCAAAAATCAGCCCTGGAGCGGGCTGGGGCCGCCCCTCATCAGGACGAGCCGGGAAATTGACCGCATCCCGCGACCTGATCCGTCCACCCAGGGCCGGTATCCCGTGATGATCGAGGCGCTGGGCCGCATTCTCGACGCCCTGGGGGATGAAGTCTTTGTCGTCGCCTGCTTCGATCAATTTCCATTTTCTCTGGCCTCTGAGCTCCTCGGGATCAATGAGACCATGCTGAAGCTCCTCGAGGACCCGCCTCTGGTCGAGGCTCTGATGGAACGATGCCTTGAATACGGGCTCGCCTACGGCAAGGCGCTAGGGGAGGCCGGCGCTCACCTCCTTAGCGGCGGGGATTCTCCGGCCGGCCTCATCGGTCCCCGATCGTATAGAGAAATCGCCCTTCCTTATGAGAAGCGTCTTATTGCCGGCCTCAAAGAAGCGACCAGAAGGCCGGTCTCTCTTCATATCTGCGGCGACTCGACGTCCATCCTGGAGGATATGGCGGCTTCGGGCGCCGAAGTCCTGGAGATCGACCACAAGGTGGATATCGCCCGCGCCTGCCGGCTTGTCGGACCTGAGATCGCTCTGTGGGGGAACCTCGATCCGGTCGGCGTTCTTGCCCGAGGGAACCCCTCCCAGGTTCTCGAAGCGGCCGGTCAGGTCCTGAACGCCGTCCGGGCGTCCGGACACACCCGTTTCGTCCTCAGCTCCGGCTGCACTCTGGCCCTTGAGACCCCGGCCGCCAACCTTGAGGCGCTCGTCCGCGCCCCTATTCGGCTCCCTTGACACGCCTTCGCGGCCGGTGATATCTACTTAGCCGGCCGGGAGATTCTCTATGACTCATCGAAGGAGCAACTCACATGATATTAAAAATATTCATCCTGTTCAGCCGGGTGGCGCTTTTTTCCTGGGGAGGAGGTCCGGCTTCCCTGGCCCTGATGCAGAGGGAGACAACCGCCGCCGGCTGGGTCGACTCCGCCGAATTTGCCGACGCCGTGGCGGCTGGAAACGCCCTCCCCGGGCCGATCGCTCCCCAGGTCTCGGCCTTTGTCGGCTACAAGCTGGCCGGAATCCCGGGCGCCATCGCGGCCGTGGCCGGCACGGTGCTTCCGACCACCCTCCTTATGCTTCTTATGGTCATCTATTTCTTCGGCGTCAAAGATAGTCCGGCGGTCAAGGCCATGCTTCAGGCTGTGCGACCGGTTGTGGTCGGGCTTCTGCTCTGGACGGCCTATGATATGGCCCACAGCGTATTTTCCGCTAAAAAGGTTGGCTGGACAATCGCTCTTCTCGGAGGCTGGGACAAAGTGCTCATCGTTGTCGCCGCGTTCTGCGTCCTCACATTGACCAGAATTAATCCGGTCTTCATCATCCTTGGCTCGGCCGCCTTTGGTTTCTTTGTTTACCGCTGAGAAGAGAAGCTTGCTATGCGGACGGCACTTCGGTTATCCTCTACCCAACAGGAGGGATTTATGAAACACCATAGGTTAACGGCTTTGTTTTTTGGCCTCGCCATCGCCCTCGCCAGTTTGCCCGCAGCCGTCAGTTCGCAGGATACCCAGCCGCAGCTGAGTCTAATCGGCGATTTCCTGGTCGACACTTCCCGGGTCGCCGAATATGAGGCAGCGGTCAAGGATCTCCTGGCCAACCTGGAAAAGCACAATTTTCCATTCAGTCTCAGTACTTCCAACACGGACGACGGCCATTATTACGTGGTCTATCCCATGAAAAATTATGCCGACGCCGACGCCTGGCTTAAGGCCTGGGGGGAGCTGGCCCAAAAGATGGGGCCGGAGAATCTGCAGGCAATCCACCGACGCATCGTCGCCTGCGAGATCGAGCGCGTATATCAATTCTGGCATTACCGTCCGGACATCTCGTATCTCCCTGAAAAGGAAAGGCTTAAGCCGGAAGAAATAGGCTACTACACCTGGGATTTCGTCTGGCTCATCCCGGGGAAGGAAGCGGAATTCGAGGCCGCCAACAAGGAATGGATCGCCTTGAGCAAGGCCAAGAAGGCGCGGGATCCCTTTTTGACCTGTGTGGGAGACCTGGGCACCCAAATGCCGGTCTATCTCTGGATCGAGTACGGCAAGAGCGCCGCCGATTATGCCGTCACCGAAGAGAAGTTCTGGAAGTCGATGGGGGAGGAGGGCGCTGCTCTTTCGAAAAAAACCCGGGCTCTGATCCGGAAAATGGATTCAAAAACCGGGCAATACCGGCCCGACCTCTCTTACGCGCCAAAAAGTAAGTGACGATTTGCCGACCGAGCCAGCGGAAGATTGGCCGTTTCTCGGAAGAGGGCAGGCCGGGTCTCAACGGTTCAGAACGTAAAGAGAGATATTCAGGACCGTCGCAAAACTGACCCACAGGATGTATGGAACGAGCAGGTACGCCGCCGCTTTGGAAATCCTGGAGAAAAGCCAAATCGACGCCGCGATCAGCGCCCATAGAACGACGATGAGGACGGCCGCGCCCAAGATCATATGCGCCCCGAAGAAGACGATCGACCAGAGCGCGTTGAGCACAAGCTGTACGGCGAAAACGCCAAGCGCCTTCTTGACTTCGTTCTTTTTCAGGCCTTTTTCATAGACGAGAAAAGCGGATAAACCCATCAAGACATAAAGAGTTGTCCAGACCGGAGCAAAGATCCAGTTCGGCGGATTGAACGACGGCTTAACAAGCCCGGCATACCAGCCGGGGATCGATGGCCTGGTAAAAACGGAACCGACAAACCCGGCGAGCTCGCAAACCAAGATAAAGGCCAGAATTGTTAATGCTTTTTTCATCTGATCCTCCTCACGACTGCGTGGGATAGCGCAGCTCAATCCTTTTCAACAGGCTGGTAGCTAAGAAGGACGACCCCACTCTCAAATGTTCTTGTCCCAGTCAGTTTCAGGTCCAGCTTGTGCTTGACGCCTTTCATGATGGGCGCGCCGTCAAACGCGTATAGCCTGCTCATTATGACCTCCCGGCCTTTCTGTCACCCCTCGATAAAAGGCTAACCGAGTCCCGCCGGGCTGTCAAGGATGGGTGAACAAACTATTTGACTCCTGTTCCTCAAATTCATATTCTAAGTCCGTCATTGGGAGGCGGAGAGGACCATGAAATGCCCTAAATGCCGCGCCAATAATCCGGACACCTCCCGGTTTTGCGGCATCTGTGCGGCTCCGTTAGGCCCGGCAAGCCAAGAAAGCTGGTCCCTTACGAGGACGCTGGAAACACCCGTACAAGATATGAGGGCAGGCACATTGGTTGCCGGAAAGTACAAAATCATCGACGAGATCGGGCGCGGCGGGATGGGGGTTGTCTACAAGGCGGAGGACATCAAGCTCAAGCGGTGTGTCGCCCTGAAGTTCCTCCCGCCTCATCTGCTGGATTCGCCCGAACTCAAGGAGCGCTTCCTCATCGAAGCCCAGGCCGCCGCGGCTCTATCGCATCCGAATATCTGCGTCATCCACGAGGTCGGAGAGAGCGGTGAGCATTCCTATATCGCCATGGAATATGTCGAAGGAGAGACGCTCCGGGACAAAATCAGGCAAGGATCTCTAAAAACAGAGGGAGCTCTCGAGATCACCAGCCAGGTCGCCGCCGGACTGGGCGAAGCTCACGGCAAGGGTATCATCCACCGGGACGTCAAGAGCGCCAACATCATGGTCACAGAGAAGGGTCAGGCCAAAGTGATGGATTTCGGTCTGGCCAAGCTCCGGGGTGGGTCGTCACTCAC
>CAYGXD010000134.1:4630-9438 GCA_964353705.1 uncultured Eubacteriales bacterium | reverse complement strand
TCCAGCGAATTCTCGACCGCGGCGGCACCGAAGCTGAAGTCGAAGCCGCGCACGCTTCCCAGGTGCCCGTAGAGGAGGCTCAGGCTGATGTTGGCCGTATCGTGTTTCGAACGGTTAAGGCTCACCGGGTAGAACAAGGAGAGGTTGACGACCCGGTGCCGCGGAGCGGGCTCCTCCGGCTTCTCTTCCTGCCCGGCTCGGGAGGACGGGACAAAAAGGAACAAGGATATCAGGACCACGATCCAAACCTTTCGCATTATCACCTGCCTGCCTAGAATTCGAGGGCCTAGCTCCTCGCCATAATTTACGGAAAAACCGGCCTGAAAGTTCTTCATATCCTCAGCCGGGCACTCAGGGTTTCGAGATACCGGGACTTCATCTGCCGGCTGGCCAGCGCCTGCTTGAGAGGCGGGAGGCGGAGGATCACCCCGAGGACAGCCGCCATGGCCCGGTGGCTGGCCAGCGCATCATTATCGAAGATGAGGTTTTGGAGCTTACCCCTTTCGATGGCCATCCGCACGGCCTTGTGGACAGAATTGAGGGGAGTGATGACCCGCTCGGGCCTTGTCTTCAGGCGGAGGCTCTTGATTTTGCAGACCCGGACGCAGAGGCCGCAGCCCAGGCAAAGCTCTTCGTTGACCCTGGCCTTTCTCCTTTTCGAACGGGCGGGGTCATTGGCAGAAACCTGGGTCATGGCCTCGACCGGGCAGACGGCCAGGCATTCGCCGCACCCCGTGCACAAGACGGGATCCACCTCGGGCAGGAAATTCGTGGTGTGAACCGGGTGGAGGATCCCGAACCGGCGGGCGGCGATCATAGCTTCGCAGCAGCAACCGCAGCAGTTGCAGATGAAATTGACCCTCTTTTGGAGGTTTTCGCCGAACTGGACAAGGTTATGATCATAAGCCTGATCCAGCAGGGCCAGCCCCTCGGCGGCATCGACGGCCCGGGCGAACCCATGCCGCACGAGGGAGGCGGCCGTCGTGTTGAACGTCATACAGATATCGAGCGGGGCGCTGCAGGCCCGGCCGACGTGTCCCATCTTGTGCCGGCAGTAGCAGAGGCCGACGCCGCGATGGGACGCCGTCTTGATGACCTCACTGGCCCGCTCATAGTCGAGCACATGGAGAGCGTTTTCGCCCGACAGGACGGGCTCGTGGACGAAGACCCGGCCGAGCTGCGTCTCGCCCCGGGTGAAGAGCGCTTTGATGAATTCCTCCTCCACGTTAATATACTGATAATAGAGCTCGGCCAGGATCTTCTGGTCGACGTCTCCCCGCAGCCTCATCATGGAGAACTCGAAGAACCCGGCCATGGGCGGAGGCAGGACGTAATGTTGCTTCTTCGGACCTGCGATATCGAGGAGGACGGCACGGCTGGCCAGCGCGTCCAGAGTATTCCGGGCTTCCGAAAGGCTCATTTTCCAGGCGCGGGAGGCCTTTTCGGCCGTGAACGGCTTTAAGGGGAGAAGGGCGATGAGTGAAGCTTCTCTTTCGCTGACCAGCAGCTTCAGGATCTCGAACAGGAGCTTGGACGGAGGAGCGCCCTGAGGGGACTTGTTGAGACGTTTGACGAGCCGCTCATAGCCCGTTCTCGCGGTCCGGTGCGCCATGGCGATTTCTTCCTGTAGAGGCCCTAATCTATTACCTGATTTTAGGCGGAAAGGCAACTGCCATCGGCCGCTTTACCTCATCCCCCGATTGAGTTAAGCTTCTCCTATCGGGAGGACAGGATGAAAAGCCTAAAAGTCGGTTTGATCGGAACTGGTTATATCGGCCTGGTCCACCTGGAAATGCTGCGCCGGATCGCGGGTGTCGAGGTCCTGGCCGTGGCGGACACCAACCGGGAACTGGCCAACCGGGCGGCAGAAAAGCTGGGCATACCCAGGGTCTACGCGGGTGCGGATGAGCTCATCGCCGACCGGGAGATCGACGTCATCCACGACTGCGCGCCGAACTGCGCCCATTTCGAGATCAACCGGAGGGCGATCCTGGCCGGTAAAGAGGTCCTTTCGGAAAAGCCGCTGTCATTGAACGCCAAGGAGTCCGCCGAACTCGTCGCGCTCGCCAAGAAACACAACACCCTGACCGCTATCAATTTCTGTTACCGGTACTATCCCGTCGTCCAGGAGGCGGCGGCCCGCGCCCGCCGGGGTGACCTGGGGGAAGTCCGGGCCTTTGTGGGGCATTTTCTTCAGGATTGGCTTTTCTTGGAAACGGATTACTCATGGCGACTGGACCCCAAGATCGCGGGCCCGGCAAACGTCATCGCCGACCTTGGTAGCCATTGGTGCGACCTCGTCCAGTTCATCACAGGCCGGAAGATCGTGGAGGTCATGGCCGAGCTCCACACCTGCCTGCCCAAGCGCCGCAAGCCGACGACCGGGCCATTGTCTTTCAGCACCCAGAAGGCCGCCGAATATGAGGACGTCGAGGTCAAGCTGGATGATTACGCGGCCCTTTTCATGCGACTCGACAACGGCGCCCGGGGGAATTTCACCACCTGCCAGGTGGCGGCCGGCCGCAAGGTCGATATCGAGCTCCAGGTTTTCGGGTCGAAAGAGTCCTACGCCTGGAGCCATGTCCATCCCAACGCTCTCTGGATGGGCCACCGCGACCGCGGGAACGAGGTCTTCTATGAGTCCTCGCAGCTTCAGGCGGAGGAAACCCAAAAATACACCGCCCTCCCGACCGGTCACCCCATGGGCTACCACGACGCCGTCTATAACCTCTTCCGGGATTACTATGAAGCTCTGACGGCCAAGCGCGCCGGCCGGCCCTATGAGGCCCGCTTCCCGGATTTCGAGACCGGTCACGAGGAGATGCGCGTCATCGACGCCGCCGTCGAATCCCACAGGCTGGGTCGATGGGTCAAGGTCGGGCGGGATTAACTCTACATCTGAATTTTCCTGGTGATTCTTTCTCCTGATTTGCCATCCGCCTGCTCTTCATCTCTTACTATACGGTCAAGAACCCTCAGAAACTATCTTCCTTTTCTGCCGTATAAAAGATTAAGAATAGTTTATTGATTTTAGGCAAAAGCGAATAATGCAATTAAAAAGGAATCAAACAATGCCAATAAAACACACCATTCGATGGGTTCTGGATTTTTCAGCAGCGCTCATTTTTCTTTCCACGACTTCATTGGCCCACCGGACAGCCAAAAGCCATGATCAGAAAAATGATGGGGAAAAAGCCGTTCAAACCAAGATTGATATTGGCGGGTATGCCCTTTACGTCAATATGGCAGGGGGTGGAAGCCCCGCCGTTATTTTTGAAGCCGGGGGTGGAAATACGAGCCCTATATGGGCACGTGTGCAACCTGAAATCTCAAAAATAACCAGGACCTTTTCCTATGACAGAGCGGGTCTTGGAAAGAGTGATAAAAGGAATTTGTCTAAC
Organism: uncultured Eubacteriales bacterium; assembly: GCA_964353705.1. GTDB lineage: Bacteria > Acidobacteriota > Aminicenantia > Aminicenantales > UBA8522 > UBA8522. The sequence continues at coordinate 6,037 of CAYGXD010000134.1, read as the reverse complement.
ACGACCCTAACTCAGGTTCAAGAATTGCATACCCTTTTAAGAAAAGCGGAGGTCAAAGAACCGTATATTCTTGTGGCCAACTCGTATGGGGCCTTTATAGCCAAGTTATTTGCGAACACATATCCCAGTGAGGTTTCGGGTATTGTTTTTGTTGACGGCACTCATGAAAAGCTCATCGAATTCCTATCGAATGACCTCTCTCCTGACCAATTGAATATTTTCAAAAAAATGGCGGCTTCAAACCCCGATGGAAATTATGAAGAAGTATCAATCAGTGCGGAACAAATTAAGGAAGCCGGTAAAAAAGACGAGTTAAGAAATAAACCGATCATTGTTCTGACTTCAGATATCGAGATCACAGCCAAACAATTCGCCAATACTCCCCTGAGTCCGGCTTTATCCCAATGGCTGAATTGGCAGCAGGACTTAGCCGCCTTATCTGATAAAAGCAAGCAATACATTATTAAGGGAAGCGGGCACATTATTCATTTTGATAGACCCCAGGTTGTCATAAATGCGATTAAGAAAATGATCGAGTATGATTTGAAGGGACGACAATCCCCAGCCTACAAAAGAGCCGAGATTTCCCCGGACAAATTGAGGCAGTTTGTCGGGAAATATGCCTATGATGCGGATCATGAGTTGATTATAACAGAAGAAAATGGACATCTTTTTGCGGATATCCCCTACCTTATCCAGACGGAGATGGTTCCGATTTCAGAGAATGAGATCATCACGAAAGATATGGAGGTCGCAGCGACGATTATCAAACTGACCGAATCGGGAATCGTCATCAGGAATAGATATTCGGCCGAAGAGAAAAAAGCAATAAAAGTGTTTGATGCAAAATAGATTTAGACAACCCATGATCGTGTTCATCGCACAGTCTAACTAATTCCCGAAGTGCCAAAGGACGAAGGTCGGCTCTTCGAGGTTCGGTTCCCGGATTTCGAGACCGGCCACAAAGAGATGTGCGTCATCGACGCGGCCGTCGATTCCCACAAGCTGCGAAAATGGGTCAGGGTCCGGTGCGATTGACTTTCCCACTGTTCGGGCCTATATTTTCAGTATCCGAGTTTTGATCGGGGAGTTCTCAGCGATAAGCTAAAACCTTAATTTTTAGGAGGCGTCATGAAGATTCCGCGTTTTTCTCTTTTTCTTTTCGCCTTCCTCATCATGTTCTCCCTAACCTATCCCTTTGCCTTTGCCCAGGGCTTCGCCGGCAAGGTCAAGGAATTCACCCTGTCCAACGGCCTGCGCTTTTTCGTCTATGAGCGGCCGCAGGTCCCGACCTTTGCCGGCATGATCATGGTCAAAGTCGGGAGCGTGGATGAGCGCAAGGGGGAGACCGGCCTCGCCCATTTCTTCGAGCACATGGCTTTTAAAGGGACGTCGGTCATGGGCACC
>CAYGXD010000134.1:0-4530 GCA_964353705.1 uncultured Eubacteriales bacterium | reverse complement strand
CTCGTCTTCCGCGAGTTCTATTCGGAGCGCGACGTCATCGCCGAGGAGCGCCGCATGAGCTTGGACAACACGCCGGATGGTCTTCTCCGCGACGAATTCACGAACATCGCTTATGTCCTCCATCCCTACCGTCACACCGTCGTCGGCTACATGGAAGACATTCAGTCATACACCAAGGCCAAAGCCGTCAATTTCTTTAAGACGTTCTACATCCCCAACAACATGGTGGCCGCCGTGGTCGGCGATGTGAAGCTCGAGGAGGTCAAGCATCTGGCCGAGAAATACTTCAGCGACATCCCCCGGGGCGCGGACCCGCCCAGGCCCTCAGAGATCGAGCCTGAGCAACGGGGTGAGCGCCGGGTCACGACCTGGTTCGAAGCGGAGCCGCGATTCCAGATGGGCTACCACATGCCCGGCCCCGCCGACAAGGATAACGTCACCTTGAGTCTGGCCAGCATGATCCTGAGCCGAGGCAGCTCATCACGTTTCACGCGCGACCTCGTCACCAACAAGAAAATCGCCATTTCCATCTTCGCCTCAGCCTCGGCCTCCCGTTATCCCGCGCTCTTCATGGTCATGGGCCAGCCGCGCCATCCCCACACGGTCCAAGACCTGGAGAAAGCGGTGCTCGAGCATCTCGAACGCCTGAAAACGGAACCCGTGACACAGGCTGAGATCAACAAGTCGATCAACCAGGCGGAGGCCTCCCTCTACCGTTCCATGGGTTTCGCCGACAACGTCTTCCTGGCCATGCGGCTGCTCAGGAACGTCATCATCTTTGACGACATGGATGCCGACTTAAAGCGGGTGGAAGAGCTGAAAAAAATTACGCCCGAAGAGATCATGGCGGCGGCGAACAGATATTTCACCGAAACGAATCGGACTGTCGGCATCCTACTCCGCAAGGAAAAGGGAGGTGAAAAATGAGCCCCGATCGAAAAAAATGGCTCATCCTCGCCGTCGCGGGGGTAATTTTTGCGGCCTTTTCTTTCTCACCCGCTGCCATCCGGGCTCAGAAAGACCCGAAGGCGCTCAAATTCTCTGACCTCGAGTTCAAAGCGCAGAAGCCGGGAATGACGGCGGTCAAGAAAGGGGTCACCTTCTATTTCAAAGAGGATCATGAGCAGCCCGTCCTCAACGCCTCGGTAATCATCAAGACCGGAAGCCTCATCGAACCGGTTGATAAGGTGGGCCTGGCCTCTCTGGCCATGAGGATGCTCAAGGCCGGCGGCACCAAATCCCTCACCCCGGATGCCCTCGAGGAGAAGCTCGATTTCCTCGGCTCGACGATCGGCTCTTATGGGGGCCTCGAATACTCCGAGATCAACCTGTGGACGCTCGGCAAGAATTTCGACGAGACCTGGAAGGTGCTGCTCGACATTCTCTACAACCCCGCCTTCGACAAGGAGCGGTTCGATACCGAAAAGAAAAAAGACCTCGAGTCGATCCGGCGGCGCTTTGATTATCCCACCTCCCTCGGCCTCAATCTATTCACCGAGCTCGTCTACGGCAAGGGTTTTCCGGAAGCGCGGCGGACGACAAGCGCTACAATCGACGCTATCACCCTCGACGATATCAAAGCCTTCTACGAAAAGAACATCCGCGACAGAGAGATCATCATCGCCTTCACCGGCGATTTCAAGCAGGCGGAGGCCCTTTCGCTTCTCAAAAAAAGCTTCAGGGACTGGAAGGGAAATGCTCCGGCCAAACTGGCTGTTCCCAAGGCTGCGCTGGCCGCCAAGCCGGGAGTTTACCTGGTCGACAAGCCCGACATGACCCAGGCCGTCATCATCATGGGCCATCTCGGGCTGAACAACCTCGACCCGGACAACGTGGAAGTGGGGATCTTCAACTTCATCCTCGGCACGGGAAGCTTCAACTCCCGGTTGATGCGCGAGGTGAGGTCAAACCGCGGTCTGGCCTATATGACTTTCGGGTCAATCGGCCTGGGACGGGACAAGGGCCTGTTCAGCAATGTCTGCATGACCAAAAGCCAGTCGGCCGGCGAAGCCATCAAGCTGATGAGGGATATCAGCGCGGACATGACCAGGAATCCGGTGACGGCCGAAGAGCTCGAGGTGGCCAAAAAATACGAGGTGAACGCCTTCGTGCACAAATTCGATTCGGCCCAGGCCGTGGTGTCGCAGGCGATTTACCTGAAGCTCGACGGCTACCCCGACAACTACCTCGACACTTATCTTCCCCGAATCCGAAAGGTCGACGCGGCCAGGGTTCTGGCGATCGGAAAGAGGGCGGTCCACCCTGACGGCGTAGTGATTTTGGTCGTGGGCAAAAAAGCCGAAGTCATCGATCAATTGAAGGCTCTGGGGATGGGAGAAGTCATCGAACTTCCGCTGCCCAAAGAATAGAACCGGCTAAAGCCCTGGTCCGCAGTCGGCTTGAGATCCCGGCAGATCGGGACCCGGTTTCTTCGTCTCTTTCCCGCTATCCTGCAAAGGTCTGCCTTGAGAGAATCCTTAATCGGCCCGCGCCTGACCGAATCAACCCAGCGCTTTCGAACCTTTATATGGATATTCCCGTATAAGATAAAAGGGTTCAACAATAAAGGAGCTGTGCCATGAAGCGATCGTCCATGACTCGGGTTCAAGCAGTCATCGTCACCTTCCTTGCGACAGCCTGCCTCGCCGCGGGTTTTTCCGTCCAGGAGGCCGGGGGGGAAATCATCCCATTCCATGCCGAGCGCTGGGACCTCACCGGCGCCAAGGTCATCGATCACCTTGAGCGCCAATCCTTGATGGGGACGGCTGTGCTGAAGGACGCCCAGTTCGAGGATGGGACGATCGAATGCGATATCGCCGTGAAGGCCGGAGCCCGTTCCTATCCCGGCATTCTTTTCAGGTTCCAGTCTGAGGAGGAGTACGAGCGGATCTACCTCCGGCCGCACCGCTCTCCCCTTTATGATGATGCCGTCCAGTATGTCGCCGCCTTTCACGGGGTAGACAGCTGGCAGCTTTATAACGGCCCCGGGCTGAGCGCGGCGGCCGCCATCCCGGCCGACCGCTGGGTCCACGTGAAGATCGAGGTGCGGGGAACGCAGGCCCGCGTTTTCCTGGACAATTTACCCCAGCCCGTCCTGGTCATCGGAGACCTCAAGCACGGCCGGACGAGCGGCCGGCTCGGCCTGACGACGGTGGCCGACGGAACGGCCTTTTTCTCGAATTTCTCTTTCCAAGCAGACGGAGCCCTGTCATTTCCCCCGGCCCCTCTCATCCACCGGGCGCCCGGCTGCGTCCGGGATTGGGAGATATCGGCGCCGCTCAAAAGACTCCGGATGGATTTCGATAACTATCCGGACCTTAAAGCGCGGGGAGTCTCATCCTGGACCAAGGCGGCGGCGGAAACCGGCGGAATCCTGGATATTTCCCGGACTTATGGCCGGAAGGGCGCCGAGCCCGAGGCCATCCTTGTCCGGGCCACTCTCCAAGCGGAGAAGGACGGTCCGAAAAAATTCTGGCTCGGCTACAGCGACGAGGCCAGCCTCTTCCTCAACGGCCGGCTCGTCTTTTATGGGATGAACGCCTACCGCTCCCGCGACACCTCGTTCCTGGGGATTCTCGGGCCTTTCGATGCCGTCAGCCTGCCCCTTCGCAAAGGCGCCAACGAAGTCCTCGTAATCATCGGCGAGTCCTTCGGCGGCTGGGGAGTTTTTCTCCAGGACGCGACGTTCATCGAAAAGGCGCCGGGAGTCGAAGCCCTCTGGACGACGGGCAAAGAACTTTTTATTCCCGAGTCAGCGGTCTATGACCCAGGAACGGATGCCTACTATGTCTCGAACTACGACGGCTATAACCCGAGCCGAGGAGCCGGGCTCCAAGCCATTTCAAAGCTCACTCCGGACGGCCGGGTGGCCGCGCTCCAATGGGTCTCGGGTCTCAACAACCCGACCGGGCTGGCGGTCCGAAAGAACCTTCTTTATGCCGTCGAAAGGCCCGGCATCGCCGTCATCGACATCCTCTCCGCCAAGGTCGTCAGCCGAATAGCCGTTCCGGGAGCCGCCTTCCTCAACGATATCGCCCTGGCCGAAAACGGCGACCTCTTCGTTTCCGATTCCCGCCGAGGAAGCATCTTCCGCATCTCGGGCGAGAAGGCCGACGAATGGCTGACCGCCCCGGCGATCGCGGCGGCCAACGGCGTCTTCGTCCTGAAGGGAAAGCTCATCATCGGGACGAACGGCGACGGCTGCCTGAAGGCGGTGGACCTGGAAACTAAGGCGGTATCCACGCTTGTCAACCTGGGCCAGGGAATCATCGACGGCATCGCCGCGGACGCCGCCGGAAACCTCCTCGTATCCCACAACGAAGGACGCCTCTTCCGGGTGTCGCCCGAGGGCCGGGCCGAGACGATCCTCGACACCACATCCGTGCGGATGAACATGGCCGATTTCGCTTACGAGCCGGGCCGGAAAATGATTGTGTTCCCCACCTTCACCGAGAGCCGCGTCGCTGCCTTCAAACTGGATCAATGAGCCGGCGATCGCCCGTCGATTCCGCAGCCCACGCCAGGCCTTCC
>CAYGXD010000133.1:0-9684 GCA_964353705.1 uncultured Eubacteriales bacterium | reverse complement strand
GGGCTGACGCCGAGCGACACAAACTCGCCTTTCTTGATCACGCGGTTCGTAGCCGGCCCCAGGACCGTCCGCCCTCGAATACCGGAAGAAACGATCGTCGGAAATCCGGTCCTCCCGGCCCCGAGCCTTTTCATGATGTAGTCGGCCGCTGCCGCCACATCGAGTTCCCGTACACCCGGCTTGAGCATAGCCAGCATGCCCAGGAAGGCCGCATCGGCGATCGCGTTGGCGACGCCGGTGACCTTGATCTCGGCGATACTTTTTTCGTATTTGATCAGGCGAAGAAGTTCCAGGTCGAAAACAATGTTGTCGGCGCCGAACCGGCCCTGGAACATCGCGACATGGTCGTGGGGGATGAACTGACCGCTCGAGAACAGGGCGATCTTGATGGGCCGTCCCGGCCGGAAGGGGAGGAGCCGGTAAACGAGGTCCTCAAGCTTTCCGAACTTGGCGAACCGGTAGTCTTCGTCCGAGATCTGGTATTCACGGAGGAGGGCGATCTCCGCGCCGGACGCTTTGACGCAGTCCTCGATCACATGGCCGCCTTCCGAGCCGGCTACGACGACCGGTTTTCCCTGGGCCGGAACGAGGATGCCGTAGCGCTCGATGATCGGGTCGAAGACACCGGCCAGCCAGGCTACGTCCGACCGGTCGAGCTCGCTGCCGCAAGCGTAGCCGAGGTCGTAGCCTTTCTCACGCATGGCCTTTTGGACGCGCGCCCAGCGCTCCGAGTACTCCTTCTTTGAGAGTCCGACATCACGGTCGATCCTTGGGCCGTGAGCGACGACGATTTTTTCGATGGTCTCGGTGGTCACTTTTTCTTTTTCCCTCCTATGGCCTGCTCAACTCCCTCCTCGAACGGCTCCGTCAGGATAGGGGTCACCCATCCCTCGGGGCTTTCGGCGTAAGTTTCGATGGATTCCATAATGCTCAGCGGATACTTGAGCATATTGAAGAGTGTATCCGCCCGGGCGGAATACCCCTCGTCTTTCTTGAACGAGAAAGGATAGAAGGCAATCCGCTCTGTATAGACGCTGCCCTTCCGCACCGGGAGCATCCGGGTCTGGTTATTGGTGCCGAACGAATAGACCAGCCCTCTCGCCAGATAATACCAAGGTCCGTTCTGAATGTAGATGAAGGGTTGCTCGGCCGAAGCTTCGCCGCCCTCGACGTTGGTCATGGCCAGGTCGAGGTAGAGGTTGGCGAAGGCAACACCTTTATCCTGGTTATAGAAAGTCACCCAGGGTGTGTCCGGCCGGAGCGCGATCACGTGGTCGGGATGGATCCGGGTTTGCCCGAGGTCGATCGCCTCAACCCGGCCGTCCATGGTCTTATAGCCGACGTTCTTAAACACTTTCTTGTTGAAGACGATCTCGCCGTTACGGAGGGCCTGAACGAACATGTTCTCGGTGATATCGATCGTCGTTTGGACAAGGATATAGGGCACGTTCGCGTAGAAATGATAGGTCACGCTGCACAAGGCCTGAGGATAGAAGGGCAGGGGGGCGGCGATCCGGATCGAGTAGAAGAGCGGCCCGCTCTCTTCTATATAGGGAGGATTCTCCCAGTCCGAGGTGTGCGTCCAAGTGTGCGGCGGCGAATAGAGGCAAGGGTTCCAGTGGATCGAGCCGTTGGTCTCGAGTTTGTGCTCGTAAAGGGTTTTGGAGGATTTTTCAGTGATTTCGTAAATGACCCCGCTTTTCTTGTTCAGTGTAACTTTATAGAAGCTGTTTTCGATCGTCTTGCCGATCGGCTGTCCGATGCCGTACCCGAGGACCTTGAGGTCAGTGGCGTAGGCGGGCTTGGGGGCTTCCGGGTTATTGTAGAAGACAAGGTATGTGGCCCTTTCTTTAGGTTTGAGGTCGGCCAGGAAGGCGATGCTGAACGAGGTCGTGGGGTGATAGCGGACTATCGGTTGGCCGGTTTCTTTGTCTTTTTCTTCGACGGACAGAACTTTGGGGTCGGACCACGTGACAAGGTCATAAACCTGGGAAGGGATCTCCGTATAGGCGACGTCGTTTCCGGCGCGCTCCGCTTTGACGACCCTGATCTCGTCGCCGGACTTGAGATAATTGGCGAAGATCCCGATCGTCGCATGGACCGGAAAGTTCGGGCGCTCGATGCCGTATTCTTCGGCCAAAACAAGCGCCATATAGCTTTTCCAGGCGGGATTCCAGTAGCCCTTGAGAGCGGGGGAGGAGACTTTCTGGGTCAGAGTAGCGGACTTCTTGGTCTTGAGGTTATCAAGCTGGACCTGGATTTCGTAAGCTTGATTGGCCTGCCAGGAGAACCGGGCTTTGACTTCGAAGGGCTGTTGTCCCTGGATGTCCTTACCCAGGACGTCCGAGCCTCCTTGGTAGAGAAGGAAATCCCTGACCCGCACTCCGTTTACAGTAATGCGTGACACTCTCCAGGCGCCTTTGGAGAGCGAAGCGGCATCGCTGAATGCCGCCTTGACGAAATACCATGGCTCTCCTCCCACGGGGTAGCTGAATTCCGCCGCCGAAGCAAAATTGGCCAGACTTAAGGCCAGTAAAGACAATAAGATGAACGCTTTTTTCATTGAGTCCTCCGAGGTTATTCTTTTTCTATCAAAATCCTCACCCAATATCAAGGCAAAAACCGGGGGACCTTCCCCAAAGGGACACCCTTCACATGCCAAGCTGAGATATAAAGAAAGGGGCTATCTTCCAGAGTTTTGCTACTCGTGTTTTTGACGCCTGGATGACAGGAGTTTCAGCACGTTTTCTCGGGTCAGCTGAACAAGGTCGGATTCCCTTTCGATCAAGGGACGGACATCGTCTACCGCTTTGTGCCAATCTATGCTTTCGAGACGCTTTGTGACCTGTTGCAGCCAGTTTGTTGGAGTGAATTCGGGTCCGGACCATCTTGTCTGACGGAGGGCCTCATTCAAGAAAAGTAAATTCGGCTCAGGCCAGGAAGGATCAGACATATACCAATACAGGTCGTAAAGGTCACGGCCCTTGCTGTAAGGCCGCATGAGGACGGCATGCAGTTTGCCGCTCAGGAGCGATGCCTTATCGTAGTGCAGGACATTCAGGATGACATGGCGACGGATGATCGAGGTCTCTGTCATGCCGCCAGCAGGCGGTAGGCTGTCCAGTTCAATCTTTAGGGAGAGTGCTTCGGTTCGATGCGGAGACAAACCGAGTTCATGGAACAGACCGGGGAACGTGATGAACACAGCTTTGACAGGCGTATTCTCTTTCAGCTTATGGGTTTTTACAATATAAGCTTCGGCTTCGAAGGATCTAAGAACCCCGGAAACGATCTCAGCTAAATCGCCCGGCGCAGAGGGAGTCACTAACGCGAAGTCAAGATCCTCGGAATATCGTGGGAGCATATAGAGTAGCCGCAAGGCAGTGCCGCCATGGAAGATCCAGGATCTGAAGAGCCCTTGCTCCTGGAGGAACTGAAGAACTCTGGCCTGGCAGTATTCCCGGGCCAAATTTCTTGCCGACAATCTGTTCGGCGCTTTAGAGATAATTTGTTGCAGGTGTTCTTTCATGATTCAGCTGATTCCCCTGCGATCGTCTTGACTTTTTGGGCGGCTCTGAGCAGCTTCCGGCTCGCAAATCTATGAGCCTGTTCGAGGAGAAGTCCAAGGTTAAGGTTCTGTGTATTCTGGAGTCTCAGCTCCTTCAGGCAGTTGAGGTCATCCGAAGAGGGAGTCAAGTACAATAGGTCGAGCAGGGCCTTTTCAGGACAAGCGATAAAAGCGGACTGTCCGGCGCCGAGGTCAACGAGCCGATAACCGAAGAACAGGCCTTTTTTAATATGCTTAAAAACGAAGTTGCCAAGAGGAGTCGAGAGCGCTTCCGGCCGGCCGGTAGTTATACTCGTGATATTAGGTACATACTCCGGGATAAGGCCATTGTATTCCAGGGCTGATTGAAGACTGACGTAGGAGGCGCGCTTCAGCTTGTTGGCAACAAGAAAGGGATGGGGCGGGCTTTTCCGGTGTGGTTCAGCAAGAGAATAGAGTCCGCGGCGGAGCTGGAGAAGCTTTCCGGACTTAACCCACCTGGGAAGCTGGCGTCCGAGGTCGGCTGGATTAGCAGAGCCGGCCAGCAAGAGACTGGAATGGAACACTGGATCGTCGCCGATGATTTCTAAGAGCGTGCCCCATTTCATGGTAACAATATGCCATAAATGGCTTATTAATGCAATAATGGTTCTCAATATTTGACTCTTTTGTCTTTTATGATTAGCCTTTGCGCAAATAGCTATCAGGGTACTTAGCCTGGAGGGAGAGTGGACCCGTCAATAGGGGAACCGGCTATTCCGAAAAAGGGAAAGAAACCTTTGTTAAAAGCCTTTTTGGCTAAGCTCAGAAAAAGGCACATCATCGAAACCCTAGCAGCCTTCATCGGCGGCGGATGGCTGCTTATAGAAGTCGTCGAACGGCTGCTTGTCGGGCATTACCGGTTTCCGGAGGAGACGATCGACCTGACGGTTGTGTCCGTCATTGGCGGCCTTCTCTCGACTCTCGTCTGGCGATGGTTCCGAGGGACAGAAAAGCGGCCTGGAAACGTAAAGGTCGAGGTCCTTTTGGTCCCGTTGATAATCTTGGCAACTTTGGCCATAGATCTAAGCATTGTTTGTGATATTGCGGGCATTTCCGGCTTGAGGCTGCTCACGGGCATTATTGCGCTTTGCTTGGGAGTCGCCTGGATCATCTTCAAGTCTTTGCAGTGGGCAGCGATTTCGCCCGTGAACATTCCTGGACTGGGCAAAAAGACAGTTGAGATGGTCCAGTCCGCAGCGATTAAACCCGAAAAATCCATTGTTGTCCTTCCGTTCAAGAACATCAGTCCGGAGGAAGGTCAGGGATATTTCTGTGACGGAATGACCGAGGAGCTGATCACGAAGCTCTCCAACGTCCTATCGTTGCGCGTCATTTCGCGCACGTCGGCCTTCATGTTCAAGGACACACAGAAGAACGTCAGAGATATCGCCCAAGAGCTCAGTGTTGGATATGTGTTGGAAGGCAGTGTTAGGAAAGCGGGGAACAAGTTGAGGATTGCCGCCCAGCTGATAGATGCCACAGTAGACGAGCACATCTGGGCCGACACCTATGATGGAATCCTGGACGATGTCTTTGATATTCAAGAAAAAGTTGCCCGAGCGATGGTCGACACGCTTGAGCTGAAATTGACGGCACCCGAGGAACATCAGATCGCTAAGCGACCTTTAGCCAACGTTCAAGCCCATGATTTCTATTTGCGAGCCCGCGATGCGATGTACAGAGGTTTTACCGCAGCGGATATCGATGAGGCGATAAGATTTCTGGAGTCCGGCCTTGGGATCGCGGGGGATAATGCGCTTCTTCTCGCCACACTCGCCAATGTCTACTTTCAGGCGGTGCGCGTCTGGGTAAGAGCGGAAGCCGATCTCGCCAAAGCGGAAGAGTATGCTCAAAAGGCTCTGGGCCTTGATCCCGGCATGGCTCCGGCTTACATGGTGCTAGGATTTGTCCAATGGCTGAAGGGAAACCCTCGGGAGTACTATCGTTTGATAAAGCAGGCCTTATCACTTGACCCAAACGATGCGGACACCGCCATTTGGGCGCTTTGGCTTTTCATTTGTGGTGGTAGAATGTCGAGGGCTCACGACCATGTCAGGCACTTGATTGCGCTTGACCCTGTCCACCCCTATCGATTTTGGTTTCCCGCTGTCGTGCACGCGTATGAAGGCCGGTTCGAGCTGGCTGTCCAGGATATAAGGAGTCATGTCTCGGCCGCTGTTCTCAAACAACCGGTCTGGCTATTCTGGTTAGGACTCTGGCTTGTATGTGCGGGCCGGGTTGGCGAAGCGATGGAGGTGCTTGAGCCTATCGAAAAGATAGACGCTTGGGACCTCTATGTGCAGACTTCTCGTTTGCTGAGGTTTGCGCTGAAGGGACAAAAGAATCGTTTCGAGGAAGTGGCGACTAGCAAGTTCCGGGAGGCAGCGAAACGGGACTGCGTCCTCTCCTGTATGATCTCGGGAATCTACGCGATGCTGGGCGATCGAGAGGAGGCTCTTGACTGGGTGGAGACGGCCGTAGATCATGGCTTCATCAACTACCCGTATTTGAGTCAATACGACCCGTCGCTGGCAAAGCTCAGGGACGACCCGCGCTTCCAGAAGCTCATGGAGCGGGTGAAGTACGAATGGGAGCATTTTGAGGTGTAATATGCAGATTTGTAAACAAAGGAATTGCCACTTCTGGGGAAAAGAGTTCCGTAAGTCCCCGTATCCGGGAATTTTCCTGATGACACTGATTATGGCTTTTATCAATGCCGCGGCATTGGCCGCCCAGGAAGTCGACCCCAAAGCGGGTGCAAAGCCGCTGGATGTATCCACCCTTCGGGCCGTCAGCGCTCTCTTTCGTTACGACCAGTCAATCCCCCTTGATGCAAGAGTACTGGACCGAATCGAAACCGATTCATTTATTCGGGAGAAAATCGTCTTCACAGGTGTCCGGGGGGGAAGAGTGCCGTGTTACTTGGCTTATCCTAAGAGTCAAAAAGGCCGCCTTCCACTCATTTTGCTCATCCATGCCGGCGCCAGCTCAAAAGAAGCCTGGTGGGAAGCCGATAGCTTCGAAAGAGGCAAGCTTCTCTCCGAGAAATTGCTCCAACTCGGATTTGCCATATTAGCCCTCGACGGCCAATTCCATGGGGAACGCTCCATAAACAACGACTATCTGCCCGTGGGGCCCATGGTCTATGACAAAAAATGGTTCTTCAGAATTCGTGACGGAGTGATGGAGACGGTTGGGGATTATTTTCGCGCCATCGATTACCTCAAATCTCGCACCGAAGTCGATGTCAATCGGATCGGTGTAGCCGGTCACAGCATGGGCGGGATGATCGCCCTCATTTTTGCGGCCCTAAGCCCAAACGTCAAAGCGGCCGTGGGCTGTGTGGCGGCATGCAGCGATTCTTGGATGTATCCCGCCACCCCAGTAAATATGGCTCAGGGGATCCTGGCGCCAACGTTGCTTCTGGCTGCACGTTCCGACGAGTTTTTCAGCATCGATTCATCACAGCGGCTCTATGCAGCATTGAAAACTAAGGACAAGAAGCTCGAATTCTATGATGGCGGCCACAGGCTTCCCGAAAGCAACATCGCTCGCACAATTGATTGGCTGCAACAGCACATGGCGAGATAGAAACAATCAATGCAAACCAGGCAAAAGCGTTCTGATTGTCGGTGGCCCTGGCATGGTGGATCACTGGCGTACTGCGATTTGGAAGTTCATGGAGCGAGTGAATTACGACTGGGAGCATTTTGAGGTGTGAAAAGGACAAACGCCATATGATCGGCAAGACCGTATCTCATTACCGGGTATTGGAGAAGCTCGGAAGCGGGGGTATGGGAGTTGTCTATAAGGCCGAGGACACGCGCCTCAAGCGACTTGTAGCCCTGAAGTTCCTGCCTGAAGAACTCATTAAATCGCCCCAGGGACTGGAACGCTTTCAGCGGGAGGCCCGGGCGGCCTCGGCGCTCAATCACCCCCACATCTGCACGATTCATGACATCGACGAAGCCGAAGGCCGGCCTTTCATCGCCATGGAACTTCTGGAGGGCGCGTCGCTCAGGTCTCGCATCCAAGGACGGCCCCTCCTGATCCGCGACATCCTGGATCTGGGCGTCCAGTTGGCGGATGCGCTTGACGCCGCCCATTCAAAGGGAATACTGCATCGCGATATCAAGCCGGAGAATATTTTCGTCACGCCTCGGGGGACGGCGAAACTCCTGGATTTTGGGATAGCGAAACTGGTGGCTGAACAGACAAATGAGACGATTCCGACGATCACGCTCCCGGCATGGGTCACGGCTCCGGGAATGGCGGTTGGCACGGTTGCCTATATGTCACCTGAGCAGGTGCGGGGAGAGCCGCTCGATGCTCGGACCGATCTTTTCTCGTTTGGCGTTGTGCTTTACGAGATGGCCACTGGGGTAAAACCCTTTAGCGGTGCGACCTCGGGAGCGGTTTGCACTGAGATTCAGACCAAAGCGCCGACGGCACCGGTGCGCCTCAATCCTGACGTGCCGACAGAGTTGGAGCAAATAATCAATAAGGCGCTGGAAAAGGAGGCTCGGCTCCGATATCAATCGGCAAAAGATCTGCTGGTGGATTTGGAACGTCTGCGCCGCGGCTTGGCCTCTGGGATGCCGGCGCTGGGCCGCCCCGCCGAACAGGCGTCTATCGCTGTCCTTCCTTTTGAAAACCTGAGTCCCGACCCGGATAATGCGTTTTTTGCGGACGGCCTGACCGAGGAACTGATCGCCGATCTCTCCAAGGTTCAATCCCTCCGCGTGATCTCGCGCACGTCGGCGATGATGTATAAAGGAGCCAAAAAAAGCGCTCCCGTCATCGCGCAGGAACTCGGCGTGCGTTACGTACTTGAGGGTAGTGTACGCCGGGCGGGGAACAGTCTGAGGATCACGGCACAGCTTATCGATTCGTCGACGGACGCGCACCTTTGGGCGGAGAAATATACGGGCACGCTCGAGGACGTGTTCGCATTACAGGAGCAGCTTTCGCGGAGAATCGTTGATGGCCTTCGGCTAAAATTGACTCCCAAGGACCTGCGGCGCCTCGCGGCCCACACGACCACTGATCCGCGGGTCTATGAGATCTGGCTCCGGGCGAGACAGGAAGGATGGAAGGTGACAGCGGAGGGAGTTAGGGAAGCGATCCGCCTGACGTCGCAGGCACTACATACCTTTGGAGACGATGCCCTGCTGCACGCGGCGGACGGCGTTTTCCATTATTTGGCGTATGACTTTGGCTTCAGCCATAACGAAGAAACGCTTGTCCGCATAGAAGCCTCATCGAACCGGGCGCTGGAGCTGAATCCGGAAGTGGCTCTGGCGTGGTATTCCATGGGTTTGGGGAGGTATAAGCGCGGCGACATGTTTGGATTTGTGCAAAATATGCGGCGCGCCGTTGGATTGGAGAGAAACAGCGAAATGCTATTCTTCCTGGCTTTTGCTTTAGCAGAAATTGGCCGGACCGAGGAAGCCATGGTCTTTGCCGATGAAGCCATAGAGAGGGATCCACTCCTTTGGACGGGCCAGCTCTCCCGTTCGGTCGTCGACCTTTTTGATGGGAAGCTCGAGTTTGCCCTTACCCGTTTCAGGGACTGGACCAAAGACATGCCCGATAACGCATTCGCACAATGGTGGCTTGGTCAGGCACTTGCATATGCCGGGGAAGAAGACGAGGCCATCGCGGCTTTTGAGCGCGGCGCCCGATCGGGCACTGGAGTGTTGTCGGAACTCTGCGAATTGGGTGTCCTTTCGCTCAGGGGAGTGCAAAGAAGCGCTGTGGATTTGTACAAATCAAGAGAGAGCTTACGTGAGGCGGCCAGCAGCGATGAGACTTTTCCCAGGTATTTGGCCATGTGCTTCGCGCGAATAAAGGAATATGACTTGGCGCTCCAATGGTTGGAACGGGCTATTCAATGGGGGTTTACGAACCACCGGTTCCTCTCGGAATACGACCGCTTCTTGGCCCCTTTACGGGGCGACCCACGTTTTGAAGCTCTGATGGAGCGTGCCCGGGAGAAGCAGCGCGCCTTTGAGGTTTAAGGCCCAAGAGGATGAAATGACCGTATTCTTGAAGACGGTAATCCCCAGCCGGAAGATGACAAAGAAATATCTAGG
>CAYGXD010000132.1:1553-9742 GCA_964353705.1 uncultured Eubacteriales bacterium | reverse complement strand
AAGGGCACGAGATGCACATCGTCAGCTACGCGGCGCCCTTCCGCCTGCGCACCTTCCATCAAAATATCTTCGTCCATGAGGTCGAAGTCGCTGCTTATCCTCTTTTCAAATACCCTCCCTATGAGCTGGGGCTGGTCACGAAACTCGTGGAGCTGGCGGAGTCCCAGGGCCTCGACCTTATCCACGCCCATTATGCGGTCCCCCACGCCGCGAGCGCCTACCTGGCCAAGCAGATCTTCAACTCTTCCCGCCTGAGGACGCTGACCACTCTTCACGGCACGGATATTACGCTGGTCGGAGCCGACCCGTCGTTCCGCCGCGTCGTCAAGTTCGCCATCGAAAAATCCGACGGGGTGACGGCGGTCTCCCGCTATCTCAGGAACCGCACCATCGAGGAATTCGATATCCGGCGGGAGATCCGGGTCATCCCCAATTTCATCGAGGTCGTCCGGCCGTCCCCGGATGTCGAGGCCTGCAACAGAAAGGTGTTCGCGCCGCAGAACGAGAAGATCCTGATGCACGCCTCCAATTTCCGCCCGGTGAAGAGGATCGCCGACGTGGTCCGCATCTTCGCCCGGGTCCGCGAGAAGATCCCGGCCAAGCTCCTGCTCGTCGGCGAGGGACCCGAGCGGCTTTTCATCCAGCAGCTCGTCCGGGAGCTGAAGCTCGGCGCCGATGTCCATTTCCTCGGGGAGCAGGACCAATTGGAACCGCTCTTTTTCTGCGCGGACCTGTTTCTCCTGCCGAGCGAACAGGAAAGTTTTGGGCTGACGGCCCTCGAGGCCATGAACTGCGGCGTTCCCGTCATCGCCACAGGTATCGGCGGACTCCCCGAGGTCGTCACGGACGGCGAGACGGGCTACCTTTTCCCCGTGGGCGACGTCGCGGACATGGCGGCGAGCGCCGTCTCTCTTCTCGCCGATCCGGCGCGGCATGAACTCTTCAAGGCCCGGGCCAGGAAACGCGCCGAGGAATCTTTCAACGCGGACGACGTCATCCCGCAGTACGAAGCGTTCTATGAGGAGTTGCTGAGACAGTAGCCCATGCGGCCCCTCGACTGGATCCTGTTGAGTTCGTTCCTCGGTTTCGTAGCCGTCTACGGCATCTGGAAAACACGCGGCAAGAAGGACATCCAGGGCTACTTCCTGGCCGACAAATCGACCCCCTGGTACCTCATCACCATCTCCATCATGGCGACCCAGGCGAGCGCCATCACTTTCCTGTCGACACCGGGACAAGCCTATGTGGACGGGATGCGGTTCGTCCAGTTCTATTTCGGCCTCCCCGTCGCCATGGTCATCCTCTCGATCACGGCCGTCCCGATCTATCACAAGCTCAAGGTGTATACCGCCTACGAATTCCTGGAGCAGCGCTTTGACCTTAAAAACCGCACCCTGGGCAGCATCCTTTTCCTCATCCAACGCGGGCTGGCGGCCGGGTTCACGATCCTCGCCCCGGCCCTCATCATCTCCGTCATCCTCGGCTGGGACTTCCGGCTGACGATCTTCCTGGTGGGAGGCTTGGTGATACTCTACACCGCCGCCGGCGGGACCGAAGCCGTCTACAAGACGCATCTCCTCCAGTTGAGCATCGTCACGGCGGGCATGGCCGCGGCCCTTTTCATGGTGTTCCACCGCCTGCCGCCCGACATCTCGTTTTCGAACGCCCTCCAGGTGGCCGGAAAACTCGGCCGGTTGAACATCGTCAATTTCGCCTTCGACTGGAAAGACCGCTACAATTTCTGGTCGGGCCTCATCGGGGGAGGTTTCTTGATGCTTTCCTACTTCGGGACGGACCAGACGCAAGTCCAGCGATATCTTACAGGCCGTTCTGTCGCCCAGAGCCGCCTGGGCCTCCTGGCCAACGGAGTCGTCAAGGTCCCGATGCAGTTCATCATCCTTTTCATCGGGGTCATGATCTTTGTCTTTTATCAATTCGCGACCCCGCCGCTCTTTTTCAACCCCGTCGAAACCGCCCAGGTCAAGAACAGCGCTTATGGCGAGGCCTATACAAGATTGGAGACGGATTTTGCCCGACTGAGCGGGGAGAAGCAGGGAAAGATCCGGGACATGCTGGCCGCCATGGAGGCCGGGAAAGACGAAGAGCTCGACGGGATTATCCAAGAGCTCCGGCAGACAAGGGAATCGGAGACCGGAATCCGGCAGAAAGCCCTCGAACTCATCAAAAAGCAGGATCCGCTGGCCGAGACCAATGACACGAACTACATCTTCCTGAGCTTTGTGACCGGCTTTTTGCCGGCGGGGCTCGTCGGGCTGATCCTGGCGGCAATCCTTTCGGCCTCGATGTCGGCGTCCGCCGCGGAGCTCAATGCCCTGGCGTCCGTCACGGTCATCGATATCTATAAGCGCCTGGCCCGGAGAAACGCCCCGGACCGGCATTATCTCCTGGTTTCGAAACTGGCCACGGTCTTCTGGGGGCTCTACGCCATCGCCTTTGCCCAGTTTGCCAACCATCTTGGCTCCCTGATTGAAGCAGTCAATATCATGGGTTCTTTATTTTATGGCACGATCCTGGGGATCTTCCTGATCGCCTTCTATTTCAAAAAGATCCGCGGACACGCCACGTTCGTAGCGGCGATCATCGCCGAGCTGACCGTGCTGGCCTGCTATTTTTTCACACCGATCCCCTATTTGTGGTTCACTGTCATCGCCTGCGTGCTTCTGATTTCCCTGGCCGCTATAATGAATCCCTTCCTGCCGGCTAGAAGACAAACGGCTTAGAGCCATAGATTTCCTCGCCCTGGATGGGAGAGGGTCGGGGATAGGGTGGTTCCTTGGGGAACGTCCCCCTATATTTGACTCCCATCAGGGGCGATGATATCCTTCCGCACATAGCTTGAGAGAGCGACGGCATGATCTGCCCGAACTGCAGTTTCGATAATCCCGAGGGTACCTCCTACTGCGGCAAGTGCGGGACCAAGCATGGCGCCGCGGCCCCTTTCTCCGTCACGAAAACCATGGCAACTCCCACCCAAAGACTGCCCCGCGGTGTCGTTATCGGCGGCCGTTACCAGATCATCGAAGAGCTCGGTAGAGGGGGGATGGGTGTCGTCTACAAGGCCGTCGACAACAAACTCAAACGCACCGTCGCCCTCAAGTTCCTGCCGTTTGAATGGACGTACGACCCCCAGGCCAAGGAACGGTTCGTCCGGGAAGCCCAGGCTGCGGCTGCCCTCGATCATCCCAACATCTGCACGGTCCACGAGATCGACGAAGCCGACGACCGGATGTTCATCTCCATGGCCTTCATCGAGGGCGAGAGCCTGAAGACGAAAATCGACGGGGGGCATCTGAAGATCGACGAAGCCTTGGGCTTTGGAATGCAGGTCGCCGAAGGCTTGAGAGAAGCACACAAGAAGGGAGTCATTCACCGGGATATCAAGAGCGCCAACATCATGGTCACGGAGAGCGGCCAGGCGAAGATTATGGATTTCGGCCTGGCCCGGATGAGGGGAGGGACCCTGCTGACCAAGGAAGGGATGGCCATGGGCACTATCGCCTACATGTCTCCCGAGCAGGCGCGGGGCGAAGCGGTTGACCATCGGTCCGATATTTGGTCGCTGGGTGTCGTCCTCTACGAAATGCTCGCCGGCCGGCTGCCTTTCCAGGGGGAGCACGACCAGGCTGTTATCTACGCGATCTTGAAAGAACAGCCCAAGCCGCTCTCGGCAGGACGCCCGGAAATCCCTGTGTCCGTCGAGCACGTCGTGGGAAAAGCACTGGAAAAGAACCCGGACGAGAGATACCAATCCGTGGACGATCTGATCGATGACCTGAAGTCCATTGCCGAGGGGATCGAACCCGAGAGGGTTCGGACGAGGCGGCGGAAAGCCAAGCTTCGGCGGTGGAAACGGGCCGGACTTTATGCCGGGGCGGCGGGCTTGCTCGTTATCTTGGTTTTGATCGCCGTCAAACTTTTTACGGGACGCCCTCACACTATCGAGACTCTCGCCGTCCTCCCCCTCGAGAATCTTTCCGGAGATCCCCAGCAGGAGTACTTTTCCGACGGCGTGCACGATGCCCTGATCACCAACCTTGGCAAGGTGGGCGGCTTGAAGCGGGTGATCGCGCGGAGCTCGGTGATGCGCTTCAAGGGAACGAAAGAGCCCCTGTCCAAGGTTGCCCAGGAGCTGAAGGTCGACGGCCTGATCACGGGCGCCGTCCTGCGCTCGGGAGACCGCGTGCGCGTGACCGCCCAGCTCATCAATCCGGCGACCGAGACGCAGATCTGGGCCCAGAGCTACGAGCGCGACCTCCGCGACGTCCTGTCCCTCCAGAACGAGATCGTATCGGCGATTACGCGCGAGGTGAAGGTGCAACTGACTCCCCGGGATGAGAGGCGCCTGACCAGCGCCCGGCAGGTTAATCCCGAGGCCTACGAGGCCTATCTCAAAGGCCAGTTTCACTGGTACAAACTCACTAAAACGGACCTCGACAGTGCGCTTAAGTACTTCGAGCTGGCTCTCGAAAAAGACCCGGAATACGCCCCGGCCTATACGGGAATTTGCTTGGTTTGGGGTGGATATCAACAACAGGGGTTAGTTCCGGCCACTGAGGCCACACCGCGGGCGAGGGCGGCTGCTCTCAAGGCTCTGGAATTGGACAACACTCTGGCGGAAGTTCACTACGTGTTGGCAGGCATGCACGCATGGGGGGATTATGATTGGGCAAGCGGAGAAAAGTCGTACCGCTTGGCGATTGAACTCAACCCCAACTATCCGGATCCGCGCGTCTATTATTCGCATCTCTTGTACATGCTGAGACGTCCGGAGGAAGCGATGGCCCAAATCAAAAGGGCCCTGGAACTCGATCCGCTCAACGCCCTTTTCCGGGCTCTTTATGCTATGGATCTCATGTACGCGCGGCGCTATGACGATGCCATCGCGCTGCTCCGCGACACGCTCCAAGCCTCGCCCAACGACCTGGTGGCTCTCTCGGCGCTCCGGTCCGCCTACCATATGAAGCACATGTATAAAGAAGCGCTGGAGATCTGGAAGGCGTCATATGCGGCGAGAGGCGATAACGAAGCCTTGGAAGCCCTGGCGCGCGGCTCGGCGGAGAATGGATACCAGGGAGCTCTCCAGCGCGTTGCCGAGATGTTGATAGAACGCTCCCGGACAAAGTTTGTTACGCCCTGGCAAATCGGGACCCTGTATGCCCGTGCCGGGAAGAACCAAGAAGCTCTCGACTGGCTGGAGAAAGCCTATGAGGCGCATGACGGCAATACGCCTTATCTCAGTGTGGACCCGATTTTTGACGGCCTGCGGGCCGACCCACGGTTTCAAGACATCCTACGGCGGATGAATCTTCTTTAATAAACGACGGGAACACCTGATTGATTTAACCTTCTACCCGGACATCCCTAAACAGGACATTTAAAAAGGGGCCATCCTGCTTTTTAAAATACAGGCAGGGTGGCATCTCGAAGCACCTCCCCAGGGAACCATCCCCAGACAAGTGATCTGCGATAGGGGTGCTGGTAGCCGTCTGAAAGCCCCCGTAGCGGAGGGGGGGCCCGTCGGGAGACGGGGGGAACCGACGGGACTGGTTCCCCGGGGTCGGGGGATAGGGACGGCTACCAGCACCCCTAGAATCACACGAAAGGAGATGCTATCCGTCCCCAGGGAATATTTGACTCCCTTTCCGGCCGGTGATATTCTGCCGCCGGCATCCTCTGGACGAGCGACGATATGATCTGCCCGAACTGCAGTTTCGATAATCCCGAGGGTACCTCCTACTGCGGCAAGTGCGGGACCAAGCATGGCGCCGCGGCCCCTTTCTCCGTCACGAAAACCATCGGGAATCTCACACAAAGGCTTCCCCCGGGGGTTGTTTTCGCCGGCCGCTACCAGATCATCGAAGAGCTCGGTAGAGGGGGGATGGGTGTTGTCTACAAGGCCGTCGACAACAAGCTCAAGCGTACCGTCGCCCTCAAGTTCCTTCCGTTTGAGTGGACGTACGACCCGCAGGCCAAAGAACGGTTTGCCCGGGAAGCCCAGGCCGCGGCCGCCCTGGACCATCCCAACATCTGCACGGTCCACGAGATCGACGAGGCCGAAGATAGGATGTTCATCTCCATGGCCTTCCTCGAGGGCGAAAGCCTGAAGGCAAAAATCGAGCGGGGACCCTTGAAGATCGACGAAGCCTTGGGCTTTGGAATGCAGGTCGCCGAAGGCTTGAGAGAAGCACACAAGAAGGGAGTCATTCACCGGGATATCAAGAGCGCCAACATCATGGTCACGGAGAGCGGCCAGGCGAAGATTATGGATTTCGGCCTGGCCCGGATGAGGGGAGGGACCCTGCTGACCAAGGAAGGGATGGCCATGGGCACTATCGCCTACATGTCTCCCGAGCAGGCGCGGGGCGAAGCGGTTGACCATCGGTCCGATATTTGGTCGCTGGGTGTGGTTATATACGAAATGCTCGCCGGCCGACTGCCCTTCGGGGGGGGGCACGACCAGGCTGTTATCTACGCGATTTTGAAAGAACGGCCCAAGCCGCTTTCGGCCGGGCGCCCGGAGATCCCCGCGTCCATCGAGCAGGTCGTGGGCAAGGCGCTGGAGAAGAATCCGGATCAGAGATACCAGTCTGTGGAGGAGTTGATCGATGACCTGAGGTCTATAGCCGAAGGGATCGAGCCGGAGAGGATCCGGGCGAGGCGGCGGAAAGCCAAGTTTCGTGGGTGGAAGAGGGTCGGGCTGTATTGTGGGGCAGCCGGTTTGCTCGTCTTGATGGCCGTTGTCGCTCTCAAGTTTTTTACAGGACGCCCTCGCGCCATCGAGACTCTCGCCGTCCTGCCGCTCGAAAATCTTTCCGGTGATCCCCAGCAGGAATACTTCTCCGACGGAATCCACGAGGCGTTGATCACCGACCTCGCCCAGCTCGGCAGCTTGAAACGGGTGATAGCCCGGAGCTCGGTAATGCGCTTCAGGGAAACGAAGACACCTCTGTCCCAGATCGCCCAGGAGTTGAAGGTCGACGGCCTGATCACGGGCGCAGTCCTTCGCTCGGGAGACCGCGTGCGCGTGACCGCCCAGCTCATCAATCCCGCCACCGGAGCGCAGATCTGGGCCCAAAGCTACGAACGAGACCTTCGCGACGTCCTATCGCTCCAAAACGAGCTCGTTTCGGCGATCACGCGCGAGGTGAGGGTGCGGCTCACTCCGCAGGAAGAGACGCGACTGGCCAGCTCCCGCCCGGTCGACCCAGAGGCTTACGACCTTTGCCTCAAGGGGCGGTTCGCCTGGCATAAGTTCAGCCGGCAGGGGCTCGATGAAGCGCTGGAGTATTTTAACCTGGCCCTGGAAAAGGACCCGGAGTACGCCCCAGCCTATGCAGGAGTCGCCCAAGTCTGGGGCGGGCTCAAGCAGCAAGGGTTCGCCTCCTATGACGAGGCCACGCCGAAGCAGAAAGCGGCCGCACTGAAGGCCTTGGAGTTGGACAGTACACTGGCCGAAGTCCATTATATGCTAGCCGGAATCAACACCTGGACGGATTGGGACTGGCTCGGCGCCGAGCGAGAATATCGTCGGGCCATCGAGCTCAAACCCAATTATGCGGAGGCCCGTATTTATTATTCGCACCTCTTGAATTACCTGGAGCGTCCGAAGGAAGCGGCGGTCGAAGCCGACCGGGCATTGGAACTCGACCCCCTCAACACCCTGGTCCAGGGCATTTATACGATGTATCTGATGCAGGTCCGCCGGTATGATGACGCCATCGCGCTGCTCCGCAAAATACTCGCTGACACGCCGAACGACGCGATCGCGCTCTCGACGCTCCGGTCCGCTTACCACATGAAGCGGATGTACAAGGAAGCGCTGGAGATCTGGAAAGCGTCCTACGCGGCCAAGGGTGACCGTGAAGCCGTGGAGGCCCTGGACCGAGGGTTTGCCGAGGCCGGATACCGGGGCGCGCTCCGGCGGGTGGCAGAAACACTAGTGGCGCGCTCCAAAACGACCTTTGTCACTCCTTGGCAGATCGCCACACTCTACACCCGGGCCGGGTTAAATAAGGAAGCGATCGACTGGCTGGAAAAGGCCTATCAAGCACACGACCAGAATATGCCTTACATCTGCGTCGACCCGATCTTCGACGACCTGCGGAATGAGCCGCGTTTTCAGGACATCCTGCGGCGGATGAAGCTTCTGAAATAAAACGGTGGGCGAT
>CAYGXD010000132.1:0-1453 GCA_964353705.1 uncultured Eubacteriales bacterium | reverse complement strand
CCCGAGCTTGCGCAAGGTGAGGGCGGATGTCTCCACTAAAACGTAATTGTGGCTGACGAGGGTATCTCCGGCGGAAATGATACTCTCCCAGAACGGCCTTGATGCCTTATGGCTGGTATCATCGGCATCGAGCACAGCCAACAAAGCGCTTGTATCGATGAAAACGTTCATAGCAGCAACCGCATCAGCCCTTTTTCTTCCCCGGCAGGTCTTCGGCCAAAGCCTCCTCGAGGTAGCGGTCATGATTTGACGAGAGGTCGGCGGCGCCCGACCGGAATTTTCCTGCCGCCGCAATCGCCCGCCGGCGCCGCTCAGTCAGGTCCGTCATATCGGCGAAATCCGAGGCCGGCGGAGCTCCATACTCCTTTTGGTCTTCCTTAACAGAGAGGGTCCGACAGGGCCCACCCCTCCAGGCGGCGACGGCGTCCCGGATGAATTGGCTTCTCGTTCGCCCTGTCCTGCGGCGGAGAGATTCGATATCCTTGAACTCGGCAACCGACATGCTGATCGTGAATTTGATTGTCTTTCGCACGATATTTTAGCCCTGGTATGAATTAATCATATCACAGTATGACTAACAGGCTTAGGTTTGTCAAGCCGGCCGGTTTATTTTGACACCCATCGACCCGGATGGTATGCTCTCTCCCCGTATGAACGAATCGGACCCGCAGAGGGCCGTCCGGAGTTACCATGAGCTATCATGCCGCCTTCCATCATAAGATCACCTCGCACGTCGAGAAGGCGCCGATCGTCTCCGTCATCGACGCCCACCTTCATTTTGTGGACTTCATTCAGGAGAGCGACGGCATTCAAAGACTTGTCGCCGCCATGGACGCCGGCCGGATCGCCAAGGCCGTGCTGTTCGGCCTCCCGGTCAAAAAGAAGTGGGACGCCGCCGAAAAACACGCGCCCCACTACTATCTCGACGACAACTCCCGCTGTTACTATTTCCAGGGTACGGATGAGATCGTCGCGGAGGCGCTCCTCCGCCTGCCGCCGCCGGCCCGCCGCCGGTTCGCGCCGCTCGTCTGCGGGTTCAACCCCACCGACCGCTACGCCGCCCGCGACATCGAGCGCATGTTGGACAAGTATCCTTTCTGGAGAGGAATCGGCGAGGTGCTCTGCCGGCACGACGATCTGACCAACATGACCAACGAGGAAACCGCCCGCGTCAATCATCCCGCCCTCTGCGACGTCTACGAACTGTGCGCATCGAGGCGCCTCCCCGTTCTCATCCACCAGAACAGCACTTCGGTCAGCATCCATGACGACTACGAACACCTCGATGAGCTCGAGGAAGTGCTCGGGCGCTTTCCCGAAACGACCTTCGTCTGGGCCCACTGCGGGATCTCGCGCCGTGTCTTTCACAAGTACTACCACGAAATGGTCTCGACACTCCTCGACCGGTTTCCCCACCTCTACGCGGATATCTCCTGGGTGGTGTATGACGACG
>CAYGXD010000131.1:7064-10202 GCA_964353705.1 uncultured Eubacteriales bacterium | reverse complement strand
CTAAAACAAAAACCACAAAATACGACGTCGCTGAGCATCTTCGTACACCAGAGGAAATAGCAGCCTACCTCGAAGCGTGCTTTGAAGAATCAAATGGAGACGCGGCCTTTATTGCTAAAGCTCTTGGCGATATTGCACGAGCCAAGGGTATGACCCAAGTAGCGCGCGATGCCGGCCTATCACGTGAAAGCCTTTACAAAGCCCTATCTGGGGATAGAAGCCCTGGATTTGACACAATATTAAAGGTTTTACAGGCCCTTGGCTTGAAATTACGTGCTGAAGCCATTCAGGGAAATTGCTAGAAAAGCCCGACCATTCAATCCTGCGGACCGGGGTTGCGCCCAGGCCGCTGATCTCAGTCCTTAAACCGCAGGAGGCCCAAAATGCCTACAACGACCGTAAGGATCCCCCAGGATATGAAGGACGCTCTCAAAATCATTGCCAGTGTTGAGAAAAGGAATATAAAGGATATCCTATCCAACGATCTTCCCAAGAAGAGGGGATCCAGGCCATGAAAAAAGACGATCCGATCTCGACTCGATCCCCGGCCGCCTCGCCGCTCGTCAGGGAAAAAGACATTCTTTCCGACCTCATCGAGGAGAAATCCACCTCCCTTTTCCTCGGCCGCTTTGCGATGACCGAAGTCCAGGCGGTCATGGGCAGAAAGAACTTCTACCGCGAGGCCCGGAACCGCGGCCTCCAACCCCTGTCCTTCGAGCTCGATTCCTCCGAGTACCCGGTGCAGAGGCTCCGGATCTTCCACGAGGAGCCGAACCCGGATAAAATGATCGTCGACTTGAAGATCCGGGAAGGCCGGCTTTCCCCCAAGCCCTACCTCCATCTCGACCCCGCATTCTTCGAGCATGATTACCTGGTCATCGAATGGCTCACCCTCCAGAACCCCAGGCTGCCTTTCTCGGACAAGCGGCCGCCGCTCCCCGGCCAGCAGCACCCCGGCCTCGGGCTCCGCAAGAAGGTCGTGGATATCTTCGTCTACATCGCCCGTCTCCTGCGCAAGGACGGCCTGCTCGCCTTTCCCGCCTATTTTCACAACGCCGTCCTTTTTTCCCGGTTTTTCAGCTTTCTGAACCCGGAGAAGCTGGCCGAAATCCAGGCCATCGAGAAAGCCTTCCCCAAGATCCCTTTCAAGCACATGGCCTGGATCGTCTACCTCAACTGCCTGCGGTATGAGGACGGACGCGTCTACGAATGGAAGGCCGAGGAACAGGTCTATCCTCTCCGCAAGGAGCTCAAGGACCACCTCGACTCCCGGAAATACAAGCGGCTGGTCCGGCAGAGCATGAAAGAGCGCCGGTTCACGATCGATTGGGACGGCTACGAAAAAAAGCTGGATGAGCTGATAAAGATTAAGCTGGTGGACAGGAAGTAACGCCCCCCACCCCTGATTTTGAAGCGGCCGGAAAATCTGCTATAATGGGCAGGCGTTGAGGAGAATGTGACGATGAGAAAAGGTATTCATCCTGAATACGTGGAATGCCGGGTGGCCTGCGCCTGCGGCAACACCTTCCTCACCCGGTCCACCAAGAAAGAGATCCGCGTCGAGATCTGCTCCCAGTGCCATCCCTTCTTCACGGGCAAGCAGAAGCTCATGGACAGCGCCGGCCGCATCGAGAAGTTCAGGAAGAAGTATGGCGACACCAAAAAATAGCCATGGTTTTTCAGGAACTGGAGAATATTGAGGAAAAATACCGCCGCCT
The DNA here is from genome assembly GCA_964353705.1 of uncultured Eubacteriales bacterium. Taxonomy (GTDB): domain Bacteria; phylum Acidobacteriota; class Aminicenantia; order Aminicenantales; family UBA8522; genus UBA8522. Next base: position 8,484 of record CAYGXD010000131.1, on the reverse strand, counting down.
GAACCTCGCCCTCTCCGACCCCGCCCTTCTCTCCAACCCCCAGAAATTCAAGGAAACGTCAAAGGAAAGGGCGGAGCTCGAGCCCCTCATCAGAAAAATCGAGGAGCTGAAGAAGGTCGCGCAGCACACCCGGGAGTCCGAAGCGATCCTGGCCGACAAGGACTCCGACCCCGAGCTCCGCGGCCTGGCCGAGACCGAGCTCAAGGACCTGGCTGAGAAGGCCCGGACGCTCGAGGAGGAGCTCAAATTGCTCCTCCTGCCCAAGGACCCCCGGGACGAAAAAAACGTCATCCTGGAGATCCGGGCCGGCGCCGGCGGGGACGAATCGTCCCTCTTCGCCCAGGACCTCTTCCGGATGTACTCCCGCTTCGCCGAGGCCAGCGGCTGGAAGCTCGAGGTCCTCGAGACGAGTGTCTCGCCCATCGGCGGGTTTAAGGAGATCATCGTCGGCATCCGGGGCAAGAAGGTCTTCTCCTCGCTCAAGTATGAGAGCGGCGTCCACCGGGTGCAGCGGGTCCCCAAGACAGAGGCCTCCGGCCGCATCCACACTTCCACCGTGACAGTGGCCGTCCTCCCCGAAGCGGACGAAGTGGACGTGAAGCTCGACGCGAAGGACCTCAAGATCGACGCCTTTGGAGCCTCCGGCCCCGGCGGCCAGAACGTCAACCGCAATTACACCGCCATCCGCGTCACCCATAAGCCCTCCGGGCTTGTCGTCTCCTGCCAGGACGAAAAATCCCAGCACCGGAACAAGGAGAAGGCGCTTCGCATCCTCCGTTCGCGCCTCCTCGACATCGCCCAAGGCAAGCAGGACTCCGAGATCGCCAAGAACCGGCGCTCCCAGGTCGGGACAGGGGAGAGGAGCGAAAAGATCAGGACCTATAACTTCCCCCAGTCCCGGATGACCGATCACCGCATCAACCTGACCGTCCACAACCTCCAGAGTGTCCTCGACGGAAGCCTCCGCGAGATCGTCCAGAAGCTGGCCCTCCACTACCAGGCCCAGGCGATCGAGGACCAGGTTTCCGCCTCTTAGGAATCCTCTTTGAGCACGGTCCAAGAGCTCCTGCAGACGGGGAAAAGACTCCTCTATAACGTCGCGGCGCCCGCCATCGAAGCAAAAGTCCTTCTCCTCGAGGCCTCCGGCCTGAGTGAAATCGAGCTCCTGGCCTCGCCCGAGCGGGCTATCGCGGCCAAAGACGAGCGCCGGTTCCGGCGGCTCATCCGAAAACGCCTCTCCGGAATTCCCTTGGCCTATATCCTCGGGCGGAAGGAATTCTGGTCGATGTCTTTCCGGGTCGGGCCCGGAGCGATCATCCCCCGGCCGGAGACAGAACTCCTCGTCGAGAAGACGCTGGAGCTCCGCGCCGGCGGCAAAGCGACCATCGTCGATATCGGCACGGGAAGCGGGAATATCGCC
>CAYGXD010000131.1:0-6964 GCA_964353705.1 uncultured Eubacteriales bacterium | reverse complement strand
ACGACGCCCGGGTCGAACTGCCTGCGCCTTCCGTCCAGGATCTCCTTCTTGGCCGTCTTGAAGTCCCGCTCTTTCCGGTAGGGGCGGTGGGAAGTGATGGCATCCAGGGCGTCGGCCAAAGCGAACATCCGGGCTTCGAGCGGGATCTCCTCTTTCTTCAGGCCCTTGGGGTAGCCCGCCCCGTCGTATCTCTCGTGATGGTAGAGGATCACGTTGCCGATTTCCTTGACCAGTTTGACCTCTTTGATCAGCCCGTATCCCAGGACCGGGTGGAGTTTTATCTTCTCCCATTCGGCCGCCGACAGGCGGGTGGGTTTTTTCAGGATCGCGTCCGGGATGGCGATCTTGCCGATGTCGTGAAGCAATGCGCCCTTGCGGATATTGTCAAGCGTTTCCGGGTCCTCGATCCCGGCGAGCTTGGCGAGGGCCTGGCAGTACTTGGCGACCGTGATGGAGTGGCCGAAGGTTTCCACGTCCCTCAGGTCGAGGGCGGTCATCAGGTTTTCCAGCGTGGCCGTGTAGATCTCCTCGAGCTCCAGGGCCTTCCTTCTGTTCCTGGCCCGCTCCACCTGGAGCCGCTTCAGGTGTTTTTCGGAAGCCGCATTCTCGCGAAACAGTGTTTTCTTAATCAGCTCGGTAGTGACCGCGGAAAAGAGGCTGCCCCAGTTGTCGGGGACGGAGATCTGATCGACGAGACCGTCCCGGAGGAGCGCGATGCCGGCGTCATAGTCCTCCGGCCGGAAAAAACCGATCAGCGACATTTCCGGGAGGCCTTTCTTCACCCGCCGGAGAAGGCCCGATTTTTCGGACGTCAGGTCGAGAAGGTTGACGACCGAGACACCCGGTTCCCCGGCTGCGGCGCCACCCGAGATGAGCTCGGCGAGTGTCGTCATCGTCTTGACGTCGAAGGCCAGGCCGGCCAGGAATCGGGCGGTGCGGTCCTTGCGCCGGCCGTCGTCATCGATGAGGTAGATCGTCGATCGGTCCATGCCCTCGCTCCTTTTCCTTCCCTATATACTCCATACCTTATTCCAATAGCAAGCGCTAAAAGATGACTCGGCCTCATCGTTAGGGGTGACGCCGGCGCGGCAAAATTACCCCCGAAAATCGTCCGGAAAGGTGATTGCGCCCGCGGCCCGGGTCTGACAAACTAGACGCGTGATCGCGATAAAGACCTTGTTTTCCAGGACGTTTCTGACGGGCTTGGCCGTGGGGCTCTTGACAGCCGGGCTGGCCGGTTATAAAATGAAGAAAAAGAACAAGTTACAGAGCCTGGGATTGACCCCCGAAGCGGTGAGGAAGGCCGCCAAGCACAGGATTTTTGGCCGGGATAAAGGAGAGGAAAGATGGCTGACAAGAACGTCAACCTGAAAGATTCCGTGAACGTCATCGAAGAGATCGAATCCAAGATGGAGAGTATCTGGATCAAGCGCAAGGAGGAGATCGAGAGGGAACTCGAAGCCAGGATCCGGGCGGAGAGGGAAGAGGCCGGCAGAAAGATCGAAGTCATCGAGAGAGAGATAAACAAGGGGAGGACGGTCCTCCAGGATTACCGGACCGTAGTCAGCGAGTTCGAGACCGAGCGCGCTCATCTTCAGAGCCAGATCAAGGAGCATTTTGACAAGGCCGTCAGCTACCAGACCGAGATCGAGAAGATGGCCGGACTGACCATGGAAGAGCTGCGCCTGGTCCGCGAGCTCACCGGCAAACTGGAAACGCTCCACCAGTCGGCCGAAGTCAAGGTGAACAACTTCCGGAAGGACCTCGAGGAGAAGTTCGGGATCGTGGCCGAGCTCCCCGAATCGCTGGAGGAGGAAGATCTCAAAGTCGACCTCGAGCAGGAGCTCCAGAAGCTCAGGAAGATCAAGCAGATCCTCGAGGCCGGGGTCGTCGAAATGGAGGAACCCCGGGCCGTCGAAACCGGGAAACCTCGGGCCCTCGAAACCGGGAAACAGGAGGAGCCCGAACCTCAGCCCCCCGTGACCAACGGGAACGGCGTCCCGCTCAATGTCCCGGAAGTGAGCCAGATAATCGAGGAGTCGGTGGCCGAAGAAGCCGGCGAAAAGGCCGCCGTCGAAGAACCCGCCGAAGAGAAATCGGCCGGCCAGGAGAACGGGAATTTCCAGAGCCTGTTCGAGATCCTCGAGGCCTACCGCAAGATCGAGGCCCGGAACGGCAACGGCGAGATCAGCTTTTTCCAGAAAGAGGGAAAGACCATCCTGGACGGTGAATACATGGTCGCTTCGGTCGACGAGTCCCTGGAGGAGGCCAAACGGCTCTACTTGAAGCTCGCCCAGACGGAGTCGCCGAAAGAGCAGTTCTTCATCAAGCAGGAGATCATCAACCACCAGGAAATACTGAGGAAATACATCCTCCGCAACCTCAAGATGTGCGAGAAGGAAGGCGCCTCCCTGCCCGCGTACACCGAGGACATCCTCAACGAGGACATCCTCAAGGAGATCCTCGAGAAGCTGAGCATGGAGAACTGGAGCAACCCGGCCGACTTCAATTCCTTCCGGTCCTTTATCGAGGCCTTCAAGGATTCCTACTACGCCAAGATCACCCCGCCGATCAATTATCTCCGGTCCCTGATCGAGGAATTGGGGGCCTAGGCCGAAGCTTCCCGTTTCAAGACCGCGGCGATAAAGCTCCTCAGGACTTTTCTCTCGGCCTCGGCCATATCGCGGAACTCAACCCCCGTGTGAAACTGGGGGGAATTTTCGCCCGCCCGCTGGGAATAGACGACATCCCCTCGGAGGTGAGTCGCCCTGTCTTCGAGGACGAGAAAGAGGTCCAGCGGCTTGGCCAGCGGAAGCCTGGACTCGGACAGGATTTTGACCCCTCCGAGGCTCAAGTTGAGCGTCTTGGTCACCTTGAGATTCCCGTCATCCTTATAGATGAGGGTGGTGGCGATGTAGTGCCTCGGGTTCTTCCTTTTTTCTTCGAAGAACTCGGGCCGGAAGGGCCGGATGACGCCGCCCTTCTGGTCCCGGTCGGAGGTCTCTCTCTGGTAGGCGCAGACCTTGTTCTTGATCGGCTCTTTCTCTTCCTCGCCCCGGGGACTCAGGCCCGTGAACCTCTTTCCCTTGGCCTCGGCCAGGGCCATGTCGGACTCGATGGCGACCTTCTTCAGCTCGTAGCGGCTGAGGGAGGATATGAACTCCTCTTTCTTCGGGAGCAGGGTCACTCCGAAGCTCATCGTGAGGTTGCTGCGGGGCTGGAACTCCTCGTTTTCGAAGTACGTCTCCTCGACGTTCTTCCGGATTCTTTCGGTCAGGATGCAGGCTTCCTCCAGGCTGTTCACCCCGGTCAGGAAAAAGAGGAACTCCTCGCCGCCGTAGCGGCAGAGGAGGTCGTCCTCGCGGATCGACAGCTTGAGGACCGCGGCCAGCTTGCGCAGAAGCTTGTTCCCCGCCTCGTGGCCGTTCCGGTCGTTGTAGTGCTTGAACCAGTCGACGTCCCCCATGACCATGGCGTAGGAGCCGGTCTCCTGGCGGCGCTTGCTCTGGAGGCTGATCTTCTGGATGACTTTCTCGAAGAACGGGTCGGGCCTGAGGATCCCGGTGAGGGCGTCGTACTGGATCAGGTTGAGCTTGGTCATGGCCAGGGAGATGTGCTCGGATAGTCCCTGCAGCACCTGCTGGTCTTCGCGGCTGAACCCGGCCTGGCTCAGTTCCTCCTTGTGGACTTTGTTATAGACCTCAAGGACGCCGATGATCTCTTTTCCGTGCCGGATCGGAACGCCCAGGAGGCTGCGCAGCGGCGTCCTCAGGTGTTCGGCGTAGCGCTTGGGGAGCTTCAGGTCCGGAGGTATCGAGCCGATGTTGACCTCGTTCCCCTGGCGGACGACCTGGGAGGCGAAGTCCGCGGAGTCGAGAAGGGCGATGTATTTCGAGAACTCGGGATGGGAGAGGAAGGCGTCGTCCCAGACCAGGGGCTTGAGGTATTTCCCGAGGGTCTCGTTCTCGTCGAGAACGTAGAAGGTGAGGCCGGAGGCCTGGACGAGCTCCTTGATGTCGGAGACCGTGTCGAGCAGGCTGCTCACGTCGCCGGCCATGTAGATCCGGCGCAGGATATCCTCGATCTTCTGCTTCCTTCTCTGGAACCAGAGGTAGCGGACCTGGATGGAGAGCCGCTTTTCGAGCTCCAGGACGAGGTTCTCGTTGATCCAGCCCTTGATTTCCCGCATTTCCGAATACATGTCCCTGATCTTTCCCCGGTCCTGCTTCAGGCGGGCGTGCTCGGCCGCCATCCTCAGGGTATGGACGAACCGGTTCCGGGACGCCTCCGTGTCCGGGCGGGGGACGAAGTCGATGAAAAACCCGGCCGGCCAGCCGCCGATCAGGTCGCGGGCGGCGGTCTCGTAAGGGCCTGCGAGAAGGACGGCGATGTCGGGGGAGAGGGAGCCCTTGAAATGGCGGAAGTCGCCCCAATTTTGATCCACGACCAGGACGTGGGGAGGGTCGCGGCGGGCCTGGAGAATGGCTTCTTCCAGGGAAGGGAGGGCGGAAGGAGAGCCTACGCCCCGGCAGACGTCCGCGAGGAAGACGCGGTCTTCATGGTTTTCAACAAAAATCAGAATTTTGAGATCGCCCATCCTTTTCCTTGGCTTCCAAACCTGGGCAAGCTACGTCCATAAATTTATAGCTTTTTTTTGGCCTAGTCAACATATTTTTTTATCAAATGGGGTCAGGTCTCAACATTCAACAAATTTCACAGCAAACGGGGTCACACAGCAAACGGGGTCAGGTCTCAACATTCAACAAACCGGGAGGTTTAGAGGGGAAAATTTGTTGAATGTTGAGACCTGACCCCGTTCGGTGGTATAAGAAAATGGAAGGAGATCCCCATGGCCGGTAAGGAAAATCAAACCCCTCCCCAGGTCCGCGCGCCCCGCGGTTCGACTCTTCAAGCCAAGGGTTGGGCCCAGGAAGCAGCCCTGCGGATGCTGATGAACAACCTCGACCCGGAGGTGGCCGAAAAGCCCCAAGAGCTCATCGTCTACGGCGGCACGGGCAAAGCTGCCCGCAATTGGGACTGCTACCGGGCGATCGTGGCGTCTCTGAAACGGCTCGAGAACGACGAAACCCTGATCGTTCAGTCGGGGAAGCCCGTCGCCGTCTTCCGGACGCACGAGGAGGCCCCGCGCGTCCTCATCGCCAACGCCCTCATCGTCCCGAAATGGGCGACCTGGGACGAGTTCCGGCGGCTCGAGGGCAAGGGGTTGACCATGTATGGCCAGATGACGGCCGGGAGCTGGATCTATATCGGCACCCAGGGAATTCTCCAGGGCACTTATGAGACACTCGCGGCCGTGGCCAAAAAACATTTCGGAGGGTCGCTGGCCGGACGCCTCGCTCTCTCTGCCGGTCTCGGCGGGATGGGCGGCGCCCAGCCGCTGGCGGTCACGATGAACGACGGGGTGGCCATCATCGTCGAAGTGGACAGGGACAGGATCGAAAAAAGGCTCCGGACAAGATACGTCGACCGCGTGGCCTTGAGCCTGGACGAAGCGCTCGACCTCGCTTTCGCGGCGATGAAAAAGAAAGAGTCTCTTTCCATCGCTCTTCTAGGGAATGCGGCCGACGTGCTGCCGGAGTTTGTGAAGCGCGGGATCGTGCCCGATGTCCTGACCGACCAGACTTCCGCTCATGACGAGCTCAATGGGTATGTCCCCAATGGCCTTCCTTACGAGGAGGCGCTCCGGATGCGCCGCGAAAATCCCACGGAATATATCAAGAGAGCCTACCGGACGATGGCCGCCCACGTCGAGGCCATGCTCGCCCTCCAGAAGGCCGGGGCCAAGGCCTTCGACTACGGGAATAACATCCGCGGCCAGGCCGAGAAAGCGGGTGTCGCCCGGGCCTTCGAAATCCCCGGCTTTGTCCCGGAGTACATTCGGCCCCTCTTTTGCCTCGGCAAAGGGCCCTTCCGCTGGGCGGCGCTCTCCGGAAAGCCCGAGGACATCTACGCTACGGACGAAGCCGTGCTGAAGGAGTTCCCCGAGGACGAGGCCTTGGCCCGGTGGATCCGGAAAGCACAGAAGCAAGTCAAGTTCCAAGGCCTTCCGGCGCGGATCTGCTGGCTCGGCTATGGCGAGCGGGCCCGGTTCGGAGCCGTCATCAACAGTCTGGTCAAGAAGGGAAAGATCAGCGCGCCGATCGTCATCGGCCGTGACCACCTGGACACGGGCTCAGTGGCGTCGCCCAACCGCGAGACCGAGGGCATGAAAGACGGGTCCGACGCCATCGCCGATTGGCCGATCCTAAACGCCCTGCTCAACGCCGTGTGCGGCGCCTCCTGGGTGTCCGTCCATCACGGCGGGGGAGTGGGCATCGGACTCTCTATCCACGCCGGTATGGTCATCGTTGCCGACGGGAGTGAATCGGCGGCGAAAAGGCTGGAGCGCGTGCTCACGGTCGATCCCGGGCTCGGGGTCGTGCGCCATGCCGACGCCGGCTACGAGGAAGCCAGCGGCTTCGCTAAGAAAAAAGGGATAAGGATTCCGATGGCCTGATCGGCCGCCTAATCGCAGGGACCTCCTACCTCAGTTGGCGGCGCGGACCGCGTTTAGACTTCATCCGTTGACGGCCGCGCGATGTAATCCCATTTTCGAAGCAGCAACCCGCGCGCATTTCCCCTGGAAAAAATTCCGGGCTGACGGACCGCCCGAACGGAGCTTCCTGGCACGGGATTTGCTTTAGAAGAGGCGAAAGGAGGTTCCCATGAAAAGAGCCATCGCCTTGACGCTGGCCGCTTTCGTTTTCCTGTCCGTTTTTTTCTGGCTGCCTCAGCCGGCTGCCGCCCGTCTCCCGGCCGATCTCTGCTATGACGACTGGGAGGGTTGCCGCCAGCGGGCATTCCAGAGCGACGAGGGTTTCATTAGGACCGTGCTCTGGCTCACGGTCTGCGACGTCGGTCTGGGCAAGTGCCTGCTCCATCTCTAACCGAGTCGGGAGCCCCC
>CAYGXD010000130.1:6210-10363 GCA_964353705.1 uncultured Eubacteriales bacterium | reverse complement strand
GCGATCGAGCTCGAGCGGCTGAAAGCTACCGGAAATTCCTCGACCTCTGGAAAGACGCCGATCCGGGCCTGCCCGAAGTCGAGGATGCCAGGAAGAGGTTGGCGGGGCTGAATCGCTAGGCAATAGCCTGAAGGCATCGAATCTGTTCAGCGATGCTGCTATGCCTGAGAAAAGTTCTAAATTCGTATATTCGCTCACCCTGCCCCTTTCCTCATAAAAGCCTCGGCGGCGATTGACATTCTGCCTTTATCGTTGATAAAGTCGTTTTGTACAGGGGAGGTGATTCAATGAACAAGCGCAAGCTATGGTCACGCATCCTGTCCATCATCGGACTTATTGCGATGATAATCGGAGTCGTGGACCCGCTGGAAGGCTCGTTAATCATTCTGCCTGGAAGCGGACTGGTGGCGCTCGGCGCCTTTCTCGGCAAGAGCCGCCACCGCATATTTGTATACTGGGCTTTTGGGCTGACACTGATCGGTGTGGCCGGCCTCTTTGTAGTGAGTATGTTTGGAGGAGTCGGTGGTAATACCGGGCGATCGAATTGGTGGTTGCTTACCAGTCTCCCATACCCTATTGGCTGGATCATGAGCCTTATCGGCGTCAGGCGTGTGCTGATCGAGTCCTTCCATAAAACGTCAATTGCTCAAGGGAGCTGAGAAACTAATGCTGGGCAAAATCATCCAGCCCTATTCTTTCCAGGCGTTTCACCTTTTTTTAATTAACCTGGCTTTGATTTCGCTTGCAGTTGACTAATCCTCCCATTCCCTGATACCCTTTAGCCATACCTGATAGAAGGGACGATAAGTGGCCGTCAAGTGCCCGAAATGTCATTCTGAGAACCCTGATACCTTAAAATTTTGCGGGGAATGCGGGACCCAGCTTATCCCTCCATCCAAGGACTTCCAGCCAAACGTTACAGAGACCCTTCAAACGCCCATCCGCGTGCTTATGGGCGGCTCCACCTTCGCCGGACGCTACCAGATTATCGAGGAGCTCGGAAAAGGCGGAATGGGGAGGGTCTATAAAGTCCTGGATACGAAGATCAACGAAAAAATCGCCCTCAAGCTCATCAATCTCGAGGTCGCCTCGGACCGGGAAACTATCGAGCGTTTTTCGAACGAGCTCAAGCTGGCCCGGAAGATCCGCCACAAGAATGTCTGCGGGATGTTCGACATCGGTGAAGCCGAGGGAGCTCACTTCATCACCATGGAGTACGTTTCCGGCGAGGACCTCAAGACCATGATCCGCATGTCCACCGGGCTCACCATGGGGACCGTGCTGAGCATCGGGAAGCAGGTCTGCCAAGGTCTGGCCGAGGCGCACAGCCTGGGGGTCGTCCACCGCGACCTCAAGCCCCAGAACATCATGATCGACAAGGGCGGGAACGCCAAGATCATGGACTTCGGCATCGCCCGGTCGGTCCGGGAGAAAGGGATCACGGGCGCGGGAGTCATGATCGGCACGCCGGAGTATATGTCTCCCGAGCAGACGGAAGCCAAGGACGTTGACCAGAGGTCTGATATCTATTCCCTCGGCATTATTCTTTATGAAATGGCCACCGGCCGCGTTCCCTTCGAAGGCGAGACGGCTTTGAGTGTCGCCATCAAGCACAAGACAGAAATCCCCAAGGATCCCAAGTCGCTCAACCCTCACATCTCTGACGACCTCAATCATCTTATCCTCAAATGCCTGGAGAAAGGCAAGGCGCAAAGATACCAGACTGCCGCCGAGGTCGAGGCTGAGCTGGACAAAATCGAAAAAGGGATCCCCACGATCGAGCGCGTCGTGCCGGAGCGAAAAACCCTTACTTCCAAACAGATCACCGTTCAGTTTGAGCCCAAGAAACTCGTCAAGCCGGCGGCCCTTCTGATTTCTGTCATCATCGCTGCTCTGCTCCTCTGGAAATTTCTCCCTCGAAAAGAAGCGGCGCCTTCCCCTAAGATTAAGAACTCGGTCGCGGTTATCAGCTTTGAAAATCAGACCGGCGACAAGGCCTACGATTATCTCAGTAAGGCCATCCCCAGCCTGCTCATTACCAGCCTGGAACAGAGAGGCGGGCTGTACGTGGTTACCTGGGAGAGAATGGCCGACCTCCTTTCCCAGATGGGCGAAAAGGACGCGAAGACCATCGACAGCGAATCGGGCTTCCGGCTCTGCCGCAAGGAGGGCGTCGAAGCGATAGTCTTGGGCAGCTTCGTCAAGGCCGGAGACGTGTTCGCAACGGACGTCAAGGTGCTGGACGTCGAGACTAGAAAAATGCTTAAGAGCGCTGGCTCTCGTGGCGAAGGAGCGGACAGTATCCTAAGGACCCAGATCGATGAGCTGAGCAGGACCATTTCGGCGGGGGTCGGCCCGGCCAGGGAGAAGATCGCGGGCAAACAAATCCCTGTGGCCGAAGCGACGACCATCTCGATGGAGGCTTATCGATATTATCTGAGAGCCATCGAAGAATCCGATAAGATGTACGATGAAGATGCCCGAAAGTCGCTCGAAAAAGCCGTCGAACTGGACCCCGAGTTCGCCATGGCTTATTACATGCTTGCCAACGTGCAATCAAACCTGGGCAATATCCGGGCGCGCGGTGAGGCCCTGCAAAAAGCGAAAGCTTTAGCCCACAAAGTCACGGAAAAAGAGAGGCTCTATATCGAAGCGCTCTACGCCTACATGATCGAGCGCGACAGGGAAGCCGAGATTCGCCTCTTGCAGGAGCTCATCAAAAAATACCCCCGGGAGAAGATCGCTCATTATGAGCTGGGCATTCTCTATAGAGTACGCGGCCATCACGAGATGGCCATCGAAGAGCAGAACAGAGTCCTCGAGCTCAACCCCGATTACGGCACGGCTCACAATGAGCTCGGCTACGCTTATCTCGCTCTCGGGAATTTCGAAAAATCCATCGAGCATTTCCATAAATATGCTCTGCTGAACCCGCGCGATGCCAACCCGCTGGATTCCCTGGCCGAAGCCTATTTCAGGATGGGAAGATTGAACGAGGCCATCGCCAAATATCAAGAGGCCTTGGCTGTCAAGCCCGACTTTCTCACCTCCAATTTCTGCATCGCTTATATCCAGGCTTTGAAAGAGAACCCGGCCGAGGGCATGGCCTGGCTGGAGAAGTTTATCGCCCAGGCGCCCAGCGCCGGCATGAAAGGAGAGGGATACGCGTTCAAAGGATTTTATCACTGCTGGCTCGGCAACGTGAATAAGGGCATGGAAGGCCTGCAGAAAGCAGAAGAGCTGCTGGCTTCGGTAGGCGACGCGAGGCGCAAAGCCTTGATCAACTATGTCCGGTGGTATATCTATTCAATGAGAGGTGAATTTGGCCTCGCCCGGAAAGCTGTCAAAGAATATTTTGATGGCGTAACGTATCCAAATTCTCAAGACGAAGCGTATTATAAAGCCGGCTACCTGGGCATTTTGGGCTATATAGAAATGAACGAAGGCAAGATCGACTCGGCGAAAACAAGAGCGGCGGAGATGACGGTCCTTCTGCCAGGCTTAAGCTCGAGGCAAAGAGAATGGAGAGCGTTCAACGCGAGTCTTCTTCAGGCTGAGGTCGCCCTGACCGAGGGATTACCGGACAAGGCTATTGCCTTTTTTGAAAAGACGGCTCTTCCTGTTCCGTTCGCGCTGACAGAGGTAATACCTATGGCAGGCTACAACACGCCTTTCTTGAAGGACGTGTTGGCCAGGGCGTATCTTCAGAAAGGCGACCTCGATCGAGCCATCGCCGAGTATGAAAAGCTCATCACCTTTGATCCTTCGAGCCGGGCGCGGTTTCTCGTCCATCCTGTGCTCCATTACCGGCTGGCCAAGCTTTATGAGCAGAAGGGATTGAAGGCCAAAGCGGTCGAACAATACCAAAAATTCCTTGACCTCTGGAAAGACGCCGACCCCGGGCTGCCTGAAGTCGAGGATGCCAGGAAGAGGTTGGCGGGGCTGAAGGGCTAAGAAACAGACTGAAGACATCGTATCTGATCAGCGCTGCTGTTGTGTCTGAAGAAAGTTCGAAAATTGAACTTTAGTCTACCCTCCCCTTATTTTGCCGTTTTCCCCAGATTTCTCGGTCCTTTTGGACGTTTATTATTTTAAGTCTGGGTTACCCAAACTGAGCGAGAATATTTAATGTATTGTTAATCTAATTTTAATG
>CAYGXD010000130.1:0-6110 GCA_964353705.1 uncultured Eubacteriales bacterium | reverse complement strand
TGGGTTACCCAAACTGAGCGAGAATATTTAATGTATTGTTAATCTAATTTTAATGAAACATTCATTTTTCATCAGTAGCTTGTAACGTGAAGGAATTTGAATGATGTCAAGGCCAGGCAGGCCATCCTGTCCTGCTCGCTGTTTTTCACTCAGTCGATTAAAACCAAATCGAAGGAGGTCGATTGTGACCCAGCAGGCCAATGCTTGTCCGCCGGGGCGATTTATTTTTTAGGCGCCCCGTCCTAATGGATGGATGCCGCCGAATCCCACGACTTCAGGGATCCGGAGATAATTTAGCAATATGAGGCGGCCCACATAAATCTAAAGCTAAGGAGTAGGCAATGAAATGGAAAAAATTGGACGCGGACAACCCTCCAACCCAGGCTCCCATGCAACCGCCGCCGGAGCCATGGGCCCCGAGGAGTCAGCCGCCCCCTGCCAAGGAACGGGCTTTGATCGGTCCTTCGATCGAGATCAAGGGCACTCTCTCGGGCGGCGAGGATCTGATTGTGGAGGGCCTGGTTGAAGGAAAGATAGAGCTGGCTCAGCACAGCGTCACAATCGGCACGAGCGGGCGCATCAAGGCTGATATCCAGGGAAGGAACATCGTCGTTATGGGAGGGGTGGAAGGCAATCTCCTTGGGTCAGAGCAGATCATCTTGCGGCAATCCAGCAAAGTGCGAGGGAACCTTGTTGCCCCGCGTGTGAGTCTGGAGGATGGGGCGGACTTCAAGGGCAGCATCGACATGACTTCCAAACCCGCGGTGGCAGCAAAACCGTCACATGTAGATAATCCTGCAATGAAGCCTCCGTCACAGGAGGTGATTACAAAGGATAGGACCGGGGATAAGATCTGATTCCAGCGGCGCAAGATGGCCGCTCCCCGGCGGCCTGCAGGGAGAACCTTCGACGCAGCATCCCATGACTCAGAGTGTTCCTAGAGAAACCCAGGTTTTGCCGCAAGTGCATAAATCGCTCGGACTGAATGCGCTGCTGGGCCCGGTGCGGAGCGATCGGGGCTACTCGATCCTGGACCTCGGCCCTGCCCTCGAAGCGAACGTGCGGTTCTGGTCGCAACTCTCCTGCCGGCTACATATCTACGACTTCTATCACAGCTACCGGGAATGGAAGGCAGCGGTCGTGCCGGAGGAGAGGTCCGAGGAAGCGGCGTTTTCCGCACTCCTTCCGTTCAGTGGCGAAACGGTCTTCGACATAATCCTGGCCTGGGACATTTTTAATTACTTCGATTTGCGGGAACTCAAGGCGCTCGTTCAGAGGCTGAGCCGCTGGTGCCGTCCGGGGACCAGGCTATTTGCGCTGATCTCATCTCTGCCGAACATCTCTGTGTCGCCCACGATTTTCAGAATTCTCAGCCGCGAACAGATGACCTACGAAATACCGAAACAAGATACGAGACCATGCCCACGCCATCAGCCGCGGGATATCGCCAGACTCATGGCAGGATTCACCGTGTCCCGTTCCTTCCTGCTGCATCACGGCATCCAGGAGTACGTTTTCGTATTCCAATAGGAGGGCAGTGGCGGGCCGCAAACCGGTCGACGGACGGGGTAACCTTACCGCCCCCCGGCGAACGTGAGCCGGATCTGGACGATCTCGGGATAGCTGCCGGTCCGGACCGGCGGACCCCAGGTCCCCGCACCGCAGGAAACGTAGTATTGAGTCCTGCCTTTGCGGCTGTATCCCCAATAAACCTTCCAGACGAGCTGGTTGATGAGGTTGAGCGGAAAAAGCTGCCCGGCGTGAGTGTGTCCCGAGATCTGGAGGTCAATCCCGTTCTGGGCCGCCTCCTCGAGCCGCAGGGGCTGGTGGTCGAGGAGGACCAGGGGAAGCGCGCGGTCGCAGCCCGCGGCGATGTCCTTCAGCGGAGTTCGCCTCTCCCCTCTCCTCACGGATGCCGGGTCCCTCCGTCCCAGGAGATAAAACGAGCCCGCAACCTGGACCGCCTCGTCCTGAAGCACCGTCACCCCGCCGAGACGCAGGTTCTCCAGGCAGCGTTCGATGCCAGCGTAATAATCGTGGTTTCCCGTGCAGGCGAAAACGCCGAGGGGAGCGCGGATCGACTTGAGAAGGCACGAGACTTCCTGGGCCCGCGCCCCCGAGACATCCTCGTCAAAGACATCGCCCGGGAGGAGCACCAGGTCGGGCTTCAGGCTGTTCAGGCGCGCGATGATTCTTTCCAGGGTCTCCGTTCCTGTGACCGTCCCCACATGGATGTCCGAGGCCAACGCGATTCTTAATTCCTGGAGCGCGCCCGCCGGCTTGTCGACTTTCAGGTCGAGTTTCCTGAACCTCGGGTGGAGCGTGTTCAGGTGCCCGAGGATGACGGTCAGGAACGCGGCGACGACGCCCACAAAAAACGCCAACTCGGCGGACCTGTGCGGGTCCCGGCGGACCGCCTCCGGGAAAAAGTGAAAGAGCTTATCGCCAAGCCTAAAGAGGTCGATGATACAAGCGGCAAGAAGAAGATAGATCATCAGGGCGAAATAGTACGCCCCTATCGTTATCACCACGGCCGAAAACGAATTCCCGCGGCCACGCTCCAGGAACCGGCCGGCCGGATAGGCGAGCATCAGGAGAAGAAACAGGCTGAAAAAGACCCAACGCAGGACGGGCGAGTCCGCGAGGGCCTGCCGCGTCCGCCTCAGGATATAGAAGTTGATCGACCCGTAGACAAGGAGAACGATAACCAGGAAGACGATGATCTGCGAAAGCTTCATGCCCGGAAAATTATACCCGACCCGGAAGGAGAATGCCAGGAGACAGGTCGCGGGATGAGTCGGGGCTTGACAGAGCCAATAAGAGTCATTATTCTTTGAACATATGAACATATACTCAGATGTTAGGCTATGCCCATGAAGACCCATTCTTCTGTCCTTGATGAGCACACGGCCGCTCATGTCGCGGAACTGTTCCGCGCCTTCAGCGATACCAGCCGTGTCCGGATCCTTTCTGCGCTGGCGCATGGAGAGATGAAGGTGAGCGCCCTGGCCAAGGTGGTCGGCATCAGCGAATCCGCAGTCTCCCACCACATGCGAGGGCTCCGCCAGATGCGGCTCGTTCAAGCGCGGAGGGAAGGAAAAGAGGTTTATTATGGAGCCGAGGACGAGCACGTCATCGCCCTCTTTCAGCAAGGCGTGAAGCATATCCAACATGGCTAAGCTTCACCTTCCCGCGAAATCCAAGCGCGGGACATTCCACCTCTTAAGGGGCTGCATCCCGGAGGCGGAGCGATAGCCTGGGAGACAAACACAGTCAAACCATGAGCACAAAATTCGACGAGACCAATTTGCAGGGCTTGACCGAACAACAAGCCCTGGAGAATCTGGCCCAGGATGGCTACAACGAACTGCCGTCGGAAAAGAAGCGTACCCCCCTGCATATTCTCCTCGAAGTCGTGCGCGAGCCTATGTTTCTCATGCTGATCGCCTGCGGCGGGCTCTACCTCTTTTTGGGTGACACAGAAGAGGCCTTGATGCTGTCGGGATTCGTCTTTGTCATCATCGGAATTACTTTTTATCAGGAACAGAAGACCGAGCGAGCTTTGGAAGCCCTGCGCGACCTGTCCAGCCCCCGCGCCCTGGTGATCCGGGACGGCCGGCAGCAGAGGATCGCCGGGCGGGAGGTCGTCCGTGATGATATCGTCCTTATCGCGGAGGGCGACAGAGTTCCCGCGGACGGCGTCTTGCTTTCGGCAAACCACGTGAGCGTCGATGAATCCCTGCTGACAGGAGAGTCCGTCCCTGTGTCGAAAAAGTCCTGGGACGGCCGCCAGGAAATGGGGCGTCCTGGCGGAGACGGCCTGCCTTTTGTTTATTCCGGAACACTGGTCGTCAAGGGGCAGGGCATCGTCCAGGTCATGAGGACCGGCCCTCGCACCGAGATCGGGAAGATCGGCAAAGCTCTTCAAATCCTCCAGCCTGAGCACACAAACTTACAGCAACAGACCAGCCGGATTGTGAGGAACTTCGCCCTCCTCGGCCTGAGCCTGTGCGCGCTGGTGATCGTGTCCTTCGGACTGACCCGGGGCGACTGGCTGAACGGCTTCCTGGCGGGGCTCACCCTGGCCATGGCCACTCTGCCGGAAGAATTTCCCGTGGTGCTGACGATTTTCCTGGCCCTCGGCGCATGGCGGATCTCGCGGCATCGGGTGTTGACGCGGCGGGTTCCGGCCATCGAGATGCTGGGCGCGGCCACCGTCCTGTGCGTGGACAAGACGGGAACGCTGACCCTCAACCGGATGACGGTCACCAGGATTGCCGTAAACGGCCGGGTCTTTAATTCCGACGGCCGGCAGATTTCCCTGCCCGAAGAGTTGCATGAAATCGTGGAATACAGCATCCTGGCCAGCCCGGCGGGCCCCTTCGACCCCATGGAGAAGGCGATGAAAGAGCTGGCCGGCCGCACTCTTGAACATACCGAGCATATCCACAAAGACTGGACGTTGGTGCGGGAATATCCGCTCTCGGAAAAGTTGCTTGCCATGTCGCATGTCTGGCGCTCACCCGACAGCCAGGAGAGCCTCATCGCGGCCAAGGGAGCGCCCGAGGCAATCGCCGATCTATGCCACTTCGATGAAGACAGAATGGGAGCGCTGCGGGAGCAGATCAACCACCTGGCCAATGACGGCTTGAGAGTCATCGGCGTGGCGCGGGCGCGTTTCCCATCGACTTTTCTGCCGTCTGAGCAGCATGACTTTAACTTTGAATTCATCGGCCTGCTGGGTCTCTCCGACCCGATCCGGCCGGAGGTCCCCAAGGCCGTCGAAGAATGCCATACCGCGGGCATCCGTATCATCATGATCACGGGAGACTACCCCGGCACAGCCCAAAATATCGCCCGCGGGATCGGCCTCCGGTCGCCGGACCATGTTATCTCCGGTCCCGACCTGGACGCCATGGACGACACCGAACTGCAGGAGCGCATCAAGACGGCCAGCATTTTTGCCCGGGTCGTGCCCGAGCAGAAGCTGCGCATCGTCAACGCCCTCAAAGCCGACGGCGAAGTTGTGGCCATGACCGGCGACGGCGTCAACGACGCGCCGGCGCTCAAAGCCGCGCATATCGGCATCGCCATGGGCGGACGGGGCACCGATGTAGCTCGGGAAGCCGCGGCGCTCGTGCTTCTGGACGACAACTTCGCTTCCATTGTCCAGGCCGTGCGCATGGGACGTCGGATCTTCGACAATCTGAAGAAAGCGATGGCCTTTATCTTCTCGGTCCACATCCCGATCGCCGGGATGTCGCTTGTTCCTGTCCTTCTCAACTGGCCGCTGGCTTTATTGCCGGTGCATATCCTATTCCTGGAGCTGATCATCGACCCGGCCTGCACGATCGTCTTTGAGATGGAGACCGACGAGAAGGACATCATGGACCGTCCGCCGCGCCGTTTGGAGGAACCCCTGTTCGGCCGTCCGCGGGTTCTCACCTGCCTGCTCCAGGGAGCGGGCGTCCTGGCCGTGGTGTTGGCCGCCTATGGGTTCCTGCTGCTCAAGGGATATGGTGAGGGCGAAGCAAGGATGGTCGCTTTTGCCTGCCTGGTTTTTGCCAACCTGGGACTGATATTCACGAATCGGTCCTGGGCCCACTCCATCCCGGCTCTTCTGCGAATTCCGAACCCGGCGCTGTGGTGGGTGGCGGGAGGAGCCGTCGGGTTTCTGACTTTGGTGTTATCCGTTCCGTTCCTGCGCAGCGTTTTCCGGTTTGCGCCCGTTCACCTTTGGGAATTGGCTTTGCTCCCCGGCGCGGTCCTCATCAGCCTCGTCATTTCCGAGGCCGCCAAGAGGAAAATCTTTCGCCACGGCGGCGCCGCAAATCCCCCTCAGAGTTAGCGGTCTAAAGACAGTGAACCTGATGGGCGCTGCTATTATGCCTGAGATAGGTTCGAAGATCGTGTATTCGCCCACCCTACCCGTTTTTTCCTGGGCATTTCACTGCTTTCCATCAACCCGGCTTTGATTTCGTTCCCAGTTGACTATCCTCCCCATTCCTTGATAATCTTTAGCCACACATAATAAAAGGGACCCGAAGTGACCATAAAGTGCCCGAAATGCCATTCTGAGAATCCCGAGACCAAGCAGTTCTGTGCGGATT
>CAYGXD010000129.1:0-10454 GCA_964353705.1 uncultured Eubacteriales bacterium | reverse complement strand
AGCTCGCAGGCCGCCTCGAAAATAGCCCGGGCCTGCATCTCGGTGATCTCGGGGTAGGAAATGCCCAGCCGGCAGCCGCGGTGGCCGAGCATGGGGTTGAACTCGGAGAGTTGGTTGACGCGGGCCAGCAGCGTCTCGACTTCAGCAATCTTGGCCTTGTTCTTGCGCGGGTTGACCTTGAGCTCGGCCAGCTCGACCATCAGGTCCTCGCGCCGGGGCAGGAATTCATGAAGGGGCGGGTCGATGGTGCGGATCGTCACCGGATTGCCGTGCATTTCCTTGAAGAACTCGTAGAAATCTTTTCTCTGGAAAGGCAGGAGTTTATCCAGGGCGAGGCGCCGGTCGGGTTCGTTATCGGCCAGGATCATCTCCTTGACAATGGGCAACCGCTCGGGTCCGAAGAACATGTGTTCGGTACGGGCCAGTCCGATCCCCTCGGCTCCGAAGGCGAAGGCGACGCGGGCGTCCAGCGGCGTGTCGGAATTGGCGCGCACGCCCAGCTTTCTGAACTCGTCCGCCCAGCTCAGCAGCTTGGAGAAGTACTGGAACATCCTGGATTCTTCGGGCTTCTTCTCGCCCCGGACGACCTGGAGGATCTCGGACGGACGGGTCGGGATCTCGCCGGCCAGGACTTCGCCCGTGCCGCCGTCGATCGACACCCATTCGCCCTCCTTGAAGGTCCGGCCGTTGACGACAAACCTCCTCTGCTCTTCATCGATGCGCAGCGCGCCGCAGCCGACGACGGCCGGCTTTCCCATCTGGCGGCCCACCACGGCGGCGTGCGAGGTCATGCCGCCGGTGGCGGTCAGGATCCCCTGGGCGGCGCTCATTCCGTGGATATCATCGGGCGACGTCTCGGCCCGCACCAGCACGACTTTCTTTCCCTCTTTTTTCCAGGCCTCGGCTTCCTCCGCCGTGAAGACGGCCTGGCCGGCGGCCGCGCCGGGGGAAGCGGCCAGTCCCTTGGCCAAAATCTCGTGCTTCCGCTTCTCCTCGGGATCGAAAACCGGATGGAGGAGCTGGTTCAGGGCCTCCGGCTCGACCTGGAGGAGCGCTTTCTCCTTGCTGGTCAGCCCCTCTTCGACAAGGTCGACGGCGAACCGGATCGCCGCCTGGCCGGTCCGCTTGCCGTTCCTCGTCTGGAGCATGTAGAGCTTGGCGTCTTGGATAGTGAACTCGAAGTCCTGGACATCGCCATAGTGTCTCTCGAGGTTGGTCGTGATGTCCTTGAGTTCCCTATACACCTCGGGCATCTCGGACTCGAGTTTGCTGATCGGGGAGGGCGTGCGCACTCCGGCCACGACATCTTCGCCCTGGGCGTTGAGAAGGTACTCACCGTAGAGCATCTTGTCCCCGTTGGCCGGGTTCCTGGTGAAGCCGACTCCGGTGCCGGACTTCTCACCGATGTTGCCGAAGACCATGAGCTGAACGTTGACGGCCGTGCCCAGATCATCGGGGATATGGTTGAGGCGCCGGTAGGTAATGGCGCGGGGATTATTCCAGGACCTGAAGACGGCATCGACAGCCAGGCGCATCTGCTCCTGGACGTTCTGAGGGAAGTCCGCCCCTTTCTCGGCCCGGATGAGGGTGCGGTAGGCGGCGATGACTTCCTCGAGCCTTCTCTCGGTCAGCTCGTTGTCCAGCTTGACGCGGAATTTCTTTTTATGCTCGTGGAGGATCTCCTCAAATCTTTTCTTGGGAATGTCCAGGGCGACGTCTCCGAACATATGGATGAGCCTCCGGTAGCAGTCCAGGGCGAAACGACGACTGCCGCTCTTGCGGGCCAGGCCCTCGAGGGTCGCATCGTTAAGCCCAAGGTTGAGCACCGTGTCCATCATCCCCGGCATCGAGAACTTGGCGCCGGAGCGGACTGAGACGAGGAGGGGGTCAGCGGGATCCCCGAACTTCCGGCCGGCCACCTCTTCGAGCTTCCGGAGGTTGGCTTGGATCTCCGATTCAACATCTGGCGGGAGAGTCCCTCCGGACTTGGAGAAGATATTGCAGGCGTCCGTCGAAACCGTGAACCCCGGCGGGACCGGCAAGCCGATCCCGGCCATCTCGGCCAGGTTGGCGCCTTTGCCGCCGAGGAGGTCTTTCATGTCTCTGTTGCCTTCAGTACGGGCAGGGGCGAAGAAATAGACGTATTTGGGCATGATCTAACTCCTAAAAAATAATCAAGATAATATACTCTCTGACCCCCCAAAATTCAAGGACGGCTCGGGGCAGTGACATCTGCCGAAGCGTCATGTTATAATCGGGCCACTTCAAAACCCGGGAGGAAATCCATGAACGCGAAGCGGTTTTTTCTCTGCGGACTCATCCTCAGCTTTGTTTTCGCCGGGGCCTGCTCCAGGCCTGCTAAAGCGAAGCTGCCGGCCGAGCTCAAGAACTCCTATCGGCAGGACGTGAACGGCTGGGTTTTCGTCCATCTCGAAGGGACTCCGCGGGAGGTCGGCTTTCAGAACGGCTATCACCTGGCCGCGGAGATCGACGACGCCCTCCAGATGTTCACTTTCTTCCTGGAGAAATCGACCGGACGCGATTGGGCTTTCTTCCGCGAAGCGGCGTCCCGGATGTTCTGGCCGAAGATGGACCCCGAATACCAGGAAGAGATCCAGGGAATCGTGGACGGCCTCAAAAACAGGCTGCCGGACAAGCTCTATGACGCCACCGACCTCACCGCCCTCAACGGCTGGATCGAGCTCGCCTGGTACTACGTTCCCTACCTGGCCGAAAAGGCCTCCCCCGGCGCCGGAGATAACAAGTCCCCCGCCTACTGCAGCGGGTTCATCGCCACCGGGAGCTACACCGAGGACGGGAAGATCGTCATGGCCCACAACAACTGGGTCGATTATATTGTCGGCGAGCGCTGGAACATTATCGTCGATGTGACTCCGGTCAAGGGCTATCGTTTTCTAATGGACACTCTCCCGGGGACCGTCCACAGCGGGGACGATTTCGTTGTCAACGGGGCGGGGATCATTTATACCGAAACGACCATGTCGATGTACAAGGGCTTTGACGAGGCCGGGACTCCCGAGTTCGTGCGGGCCCGGCGGGCCGCTCAGTACGCCGCTTCGATCGACGACTTCATCCGCCTGATGAGCGAGGGAAACAACGGCGCTTATGCCAACGATTGGCTGGTCGGAGACCTCAAGACAAACGAGATCGCCCGCCTCGAGCTCGGGCTGAAAAACCAGCAGGTTTGGCGGACGAGCGACGGCTGCTATGTCGGCGCCAATTTCCCCTGCGACCCGAAGGTGATCGCCGAGGAGACGACTTACAGGCCGAACGATCCGAGCCTGGGCGTCAACGTCCGCAAGGCCCGCTGGGAGGAGCTCATGGAGGGCAACAAGGGGACGATCAATGCCGAGTCGGCCATGATCTTCGAGGCCGACCACATCGACGCAGGCACCGGCCAGTTGACGCCGAGCGGCCGGACTCTCTGCGGCCATGTCGATGCCGACCCCAAGGGTCTGCCCGAGTTCATCTGGACGCCCTTCTATCCGGCCGGATCGGTCCAGGCCAAAGTGACGACCTCGAAGCTGGCCGGGGAACTCAAGATGTGGGCGCGGCGGGGACACCCCTGCGGCCAGGACTTCAGCGCCGCCGACTTCTTCGCCGCCCACCCGGAATATGCCTGGATGGACAGATTCCTCAAGGATATGAAGGCCTTCCCCTGGACGCTGTTCGAGGCCAAGAAATGATCAGGACGTGTAGCTCAGGTTGAAAACGTCGGCTCCGTAGACGCTGACGACGGCCGTACTCCCCACCATGGCGCCCATCTTCTCATGGACGTGGCCGTGATAGACGAACTTGGGCTGCTGGACGTCGATGTACCGCCGGATGGCCTCACTCCCCTGGTGGGCGTAGTCCTCTTTGTCGGTTATCCCGAGAAGCGGCGCGTGGCAGATGAAGATATCGACGTAGGGGAACTTGCTGAGTTTCCCGGCGGCCTCTAGGTCGTCCCACTCATACTTACCCGTACCTTTGTAGGAGGGCACGCCGCCGAACCCGCCGATGAGCCAGTTGCGGTGCTGGACGAACCGGATGTGGACATCCGTTATGTAATCGGGGAAGGGTTTGGTCGAATCATGGTTTCCCTTAACTGCAAAGATGGGTTTCTGGAACCGGAGGTGGATCTCCTCGAGGATGGGGGGGTCGACGTCTCCGAGGGAAAGGACGAAGTCGATCTTCGCCCTGACGGGTTCCTCGAACCGGGGTTTCCCATAATCCGCCACCACCAGGACGTTGCTCGGATATCCGATCATCGGGGGGCTATAACCTGAATTTGATGCGGTGCCGGGTGCGTGCCATATCGCCGCCTTTGTCGGCTTCGCCGACCCGAAAGAAGGCCATGTGGATCACCTTGTCATCGACAGCGAGCGCCGACCCGACTATCGTCTTGCTCTCGTAACGGAAATCATGCCCTCGCCCCAACGATTCGTATTTTTTCTCCTCGCAGTCGGCCGCCTCTTTCAGGAACGCTTCGGCCGCTTCCCGGCCGGGCTTGGTCCCGTTCTTCCTATCCTCGAGCACGGCTTCCATGGCATAGCTTTTAATGAGCTTCGGATGGAGAAGCTCGAAGGCTCTATCCCTGGACACAAAATCAAACCCCACCGCCTCCGCGCCGATGAAAACGAGCAGGCCTTTCTGGGACCGGACATACGGGAAAGCCTTGAGGTACTCATCGAGCTCCGCGGTTTTCTGGGCGAAGGTGTCCTTCATCGCGCCCGTCCGGGAGACGGTCCCGGCCTTGGCGGCCTGCTCGTCGATCTTTTCCCAGACCGTCCCCTGGTCGGAGCGGTATTGACCGGTGCTGCTGAGCGAAGTGGAGACCGTCCGCGACTTCTCCACCCGCAACTTGGGAGACATGACGGTGTCCGAATCATGGAAGGCCTTGGAGACATAGGACCACCGCCTCTGCTCGGTGCAGCTCACCGGGATGACAGTTTCGGATTTCTCCTTGATCAGGATCGTGGTGTTGAGGACGCGGTTCTGCTTGGCCCCGGCCAGTTCCTCTCCGTCGAGGAGGAGAACCGAGATCTCGGCCGCATTTATGACTTTGAGCTCCGGCACTGAACCGCCCGAGCTCACCTCGGTGACGCTGAGCAGAGCTTTCTCGAGCGCATCCTTGAGGGTCGTGTAGTCGGGACCGCCGTCGAACGAGGTGGAAAGAGGGAATACCGACATGTTTTTGTACCGCTGCGGCTCCTCAATCGTGAAGCCGGAAAGATAATTCTTGATGGTTGCGTCCATGGAGGTTCTCCCTTGTTGAGGATATTATATCACTTTAAATCGGGGGGACGCCATACATAATGCACTAATTTAATGCCGGCCACCCGATCTTGATCCCCCTCTAAAAAAAGGCAAATTGTCAAAGACACGGCCCTCTTTTGTTCCAGTCTACCTGTATTGGACCAGCTCCGCGGCGGGGCGGCGCTTTTTCGGTTTCCAGTGGTCGGCCGGGTAGCCGAGCGGTGTAAACGCAACGGGCTCCAACTCGCCGGGGAGCATTAAAACTTCTCGCGCCGCAGCGGGGTCGAAGGCAGCGATCCAGCACGTCCCAAGACCCAGGTCGTGCGCGGCCAGGATAAGGTGGTCAAAGGCGATGGTGGTATCCACATCCGCATAGTTTTTTCCATCCCTCCTCACCCAGGACTCGCCCTTTACAGCACAGGCGCATATAACCAGCGGAGCCTGGACGAACCAGTCGCGCGCATAAATCCGCCTCAGATCAGCCTCCCGACCCGCGGTCTTCAGGACAATCAGCCGAAAAGGCTGCCTGTTTGCCGCCGTGGGCGCGAAGATGGCCGCTTCCAAGACCTTTTGGAGCTTTTCTTCCTCTATGGGGGTCGACTTATACGCCCTGACGCTATATCGCTTCTCTATCAGGTCTGAAAATTCCATATTTCACTCCTGAAGAATTCTATAGGCTCTTTCGCTAGACTAATATTATACTCATTTTGAGTACGTTTGTATTCTATTTGAGAACGATTTCTTGATTTTTCCATGCCTTTCCCGACGGCTCCACAGCAGAGGATTTCGAACGGGAAAAAGGACCCTGCGAAAACCAGAAAAGCTCTGATTTCATCTGATTCGATTGACATACACGCCTTTTACATTATCGAAGTAGGCGACGCTTTCTCCCTCGGGATTATTCACGTTAAGCCTGAGAAATCGGTCCGGACCTGTTCCAGTTCTCAGGGGATCAAGAAGAAGTTCTGCGTCTTCAGGAACCTCTGTTCCCAGCAACTTTCCGTTGACATAGTATTCAATCCGGAACTCCTTTTCGCTCAGGGTCGGATCTTCTTTTTGGGTGACTATGTCCAAGCGCACATTATACCAGGTATCGAGCTGGGCGGGCCCCAGGTCCAAATCCGTGCGGTACCCCGTGTTTCTATTTATGCAGTAGGCAACTAAAAAGACCCTGCCGGTCCCGGTTTTCCGAATTCCGATGTCCGTCAGCCAGCTGAGCCCGGGAGGTTGTTCCGGGATGGTGGTATGGTAACTCAATGTCGCGTGATAGCTCGGCCCCGTCGAACTCGAAGGAAGCATCACATCGGCGCTGAAAGTCTTGAAATCGGCCACCTCAATCTCTCGTCGGTTAGCGAGGATACAGCCGAGAAGACCTGGCAGATGGCTGGCTATTTTCAGGACCCCGCCGCGTTCTTCCATCCGATGGATTCCGGCACTCCCGTAGATCTTGCCCTGCTCCACGAGGAGGGACCCGCCGTCGTTTTTATAGAGGCCGTCCCGCGCCCCGGTCCAGAGCAGCTTTTTCGAAGCATGATATGGCTCGCCGGGAATATGCGGGACAGTTTGAATCAGTCGTCCCTCGGCGTCAAAAACATATTTGATCTCCCTGGATCGCCCCTCCTTCCGGTATTCGATTCTTTGTCCCTCTTCGTTAACAACGGTCAACTGTCCCTGTGTTTCGGGGTCTTGGACGACCTCCGGCCCGGGGGAAGTGGGGTCCCACAGCCGTTCGGTGAGATGTCCGGCTTCCGCCAGATTTTGATTGTTGTAGGTCTGGAGGTTTCCGTGTCCATCAAAATCATCATACAAGGTATGTCCGTCGGTCAGCTCGAAAACCTGCTCGGGCGGCTCCGGCGGATTTGGCGAGTTATCGGAGGACTTACTCTGACATCCCCTTGCCAGACAGGAGAGCACTCCCCCGGCCAGCGAAAACTTTAGCAAATCACGACGCTTCAGGGATCTTTCGCTCCATACGTCCCCGGCCTTGCCCTGGCCCTGCTTCGCCGTCATCTGACTTTCTCCGCCTAAGAGCGAGGCAGGTATTTTTTTGGGAACTTGGCCACCACGGTGAAGTTTGGGTCGACGACATTGGCCACCCGCGCGCTGCCTACTTGGGAAAAAACTTCAAGCGCCTCCCAGCGCTCGAATCCGTACTCCGCCTCCAGCCATTTGACCATTTCCACGTGGGCGATCCGGAAAGCGTCAAGGAGCGGCCGGACCGACCCGGCCACCATGATGAACTCGCTGTCTTCCAGGCGGGGCCAGGCGATCTTCTTTCCCTTGATGAGGCCGATCTCCAGCGTCACGTCGGCCGAGGTCTCGATACCCGCCCCGATGATCTCCCCGTCTCCCTGGAGAGCGTGGACATCGCCGTAATAAAAATAGGCTCCCTCATGATAGATCGGAAGATAGACGGTCGTTCCTTCACAGGCATCGGGAGCATCCATGTTGCCGCCAAAGTTGGACGGCACGCCCGCCGGAATGGACTGATCGCCCGGAGGTGCGGTCGCCAATCGCCCCAGCATGGGCTTGAGCTTGACCTCGATCGTTTTCATCCGGCTCCCTGGGAGGTCGAGTGTCGCGGTCATCCTATTCGCGTCGATCCGCCAGATGCTCGTTTTTTCCGGGACAGGATCGTGGAGCATTGGCGTAAGATCCGTAGCGGTCAGCGAGCCATAGTCCGGCGAAGTCCCCGACCGGCCGGTCGCAATGTTGGGCCGGATCTTCAGAATCCTGACGACCAGGGTGTCCGCGGGGGTCGCCCCGTTGACGTAGATCGGCCCGGCTTCCCCCGGCCATGGTCCATCTTTATCGGTGAAGAAATCGGAGTAAAGAGTGTTAGTCTCCAGCCTGTCGCCTGGGTTTACGCGCAACACGGGCTCGCGGACGGCGTAGGTTTGGTGGCCCTGCGACGGCTTGAAGCGGTGGACCTCGGCGGCTCCCGCGGAAGAGATTAGTGTTGCCAACAAAATGGAGAGTAAAATCCTGATGCTCATTCATACCACCTCATTCTCGTGATTCTTGGGAACGGACTTCGTTCATTGCCGCCTTCCTCATTTTATCAAATTGGTCTCCATGTTCATCTTTTGGGTCAGAGGGATGGTTATGGACTCGAATCCGGAAGTCTCGATCTTCCCGTCAACGGAGGCAGAGGAGACCGTCCTGACATAACGCCCCTCCTTGTAAGCGAAATACCAGGTATCCGTCCCCTTGATGTCACCTTTAAACGTCAGCCCCATCCCCTGCTCTTCACCCTCTCCCTCTAGAGTACCGGTGACCGCCGTCTTGATCCGGACGCATTCCAACCCGGCCACGGTCTCGAATCCGTCCAGCTTGTGTTCATTTTTCAGGCGGATGCGGATTTCGACACTCTCCGTTTTGTCCGTTATCTGGTCTTCCGCAATCCAGAGGTCCCCTATTTTGACCGGCCTTCCCGGCAGGTCCGGAAAAAAAGCCTGGAAGTTGGAGGCGAGGTTGCGCTTTCCGGACGGGCCCAGATCATACTGGATAGAAGCCGCGCCCGAAAGGTCCACCTCTTTTCCCAGTTCCGACATGGTCATTTCGAAGCTCTTGCCTACGACGGCGGTCATGTCCGGCGACAGCGGTCCCTGCGGACCCTTGACATCGACCTTCATCGCCTCGATCGTCAAGCCCAACACATGATGATCTTCCCTTATCCCCTTCGATCGAACTGCGAACCTGATGGCCTGGTTACTCTCGGTCTCGACAGACTGCCCCATGACTTCGATGTTTTGGGTCTGGCCGGACGAAAACTGGTAGTTCAGAGGCTGGTTCTCGGGCATCCGGTAGGTTAGGATCAGGCCGCTTTGGGGATCTCCCCAGAGCGCTGCTTTCTTGGCTGCGCACCCGGCCAGAACGAGCGCAACGGCCATGACAAAGACGCAGACATAACGATTAATAAATTGACCGCGGATAATCATCTCTCTCCTCCTTAGCGAATATCCAGACCACCTCTCATCCCGGCAGCGATTCTCCTCGTTTGGGCCACACGCTTCTTATGGTTATCGACCCGGCTGCGGCGATAAGTTCAGGCCGAGGACCCCGAACCTGGGGCCCGCCCATGACCCCCGGCCTATCGCAACTCCTCGGGGAGAGGCCTTTGCGGTGTGACGACATCGTTGGTGACGGAGACGACCCACCACCTTCCGTCTTTCTTCATAAGGGCCCAACCGTCCAAGCCGAACTGGCCGGGAGTATCCGGCGGGGTCTTCAGCCGCGCCTTATAGACGACGAGACACTGGGCGGTATCTCCGAAAACGGTCAACTTCAACTTCTCGACGACCTCCTCGAACCCCTTCTCCTCCATCTTGAATTTCTTGGCGTCGTCCTCGAACCACTGGATGAACATATCGACGTTCTGGACTTCCATGGTCGTCCTGGTTTTCCTTACCGCGATCACGGCTTCGGGCAGAAAGAACTTCCTCACATAGCCCCAATCCGCGGGCTTGCCCGGGCCAAAACTGACGGCGGCATAGAGTCCCCGTACAAGGCTCTCCGGGTCCGAAAATACCTCCGGCCCGGAACCGGCGGTTTGCGGAGCGGTTCCTGAAGCGGAGAGCGCCATAAATAAGGCGAGTCCAAGAGGATAAAAGACATTGCGCGGCTTCATTGATGTCCCTCCTTTAAAGCCCAATATATCGGATCGCCGGGGGGAAGGCAAATCCGGGCTCAGAACAAATCGAGCCCGACGAAGACGAGCGGAAACAAATGGCCTTCGGAGAAGCCCAGGCCGCGGTCGATCCTGTAGCCGAGGCCCAGGCTTCCGAACAAGGCGACCTGCGGCGCAAGCTCGATGGCCAGCCCTCCCCTGGCCGACAGGACGTGGCGGTCGGTATTGCCCTCCTGACTCAACAGATCGCTGTTGTCGAGATAGAGGTAACCGGCGTCGATGTCAATCCGCTTCCGGGAGCCGCCTCCACCGGTCTCACGAAGGGGAATGGCGTAGCCATATTGGAAACCGTAGGCGAGACATTTTTCGATGCCCTGGGGAAGGTTGGTGCCGCCCATGAACAGAACGGAGTAAAAATCCTTCGCCCAGACCTTGACACCGACATTGACAAAGGTCAGACTGCTCACCCAGGCCGCCATCCGGATGCGGCGGTCCTCTTTGCGGGTCAGATTGACCAGCCCGACAGGCACCCCTTCTATCTCCCCGGCCACATTGACGATCCCTA
>CAYGXD010000128.1:0-10481 GCA_964353705.1 uncultured Eubacteriales bacterium | reverse complement strand
TAAGCTGAATTCCCAAGGTCATGGTAAACAGATTTCCCCTGGTGGCGGTAAACAGCAATCCCAGGGTCATGGTAAATGGAATTCCCATCTTCCCAGGAATCCTGTAGGGTAGGAAAAAGTTAATCGCATCAATTTATCATCTCCGGATAATAGGGAGGATCGGGTTGAAAGCGATAGATTGAAGATTAATTGACATGATAAGTGTAATATCTTACACTTATCGGTGTAATAAAAGACTATGATCTCGCTAAGATCCCAGGTCACTCGGAAACTCCTCAATCTCTTTTTTCTGAATCCCCATAAAACCCTCTATGTCAATGAACTTTCCAGGAGGCTTGGTCTGGACAAAAGGAACCTTGTCAAGAAGCTGCATGAACTCGACCGCATTGGCATCCTGAAGAGCGAAAGAAGAGGGAACCTGAGATTATATGGAGTCAATCCGGAGTTCCCTCTCTATCAGGAATACAAAAAAATCGTTTTGAAGACGATCGGAGTTGAGGAAAAACTCAAACAGATAATGAGAGAAACGCCCGGCGTCAGGGAGGCCCATATTTATGGCTCGTATGCCCGGGATGCGATGGGGGCTCACAGCGATCTGGACCTTCTTGTTGTTGGGAATCACGACATAAAGACACTCCAGAAAAAGATAAGTCTTCTTCAGGGTGAGATAAACAGGGAGATTAATTCCGTCAATATGAATGAAGATGAGTACCGCAAGAGAACCGAAATGAAGGATCCTTTTCTGTCCGGCATATTCCAGCAAAAGACAATAAGGCTCGTTTGATGAAATTCAAGGAGGGATTTTTCGTTTTGAAAATTGGTGACAGGCACCAATTTCCAGAGAAATTGGAGCCAGCCACCAGTTTTCATGTCCCCGAATTTCTACGTCCCTGAATTTCAGTTGAGCTAATCGCCTTAGCCCGTCCTCACTCCATCGTGGGGAATGATAGATTCTGGTCCGCCCGATCATCCTTCTGCCGGGTCGGCGGATCTCGAGTGCTTGACGCTTGTTTCAGGCCGCGATATCCTCCTTTTCGTGATGGAAAGTGTTCATCCTGAGTCCGAGACCCTGCGCGTTCATGCCACGCATGGAGCGCGCTTTGACAGGAGGCCGTTCGTGATAGAAAAGATGACGATTTCGACGAGGACCGCGCGGCGTGCCGTACCGGCGGCCCTGGCCCTAGCGCTGTTCGCGTCCGCCGCGGCGGGCCTCTGGCCGGCCGGGCCCCGGCAGGCGCCGGCCGATTCCCTGCGCCCGAAACTGCAGGCCGCGCTCGACGCGCTCCACGCCGCCGGCAAGTTCCCCGGGATGACCGCCGGGGTCGCCCTGGCCGACGGCACCGTCCTCGGGCTGGCCACGGGATTCGCCGAAACGTCAACGAAGACGCCGCTCAAACCTTCCGACAGGATGCTCGCGGGGAGCGTGGGCAAGACCTATGTCGCCGCCGTGGCCATGCAGCTCGTCCACGAGGGCAAGCTCAAGCTCGAGGACAAGGTCGAGGCCTGGCTGGGCAAGGAGCCCTGGTTCGCCCGCCTGCCCAACGCCCGCGGCATCACGGTCCGGCACCTGATGAACCACACGAGCGGCCTGGTCCGCTACGAATTCCAGGAGAGGTTCACCTCCGAGCTGGCGCGGCAGCCCGACAAGGTCTGGCGGCCGGAGGAGCTTATCTCCTACGTCCTCGGCCTGCAGCCTCCCTTCGCCCCCGGACAGGGTTGGGAGTACTCCGACACGAACTACATCGTCCTGGGCATGATCATGGAGAAGGCGACCGGCACGCCTTACATCGACCTCCTACGCGGCCGGGTCCTTCGCCCCCTGGGGCTCGAGGACACCTTCCCCGTCACCAGCAGGGTCGTCCCCGGGCTCGTCCAGGGCTACGCCGGGCCCGGCAACCCCTTCGGCGGCACCGACGAGATGATCTCCGGAGGTCGTTTCGCCTTCAATCCGCAGTTCGAATGGACGGGCGGGGGCGTCGTGTCCACTGCCGCGGACCTGGCCCGGTGGGCCAAGGCCCTCTACGAGGGGCGGGCCTTCGACCCGTCGCTCCTTCCGGCGATGCTGGACGGCGTCCCGGCCGACCTCGGCCCGGGTTCGGAGTACGGCCTCGGCGTCATCATCCGGCCGACGCCCCTCGGCATAAGCTACGGCCACAGCGGCTTTTTCCCGGGCTACCTGACCGAGATGATGTACTTCCCCGAGCACGGGATCGCCGTGGCGGCCCAGGTCAATACGAGCGTCGGGCAGGCCGTGGGCAAGTCCATGACCCGGGTCGTCCTCGACCTGGCCGCGATCGCCGCGGGACCCGGAGCCGGCAAATCCGGACATATTTGACGGCGGCATGAAGCGGAAAATTCAGGTGACACGATCCCAATTCCGGAGAATTGGGTCATGTCCCCAAATTTCCGGTCATATTCCCCGAATTTCTGAGCCAGGCACCAATTTTTGGGCACCAGTCTTTATATCCCCCGCCTTCTAAGAGTTCTTCAAGAAGTCCTTGATCGAATCGTGATCCCCGGCGAGAATAAATTCGATGGAGTCCTTCTGCCAACGAAACAATATCCTATACCTCAGGCCTTTACGGATTTCCCAGAAATCCTCATCAAGGCGCTTAAGACCAATTCCGATGGGCAGCTTGGCTCGCAATTCCAGAAGATCGAGGAAGGCTAGGCAAGCTGCCTTTATTTGTCCCCTTACTTCCGGGGATAAGGCCTTTATGGATCTGTCAAAGGAGGGCTTGAACTCATATCTCATAGGGATTTCAGATGTTCCCTCGCACCCCTTGAGGTTTTGTAGCTCTTTCCGCGTTCGGCGACCATGCGCCTGATCTTGCCCCACTCTTCCTGCGTGTACGTTTCTCTCTCCGTGATTTCGCAAGGCAGAAAGAGGACGCCCTTATCGGTCACCTTGAAAATGACGGAGGACCCTTTCTTGAGGTTGAAGATAGCCCTGATCGGAGCCGGCACGGTAACCTGTCCCTTTGATGTCATTTTGGCGATTTCGATGAGTTCCATATATGCTCCTTACTTTCTTACATCCTTACATTACCTTCTGCGATTTGGATTGTCAATAATGTCAAAGTGAAGACGCTCATGTCAGCCATGGATTCTCAACCCCCAGTCCGCCGACTTTATTGACCTCGCAGCTCATCTTTTTATAGTATTGTCCGTGCAGACGTAGAAATCGCCCAATTTCCAAGGAGGGACTTCAAATGAAATCTCCCCAAAAAGCTATCCTTCTGACGGTCGGCCTGCTTATCTTCCTGGCGACGTTGCCTTCTTCCCAGGAAGATCCGTTCGAATCTCTGAAATCAATCGCCGTCATCGACCAGAGAGTCATGGTGCCCATGCGCGACGGGATCCGGCTGGCCACGGATATCTACCGTCCCAAAACAGACAAGCCTGTTCCGGTCGTTCTCTCCAGGAGTCCTTATAACTTTAATCCCTGGCAGGACGGAAAACTCGTTAAGTGGGGCTTCCAGCAAGCTTACCAAGCGGTCAAGCGCGGTTACGCCTACGCGGTCCAGAACGAACGCGGAAGGTATTACTCGGAAGGACAATGGGATATCCTGGGGCCGCCGACAACCGACGGGTACGACGCCATTCAATGGCTGGCCGGCCAACCCTGGTCCAACGGCAAGGTCGGGCTCGTCGGTTGTTCCTCTACAGCCGAGTGGCAGATGGCCGTAGCGGCTCTGGACCCTCCGGGGCTGGCCGCCGTGGTGCCCATGGGGTTCGGCGCGGGTATCGGACGCGTGGGGGAATTCACCGAACAGGGGAACTTCTACCGCGGCGGCTCGCACCAGATGCTGATGACCGCCTGGCTTTACGACGCCGGCTTTGTCCAGACTTTCAAGCATCGGCCGACCTTTCCTCCGGGCATGTCGCAGGAGGAACTGCAGCAGGTCTCCCGGTATTTTGATCTGGACCCCGAGATTCCGGAGGTGGACTGGTCCAAGGCGTTCCGGCATCTGCCCTTGATGGATATCATGAAAAGCCTGGGCGGGCCGCCGAGCGTCTATGAAGACATGATCCGGCGGAAGCCGAATGACCCTGCCTGGTATAGGGGCGGCCTCTTCCATGACGACATGCCTTTCGGCGCGCCCGCTTTGTGGTTCATCTCCTGGTTTGATGTCTCGGTCAGTCCCAACCTGGCTCTGGTCAATCATATCCGCTCGAGCGCCAAAGACCCGGAAGTGGCTGAGAATCAGTTTGCGGTCATCGCACCGGTGACCCATTGCGGGTTCTTCAGGGAAAGCAAAGAAACGATTGTCGGCGAGCTCAATGTCGGAGATGCGGCGTTCGACACCGAGGGGCTCATCTACAAGTGGTTTGACTATTGGCTGAAGGGGGAGAAAAACGGAGTCGTCAAGGAAACACCCAAATTCCAGTATTACACCATGGGTCTCAACAAATGGCAGTCCGCCGAGACCTGGCCGCCGGCCGGTGCGAAGATGACGGCTTTTTATCTGACCAGCAGCGGAAACGCCAACAGCGTCTTCGGGGACGGAAAGCTCACCCTGGAGCGGCCGGGTTCGGAGGACAAGCCCGATGCGTTTACCTATGATCCGGACAATCCTGTCCCTGTGAACGGGGGCGGATTTTGCTGCATGGGCAGCGCGTACAAGCCGGGATCCTTCGACCAGCGGCAGATGGAAGCCCGCAGCGATATTCTCGTTTATTCCACCGATCCTTTGAAGGAAGGCCTGGAGATCAGCGGGCCCGTCGAGATAACGCTATATGTCTCCTCGGATGCCAAGGACACGGACTTCACCGTAAAGCTCGTGGACGTCTATCCCGACGGAAAGGCTTATAATATTGATGAAACCATCCAGCGGGTCCGCTATCGGGAAGGCTATGACAAAGAGGTCTTTATGGAAAGAGGGAAGGTCTACAAGCTCCCGGTGAGCTCCATGTCGACTAGCAACTTCTTCGCGCCGGGGCATCGCCTCCGCATCGAGGTCTCGAGCAGCAACTTCCCCAGGTTCGAGCGGAACCTCAACACGGGCGGCAACAACTATGATGAGGCGGTGGGGGTCGTGGCCCACAACAGAGTGCACCACTCGGCCGCCTACCCGTCCCAGATCAGGGTGTCGGTCGTGAAGCGGTGAATTTCAGACATCTTCCCGTTTATAAGCGATTCCCTGGAGAGGCGTGCCAAAATAGACGACGCTTGACAATTACTCCTAATTGAGTAAATAATTACTCAATTAGGAGTAAGCTCAATGCTGGAGATCCTCGGCAAATCCAAAATACGAAAAAAAATCATCTTGTTGTTCGTCTATAACCAAGGAAAGGAGTTTTACCTCAGTGAAATCGCGCGGCGGGTTAAGACCTCCGCGGGCACGGCTCAGCGGGAATTGAACAAGCTCTTGGCTCAGGATTTCATCATCTTCAGAAAGAGGGGCAACCTGAATATCTATAGGCTCAACGAAAGCTTCGCTCTCCTGAATGAGATCGAGTCCATAGTCCGCAAAACGTTTGGCATCGAGGTTGAGCTCGGGAACGAGCTGCGCACGTTGAAAGGCGTCAAATTCGCCTTTCTTTTTGGTTCCTATGCCAAGGGCGGCTTCAAGTCGGATTCGGATATCGACCTCTTCATAATCGGCGCGCCGAAAGAGGACGATGTTTTCAAAGCTATCCGAAAGGTCGAGGATTTGGCTGGCCGCGAGATCAACTATCATCTGGCCGATGAGGAAGAGTTCGCTGATAAATCAAGGGAAAATCCCTTTTACAGAGAGATTCTGGACAAGCCGCTTATGTTGGTAGGGAAAGAAGATGAGCTCGGGGAACTTGCTCGAAAGGCTCAGTAAAGAAGGCAAGCTGAAGCCTCAAAAGGCCGATATCGATTATCTGAATGCTTTGCTCGATGCTGCGAGAAAGAATTTCGAGGCGGCGCTCGCCGTGCGCGCGATTGCAGAGGAAGCCTCCTTCAAGCTTTTCTATGATGGACTGCTTCAGATCAGCCGTGTCGTCGTTCTGTTGAATGGCTATAGGCCTGATGATGGGGAGCAGCACAAGACGACTTTCAATGCCGCCGGTGAGATTCTGGGATCGGAGTACGAAGATCTGATTAAAAAGATGCAGAAACTTCGGGTTAAGAGAAATGCTTGTATCTATGATCCTGGGGACATGATCGGAAAGAGTGAAACAGACGCCATTCATAAAACCGCAAAGAAGTTCTGGAGCATGGTCCGGGTCTATCTGGAGAAAGCAAATCCGCAACTGAAGCTGTTCAAAGAACTGTAGATTGACGAAATTCGATGACACGATCCCAATTTTGCCGGCTGCAGAGTCTTATGGGCACGTCAATGTGGCACTGACCAGCCGGTTGAGCCTGATCCCTTCTTCGGCGGCTTTCAGCGCGAGAGCCCGGTGGACTTCCAGCGGTATTCTGACCACGAATTTTCTACTGAACCGTTTTGCCGAGAAGGGAGCGGGGAGGGGTTCGCCATGAGACTCCATGTCTTGGATGGCTTTTCTACAAGAATTGGTAACAGGGACCAATTCTAGAGGAGCGATTGGTTCCGAATGGTGAAATTCGGGCGACACGATCCGTAAAATTGGTGACAGGCACCAATTTCAAGGGGGCGATTTGGTGACACGTACGAAATTCAAGAGAATTTCCGAACATGTCACCAAATCGTCAGCCACCAATTTTCATGTCAGAGAATTTCTCTTTTCCCCAACTTGACACTCCTCCAAGTCACGGTTTATTATCCCCTGGCGACGGGACCAGGGAAAACGGGAGGACATCATGTTCACCTATGACGATATCGCCGGCATGATCGACCATTCCCTTCTCAAGCCTTTCCTCACCGACAAAGAAATCGAGGCAGGCTGCCGGATCGCCGACCAATACAGAGTCGCCGGCGTTTGCGTGCGTCCGAGCGACGTGGGGCGGGCGGCTGAAATCCTCAAAGGCAGCCCCGTGCGTGTCGGGACGGTCATCGGGTTTCCCCACGGCACGACGACAACGCAGGCCAAGGTCGCAGAGACGAAGGAAGCGCTCGAGAACGGAGCCGTCGAACTCGACGTCGTTCTGAACATCGGCAAGCTGAAATCCGGGGATCATGATTATGTCAAAGCGGACCTGATGGCCGTGAGCTCTATCGCCCACGAACAAAAGGCGGTCGTCAAGGTCATTTTTGAGAACTGCTACCTTGATGATGAGGAGAAAATCGCCGCCTGCAGGATTTGCAGCGAAGTCGGCGTGGATTATGTCAAGACATCGACCGGGTTTGGGAGCGGCGGAGCCGAAGACAGAGATCTTCTATTGATGAGGGAATACACAAGCCCCGCCATCAAGCTGAAAGCGGCGGGCGGCATCCGGACGCTCGAGCGGGCGATCGAAGTCAGGAAGCTGGGCTGCTCCCGGATCGGGGCCACCGCCACCGTCGGCATCCTGGAGAGACTGAAGCCGGCCTGAGCACGAGCATCAGTCCAGGGGTCAGGTTTCAACAATCAACAAGTCCGGATTGCGCTGCGAATTGTCGAATGTTGAGACCTGACCCCTTGGCCCGAATTTCGGGGACCGGCTAACGGCCGGCTTCATCCCAAAGGCACAAGCCCGGGATCTGAGCGAAATGGTTGTCGTAGGTGACCAGGAGCGAGCCTGTTTCCAGGCATTGGGCCGCGATCCAGACATCATTGATCGGGATCGGGGTTCCGGATTTTCTGAGCGAAGCCATGATAAAGCCGAAGACATCCGCCGTGTCCATCGTCGCGTCGAGGACGCTGACCGTCGGCTTGAGCAGGAATCGTTCCAGAAGCTGCTTATTGCCTTTCTCTTTGCTCCCAGCTTTGAAACCCGCAGATAATTCGCCCAGGACGAACACGGACATATAGACGGTGTCTGCCCGGGCCAGGCAGCCCATGACCTTTTCGTCTCCCCTCAGAAAGCGAACATAGGCGTTGGTAGCGCCTTGGCCAGAAGTTCCTTCACGATTCTATTGACGCTTGTGCCGGCGGATGTTGCGCGCTCCCGGATGAGTTTTTCTGTTTTCTCGTCAATTCCATGGACGGTGATCGATTTCATTTGACCTCCATGAATCAAACGATGCATCAAAGCGAGTCATATTATGAATCATTTTGATGCGCGGCGCAAGACGTTGGGCGGACGCTCGTGGGATAAAAATGAAAAAGGAATTCCGTTGAAATACCTGATGTCAGGTGCAAAGTCCGGGCGTAGGGGGCCTATGTCATAAAAGGGGGATAGGTTATGCAACTCGAGACTACCAGCAGAGGCGCCAGACGTCGGCTGGAAATTCCGCGTCGCCGCGGGTAGAATGCACTATCAGGCCGGCCATGAAGAGAGCTCATATGATGTCCATTCGGGCCCCGGTTCTCACCGCCCTTGCCGTGATCGCCGGAGTCTCCGCCTGTTGCAGACCGCCGGCCGTACCCCCGACCGAGTCGGCCCGAATCGCTCTGAAGGAGCGGGTCGGTCCGGCCGGAACGGCAGGTCCCGTCTATTGCCGGAGCGACCGGATCTTTGTGATATGGGGAAAATGGACAGAATGATCAAACGGGCATGGACAGAAGCCGCGGGTGCGGCAGGATAACATCAAGAGGTGTTCCGCATGGCAGCCCGGACAGCGGATGCGGGCAAACCCGCAACGCGGATTGCCGCAGTCCAAGTAGCGCCCGACCACATCCTTGATGAGCTGCCGCAGAAAAGACGGCTACTTCAGCTTTTTTCCCTCGATCTCAATTCCCGGCAGCGATAGAACAACGCTGGTGACTCTTCCGCCCTGGTCCTTCTTGAAGGTGAACACGTAGTTGCTGTCCCTGACGAAAAACCGGGTTTCGGATTCGGGCAGGATCTCCGTCCATTTGTCTTTTTCGCTGGAAATATAGAGACCTCCCTCGACCAGCTTGACGCTGTATATCCGTCCTGGCTGTATCTCATAGTCTCCGACATAGTCCGCGAGTATTTTGGCCTCAACTTCGATGGCCACCGGCTCGGGAGGCGGCACCTTTTTTGCCGTCGGGTCGAAACGCGGATACCCGAGCCATTCATAAGGCGATTCGTCCGGCCCGATGACTGCGGCGACGATTTCCCGGGCCACGCTTTCAAAATTATCGCTGTTGCTCAATAAGACGACTCCGATGCCCGCGTCGGCGTAGGTCACGGTATAATTTTGGAACCCGAACTCGTGCCCGGTGTGGAAGAAGGCCCGGCCGTGGGCGGAATCGAAGCGGCCCCACCCCAGGCACCAGGACAAGCGGATATCCTTGTTGGCCTCGGTCTCCCGCCAGACCCCCGGTCCGAACATCCTTTCGGAGGTGATTACGACCTGAGGAGTCAGCATTTCCTCAACCGAGGTGCGGCTGAGGTTTTTCGCCTGCAGGATGTCCTCGAGGAACCGGGCGTAATCCTGCGCTGTCGTCTGCATCGAGCCGGCCGCCTCAGCTTTGCTCCGCTTTTCTTTCATCCGGGGTCTCTCGAATTCGTCATGAGGCCAGGCATGATTTATTTCGAACTCTTCCTTCCACACATAGCTCGTCCGGCTCATCCCAAGCGGGCCGAAGACTAACTCCCCGGCCAATTCCTCGAGCCCGCGGCCCGTGATTTCCTCGATGACCATCTGGAGCAGGGCGATCCCTTCGCCCGAATAGCTGTATCTGGCCCCTGGGTCGAAGAGAAAGAGCAGCTTTCCGTCCTCGGTCATAAATCGCCAGTTCGGGAAGCCCGTCTGATGGCTGAGCGCGATCCGCGCAGAGATCTTTTTATGCCGGTCATCGCCTTTGAGGTCGGCGTATTTCGGGTGTTCGTCAAGAGGTTGGCTCAGATATTCGCCAAGCGGCTTGTCCAGGTCGATTTTCCCCGCTTCGGCCAGCTTCAGCACCAAGTAGGCAAACACGGTCTTGCTGAAGGAAGCAGCCGAAAATATCGTCTCTTCATCGTTGAGCGCATCCTGTTTTTTGTTCTTGTAGCCAAAGGCCTTGACAAAGACGATTTTGGCGTCATTGATGACGGCGCAGGAAAGCCCGGCTACGCCGGCCTCTTTCATGAGCTGCTCAACAGTCGCTTCCATTTGGCGGACGGGTATGGCTTTGCCGCTCAGAGATTTCAAAGAATTTCCGGCAATTTTCTCTTCGGCCGCCCTACAGCCGGGTAAGAAGAAGGCGATGGCAAACAAAAAGATGCAGGATAATTTGACGAGGAAACGTTTATTCATTTGGAGCCTCTTGGAAAATATTGTTTTCATAGATGATACGGAGAAGAACCGGGTTTGGTTTATCAGGTGGCTATTACCGGTTGCCTATTCTGGGGACACTAGCTCTAATTCTCCAAAAGATGCCGATAGACAGCCAGCCGTCCAAATCACGCTGGGGAATTAAGGTTGATGTCCCCGGAATTCCCCCCTTCAGATAGGCGTGCCTTCCTTTTCGAAAGAGGCTCGAATGCGGAATGGGGTCACGAATGCGGAATGGGGTCAGGTCTCAACAATCAACAAATTTGCCGGCTTCCCAGA
>CAYGXD010000127.1:6701-10506 GCA_964353705.1 uncultured Eubacteriales bacterium | reverse complement strand
GAGGAAACTCGCTTCGCATCCTCCTTCGCTCTTCTCTCCTTTCAGTCGAGAAACCATGCCCGCTCAGTCGTCCACGGACTTCCTCACCCACACCCCTCGCCTTGGATGAAACAAGGAAACCGTGCCCGCTCACTCCTCATACGGGTTTCTCTTCCACTGCCCCTCGCCTTGGGTAATAAACGAGATCCTTGCCCGCTGCGCTACGGAGGACACCCGCCACTGCCACGAGCCTTGTCATCAGTGCTTTGATTTGTTATTCTCCCTAGCATGTTCGAGGAGAATGGCCGTCCATGAGCGATCTGCCCTGGGGCGTTCACGGCCGGATCCTGGAGGTTGACCTCAGCAGCGGCCGGATCGATGATCTCCCTCTCGATCCTGATTTTATTGGGGACTACATCGGCGGACGCGGCCTGGGAGCGCGCCTTCTCTACAGCCGTATCGACCCGGGTTGCGATGCCTTGAGCCCGGACAACATCATTGTCATCGCCGCGGCTCCCCTCATCGGGACCAACGCGCCCACCGCCGGACGCGGTCACATGGTTTTTAAATCGGCCTTGAGCGGAGGGATCGGCAGTTCCAACTGCGGTGGAACCTGGGCTCCGGCCTTTAAATCCTCCGGGTATGATGCCTTGGTTATACGGGGGAAGGCCGCTTCTCCCGTGCTCCTGGATATCCGGCCTGGGAAAGCGGAAATCCTTCCGGCCGGTCCCGTCTGGGGGAAGGATGTTCATCAGACGATCGAAGCGCTGCAGGGCGGAGATGTCGACCGGCGTTCCCGCGTCCTCTGCATCGGCCCCGCGGGGGAGAACAGGGTCCGGTTCGCCGCCGTCATGAACGATCGCAACAGGGCTTATGGCCGCGGAGGGCCGGGCGCTGTCTGGGGAAGCAAGAACCTCAAGGCCGTCCGTGTCAGCGGAGACAAGAAGATCAGGATCAAAGACAAAGAGAGATACCAGTCCGGACTGGACCAGAGCTTCTATCTCCTGAAGCAAGCGCCGGCCACCAAGCGCCTGCTCCGGGAGTTGGGAACAGCCGGCCTGGTCGAGCTCATCAACCTGATCAATATGCTCCCTCACCGGAATTTCCGGGATAACATTCACCGGGACGAAGATGTGGAAAGAGTATCGGGCGAGACCTTGGCCAAGAAGATCCTCCAGCGGGCGGCCGGCTGCTTCCTTTGTCCCATGGGTTGTCAACGCCACACGCGAGTCGGAGATTGGAAAGGCGAAGGCCCCGAGTACGAAACAATGGTCATGATCGGTCCCGACTGCGACATCTATGACCTTGAAGCGATCACCCGG
Organism: uncultured Eubacteriales bacterium; assembly: GCA_964353705.1. Classification (GTDB taxonomy): domain Bacteria; phylum Acidobacteriota; class Aminicenantia; order Aminicenantales; family UBA8522; genus UBA8522. The sequence goes on along the minus strand of CAYGXD010000127.1, from coordinate 9,205 downwards.
GTGAACTACCTCTGCAACGAGTTGGGGATGGACACGATTTCATTCGGCGGCACGCTGGCCTGCGCCATGGAGCTTCGTGAGCAGGGCCTCCTGTCGGCCAAAGACACAGACGGGCTGGACCTCCGCTTCGGCCGGGCCGACCTGCTGGATGGACTGGCCCGCCGCATCGCCTTCCGGCAGGGGATCGGCGACCGCCTGGCCGAGGGCTCCTATCGTCTGGCCGAATCCTGTGGACACCCTGAATTCTCCATGACGATCAAGAAGCAGGAGATCCCGGCCTACGACCCGCGGGCCTCTTTCACCCAAGCCCTGGGATACATGACTTCTCCGTCCGGGGCTTGCCATCTGCGGGGCGGGTATGCCGTCTCGCTGGCCTTTTTTGGGGGCCCCAAGGAAATCCCCCGCTTCAGTCTGCTTCAATCGCCCATCGGCATCCGCAACATGCACAACCTCGGCATCATCCAGGACAGCCTGGGCGTCTGCCGTTTCACGGGTTACGCCTTTTCCTATGATCCCTGGGCGCGGATGATGAGCGGCCTCACCGGGCTGGACTTTTCGACCGCCCGCCTCGAGGAGATCGCCAACCGGATCGCCGCGGTGGAGAGGCTTCTCAACCTCTCGGCCGGTTTGACCGCGGAGGATGACACCCTCCCCGCCAGGTTCAGTACCGAGCCGATCCTGGTTGCGGGCGAGGAACGCGTGGTCACGGCTGACGCTATTGCCAGGATGAGGAGGGATTACTACCGGGCCCGAGGCTGGGACGAAAAGGGGAGTCCGACCCTTTCGTTGCTCGAATCTTTGGGGCTCAAAGAGCGGAAATCCTCATGAAAAAAAAGACCTGGAAAGCGAGCGAAGACGTCCTGCGATTATTTCAGACCGTCGGCCGGGCCTCTCTCCTCTACGATATCCAGGACAGCCACAGCGGAAACATGGCCATCCGGCACCGGGATGAAGCGGGAAACGACTGGATAGTCATCACCGCCACCGGCTCCCAGAAAGGCGACCTTGAGCCCAGCCATATCTGCTTCCTCTCTCCCGACGAAACGGATTTTGGCTACTACAAGGCTTCCTCGGAGACGGATATCCACGCCCGCATCCTCGCCCTGGAGGGCGTCGCCGCATCCATCCACGCCCATACCAAGGAGATCACCTCCGTCACCCTGGACGATGAGGACAAGCCCAACCGGCCCGCCGCTTTTATTCCCGTTGATCCGCTCGGCTATTACCATCTGGGCGGTGTTGTTCCGGTTGACTGGGTGGCTGTCCCGAGCGGATCGCTCGAGATGGCCCGGACGATCCCCGAGCGCCTGGCCGGACATCCGGCCACGATCATCCAGGCCCACGGGACTTTCGCCAAAGGCAGGACGCTCAAGGAAGCCTTGTTCCGGGCCTGCGTCGCCAATAACTCCGGGTATATTGTCTGCCTGTTGAAACGGCTCAAGATCGATGTCGGGGAATTGCGGGAAGGAGTCCTGAGTGCGCCCCAGGCTTTTTTCTCCTATCCTCCGCCCGACTACACGGTCAACGACGATGACATCTGCGATTTTCCCGAGGAAACCGAGATCCTCCGGGAATTTGCCAAGGCGGGCGCGAGGGTATTCGAATCCCGCCTTTCTCCTTTTCACTCCGGCTCGATGTCCGTCCGCGGGGTCGGCAGCATGCTCTATGCGCCCAAGGCGTCGATGCCCCGCGAGATCGGCGGCCCTCTCCGGCAGGTTTCGCTCGAGGATGCGGACGACGATTCGACGGAACTGAAGATGCACAAGCAGATTTACGCGGCGAGTGACTTCCAGACGATCATGCACTGCTATCTGCCGGAGGCGGAGGCGCAGGCGCACTTTGTTTACCCGGGTGACCGGGAGCCGCTCGACCGCATCGTGCCGATCGATGCTGAGGGGAGCTTCATCCATCTCGCGATCCCGGTCGTCCCTCCCAAGACGGATCTGGCCGCGCTCGTGCGCCTCCTCCATGATTATAAAGTGGTCGTCGTCAGGGGCGGGGGCGTTTGGGCGGTGGGCGCTCAATCGCTGTCCGAGGCGCTCCACCATCCGTCCTCGCTGCGCGAGATCTGCCTCTATCGTATCGCCGCCTTCGAACAGGGTTTGGATTTGCGGCGGATGGAGCCTGAAAAAGCCAGAAACTGGTAAATTTCAGAGGAAGCGGGTGACCTCAGAGGAGAGGAAGCGGGCGATATCCTCCGTGGCGAAGGGCCAGGCGTAGACGATCTTCGTCCCGGGGAATTTTTTCTGGGTCCGGCGGATGGCCTCGGGGATGTCGACGGCGGAGTGCTCTCCGCCGCGTGTCATCATCGGGGTGACGACGATGACCTTGCCGGCCTTCCGGGCGACCGCCCGCTCAAGAGCTTCGTCCAGGGTCGGGGCGCAGAACTCGTTGAACCCGACGATCACCTCGAGCCCGGACTCCTGCCGGAGGTGCCTGGCCAATTCCTGCGACCCGGAGTAGAAGGGATCGTTCTGGCCTGTCCGGGGCCAGGCCCGCATCTT
>CAYGXD010000127.1:0-6601 GCA_964353705.1 uncultured Eubacteriales bacterium | reverse complement strand
TTTTTATATCACACGTTCTCGGTCTCTTCAATCGTCGATAGCCAGCGATTGGGGAATGGCTGCGCTCCCACTCGGCAACAAATTGGCCGCCCCATCGAATATCCATAAAGAGAAATGTACTTGTATCCTGCCCCTGAATATAATCAAGGTTCTCATGAGATCATGAGCACTAAAAAGAGATACGTTTCCTTCATCCTTCCAGCATTATGTGGCCTTTTCCTCTCTATTACGTCCGCCGCCACATCCCCCCCGGCCATGCTCAAGCCGCTCAAGATCGATATGGCGCCGGTCGTCGACGGCGTGCTGGACGACCCCGTCTGGAAGAAAGCCCCCTTCGTCACGGATTTCAAGACCTTCATCCCCGACTTCGGCCGCGACTTGTCCGAAGAAACCATGGCCTATTATGCCTACGACAGCGAGAACCTCTATTTCGCCTTCCAGTGCTACGACCGGGAGCCGGACAAGATCAGGGCGACCCTCTCCAAGAGAGACGACTTCCGGACCGATGATTTCATCTGCATCAACCTGGATTCGTTCAATGACCAACAGTCTCTCTACGCTTTCTACGTCAACCCGCTCGGCATCCAGATGGACAGCCGTTATGCCAACAATAAAGAAGACTATACCGTGGACGTGGTCTGGTACAGCTCCGGCAAGCTCCACGAAAAAGGCTATGCCGTTGAGCTCCGCATCCCCTTGAAGAGCATCCGCTATTCCTCCGGCCAGCGCATCGAGATGGGGATCTTTTTCGAGCGCTCGATCGGGCGCCGCACCGAGCATGGGTCCTATCCCGCTCTCGACCCGGCCAAGGGATTCGCCTTTCTGACCGAAATGGCGCCCCTGGAGTTGTTCGGTCTCAAGAAATACACCCTTCTGGAGCTCCTCCCCGCATTCACCTACTCCCAAGGGTATGTCCAGGACGAAGGCCGACTCGCCCGGGAGGAGGCGGCCCGTGGCCTGAGCCTGACCGGGAAGTACGGGATTACGCCGAGCCTTATCCTCGATGCGACCGTAAACCCGGACTTCAGCCAAGTTGAGGCTGACGCCGGACAGGTGGACGTCAACCTCCGCTACGACCTCTACTTCCCGGAGAAGCGGCCGTTTTTTCTGGAGGGGAGCGAGAACTTCAATCTGGCGGGGACGACCGAGCGGGATTTCCTTCTGGAGGCCGTTCACACCCGGAATATCGTCGACCCCAAAGGCGGAGTGAAGATTACAGGAAAGGTGGCCAGGAACGATACCATCGCCACGATCTTCGCAGCCGATGAGTCCCCGGTTTCCTTCACCTCCTCTGAGGCGGCCGGGGGGTATGCCTATTTTTCCATCGTGCGCTATAAACACGCCCTGAGCCAGGACAGCTCCCTCGGTCTCTTCTTCACCGACCGTGAACACGAGGGCCGGACGAACCGGGTCGGCGGCCCGGACGGGCAGATCCGGCTTAGCCAGTCAAGCATGTTGAGCTTTTATGCCCTGGGAGCTTTTACCCGGACTTTGAACGAATCGCCGAGTCAGGACGGCCACGCCCTCAACCTTGATTATCTCTACGATACCCGCGACTGGAATATTCGGCTCGGCGGCCAGGACTTGTCGCCGGATTTTGAAACGGACACGGGCTTTCTCATCCGCAACGGCTTAACTCGGGTGAGAGCATCGATCGCTCCTAAGTTCCACCCTCATTCCAAAGTCGTGCTTCAATTGGTACCCGGCTTGTTTACCTCTCAGCTCCGGGACAAATTCAGCGGTCTGTGGGAGACGGAAAACACGTTCTCCCTCAGTTCCGTCATGGTCAGGACCACCCGGATCGTGCTGGCCGGTTCCTATTCCACGGAGATCTTCCTCGGGCAGAAATTCAACACCAGCGGCTGGAGGGCTCAAGTGAGCAGCCAGCTCACCAAGGAGTTCTTTATCCAAATGACGTACCGCGACGGCAAGTCTATCCGCTACTCGGATCAGCCTTTCCAGGGGAACGGGCAGCAGGCGCTGGCCACCCTCGGCTATCAACCCTCCGAGAATTTCAACTGGACCCTTAACCTTACCTATTCCGACCTCTTCCGGGAATCCTCAGGGGAAAAGATCTACGATTATACTATTGTCCGGAACCGGCTCATCTACCAGGTGAACAAGTACCTTTTTTTCCGGGCGATCGTCGAATATAACTATTATCACAGACAGCTCCTGACCGACTTCCTGGCCTCGTTTCTGTATATTCCGGGGACCGTCATCCAGCTGGGCTACGGGTCGCTCTTTAATAGGATTCGCTGGGAGGATGGAGCCTATGTGAATGCGGACCGCTTCCTGGAGACGCAGAGGGGGATTTTCTTTAAAGCTTCCTACCTCTGGCGGTTGTGATGGGCCGCTCAGCGAGCGAGCGGCGTTTTCAGGATTTTAGCCGATGAAGGTTCCATAAGGACTTTTAAGGCGCCGGGGGAGACCGTGTACAGCAGATCCTGACCCTGTGCTTCCTCCCCGTCGAATTCCAGGCTGAGAGGCCCGTCCTCTGAGTGAACCCGGACCGAAGCGGCCCGCCTGTGGTGGACGTCATTCCGCCGGAGATGACGGCCGCTGAAGACGGTACGCAGGGCCAGCAGAATGCGAAGCCGGGGCATGCCTTCCACAAGAACGACATCAAAAAGACCATCATCGATCAGGGCGTTGGGCGCCACCCACATGCCCCTTCCGAAAAAGCGGCCGTTGGCCACGGCCAGGAGATAGCTCGGCCCCTCATAAAATTTGTGTCCGTCACATTCCACGGTGATTCGCTGGGGGCTGTATTTGAACAAGGCGGCGACGGTAGAGCGGAGAAAAGTCAGAGCCGTGCGCCGGCGCAGGCGATTCACTCGGGCCACGATCTCACCGCTCACCCCGGCGCTTGATATGTTCAGGAAGAACCGCCGGGCCGGGCGGTCTCCGTTTTGGGCATCTTTGTACTCGACTTTTCCCAGGTCGCAGAGGACCGGCTGCGCCCGTATCAGCCAGTCCACGGCAGCTTCGGGGTCTGAAGGGATCCCCAACGCCCGGGCCCAGTCGGTCCCCGTGCCCACGGGAAGGCTGCCGAACGCGGCAGACAGGCCGGGGCGCTCGGCCAGGGCATTGACCACGCTGTGGTTGGTCCCGTCGCCTCCGACGGCGATCACGAGATCGACTCCGGCCGCGGCCGCCGCGTCGATGTGCCTGCCCACATCCTCCGGCTTCTCGCTGACAGCGACGCTCAGATCGCCAAAAAACTCTGCTATCCGGCCTTCAATGCTCTTGAAGACGGCGACGGCCCTCCCGCCGCAAGCGTTGGCGTTAACAATGATCAGAGTTTTCATCTTGCCATTCCTTCGGCAGGCCGTGCGCGGCTGCCCGGATGCGGCGATAGCGTCCGGCCTCCTCATTCCAGCGTTCCTCTGTCCACCCCAGCTGCTCCTTGAGCAGCGGCCCCAGCGCGGCGAGCAGGCTCTGACCTCCGTCAGGAAGCAGAATCCCGAACCGGAAATTCCGCAGGAGCAGGTCATCCAGATGGCGGACCGGCTCATGGCCCGCCGCCCAGGCCAGTTCAGCCCAGAGATAGGGCGTCCCGGGGACGCGCCGGAGCAGGTCCGGGAAGAGGGAGGCCAGGCGGGGTGCCGCCGCGCCATACCGTCCCCAAAGACGCCTGGCCGTTTCCGCCTCAACACCGGGGATCGCCTGCCCGGGATCGAATGTCTCCAGCACCTGGGCTTCGGCATCCGGCTCCGGGATATCCGGCTGCATCCGATGCGCTTCCCGGAGGGCGTCGACTGCGATCAGGCGAAAGGTGGTAAGCTTTCCGCCGGTCACAGTCAAGAGTCCGTCTTCCGGCCAAACCACGTGATCGCGGCTTTCGGCTGAGGGATCGGCTCTTCCTGTGTCGACGACCGGCCTCACCCCGGCCTGCGTGGTGAGGACATCTCGTCTCCCGATCTCCAGCCCGGGAAAATGAGACTCGACGGCCCGGAGTAGGTAGTCGGCCTCTTCGGCCGAGATCGCTGCCTCCTCGTCGAGCGGCCGGCTGTGGTCTACGTCGGTCGTCCCGACCAGCGCCACGCCTTCCCACGGATAGACAAAGACCGGCCGGCCGTCATCCGGATGGCTGAAGGCGATAGCCTGGTAAACGGGAAACCGATCGAGGCTGAAGTAGAGATGGCTCCCGCGGAGAGGCCGCAGCCGCTTCTTTCCGCCCATCTCCTGTCTTAGCTCGTCGGCCCAGGCCCCGGCGGCGTTGATCACCAGGCGGGCCCGCGCCTCGGCCGTCTCGCCGGTTTCCTCATTCCGCGCCGCCACCCCGGCAACTTTGCCTCCATCCTTCAAGAGGCTGATGCCGGCGGCATAATTCAGGGCGATGGCTCTCCCTTCTCCTGCCCTCAGCCCGTCGTGCAGCACCCGCAGGACCAGACGCGCGTCGTCCGTCTGGGCATCCAGATAGCGATAACCACGCTCCAGGTCGTGCGTCTTGAGCCCGGGCGCCAGCAGGCCGATATCGACCTCGTCGAGTCGCTGGTAATCACCGGCGTCCGGAGAGAGGCGGGTGTAGATACCGAGCCCGATGCCCATCACCCAGGGACTGGGGTGTCCTCCTTCATAAATGGGATAGATAAACCCGAGCGGGTCGATGAGCCCGGGAGCCGCCGCCAGAAGCCGCTGGCGTTCCCTGACACTTTCCCAGGTCAGTTTGATATGCATGTTTTTCAGGTAGCGGAGCCCGCCGTGAACCATTTTTGAGGAGCGGCTGGATGTGCCCGAGGCAAAATCCGCTTTTTCGAGGAGAAGTATCCGGAGGCCGCTTCGTGCCGCAAGCGCCAGGATACCCGCCCCGGTGATGCCTCCGCCGATGATGATCAGGTCCCAGGGATCTTTGAGCCGCGCCCAGGCCTCCTCCCGCCAGCCCGGCTCCCAGGGTGACCGGTATTCTTGACTAACCATGGTTACTTCGGACGGGAACTCCCTATGAGTTTTCCCGGGTTCATGATCCCGCCCGGATCAAACACCTTGGCCAGCGCCGCCAGTGACTGCAGGCCCAGTTGCCCCTTTTCGGCTTCGAGCCAAGGCTGATGGTCAAGGCCGACCCCATGCTGATGGGAGATGGTGCCTCCGTGGGCGACGATCGCCTGGCTGGCCGCCGTCTTGAGCGTGTGCCAGCGGAGGAGCGTCTCCTCGGCGCTCGCCGCAATACGGAACAGGAAAGTCACGTAGATGCTGGCACCCGTCGTGTAGACGTGGGAGACATGGCTGAAAGCGAGAACACGCTCCCCTCTGTCTTCGAGGCCCGAGCGCAACGCTTTCAATACGGCTTCGGTGGCGGACGGCAGATCGGTCCAAGTCAGGGCCGTTTCCAGCGTGTCGACGGCGTAGCCGTTATCCCAGAGCGTATTCCTTAGGTACGGCGTCTTGAACCGGCTCTTTCGCCACTCGCTCCCCATCTTGCGGCCGATATGAACGCCGCCGTTCTCGCGGACGATATCCAGGGCGATCCGGCGGGACTTTCGGGCCAGGCCGCGCGCCCGGGTGAGACCCAGGAGAAGCATGCATTTCTCGTCCCTCTCCTTGAGACCGCGGACCCGCAGCAGGCCGTTGAGCAGCCGGATCGTCCGTTCGTTCCCGGTCAGGACCAGGCTGGTGTTTGTTTCGAGGCTGTCGCTCAGGCGGAGCATAGAAAGCTGGAGCCTCGATTGGATCATCTCCTTGACGGCGGCGACGCCTTGGTCGAAGCTGGGGAAAAAGATGCCGTGGAATCGCTCGAACTGGGGGAGAGGACTCACCCGCACAAAGGCATTGGTGATAATGCCCAGCCGCCCCTCGGAGCCGAGAACTACCTGGCGAAGGTCCGGACCGGCGGCGCTCGCCGGGAAGGGCGGCATTTCGAGGCTGCCGGCGGGGGTGATCATCCGTCCGCCGGCAAACAGGTCCTCGATGCGGCCGTAGTAGAGGGACTGCTGCCCGCTGGAGCGGGTAGCAACCCACCCGCCCAGGGTTGAGAATTCGAAGGATTGGGGGAAGTGGCCGAGAGTGTAGCTACGGGCCCGAAGTTGAGCTTCGAGATGGGGGCCGGTCACTCCGGCTTCGAAGGCGGCGATGCGGCTCGCTTCATCCAGCTTGGACATCCGCCGCATCCTCTCCAGGCTGACGGTCAGGTAGGGATTATCTACGGGAGGAGGATTGATGTGTCCGACCACACTCGTCCCCCCGCCGTATGGGATCAGCCAGGTTCCGGTTTCCTTGGCAAAGGCGAGGATTCTCTCCACGTCCTGTTCGGATGCGGGAAGGGTCACGCCGTCGGGAAAACGGTCGAGCGTGCCGGTCCGGAGGGCGATCCAATCGGGAAGCGAATGTCCGCGGGCATGGCGGAGCCTTGTTTCCGGATCGCGGTTTATGAGAGGATGATCGGGCAAGCGGGAAGGCGGGATCCGCTTAATGATCGTCTCAAGCGGTGCCGATGGTCCGGGTTGAGCGGGACCGATGGCTTCGGCGAGATAGGCCAGGGCGGACGAAGGCATCGGAAAACCGACATCATCGCTTCCCCAGCCGTTCCAGCGCTTCAACGGCCGCTTCCCGTGTTCGCTATCCAGCGCTCGATGATCTCCCGGAGCATCGGCAGCGTCAC
>CAYGXD010000126.1:0-10565 GCA_964353705.1 uncultured Eubacteriales bacterium | reverse complement strand
ATATATCAAGAATTCACGCTTTTCATCAATGATGATTGTTGGCCCCCTTGAGAATATGGGAGCCCTTGTTCGTCTCTTGAATTGACAACGAATTTTGACCGGAGTATAAGATGATCGAGCAGACTATGGCGGCTAAATCTCAGGGAACATTTACCTTATCTCTCCCTTGCCGGATACGCAAAGAAGGGAAGTATTACGTTTCCTGGTGTTACCCCTTGGACGTTTATTCACAAGGGGAAACGCAGGAAAAAGCGCTCAGGAACCTGGAGGAAGCCGTCGGCCTTTTCATAGCCAGTTGCATTCGAAGAGGGACGCTGGACAAGGTGTTCAAGGAGTGCGGTTTTGTTCTTTCCTCGAAACGAACTCGCCCGATCCCCAAGAGGCGCAGAGAGCACGAGATCACTGTCCCCCTTCCGTTCATCATCGATGAGCAACTGGTCCGATGCCAAAGCTGACTTCCGTCCATTATCAAGCCCTTGTCAAAGTTTTTATGAAAGCGGGCTTTGTCATTGTCCGGCGCGAATCCAGCCATATCATGATGGAGAAAAAAGACCTTCCCCGCCCTCTTGTGATCCCCAGCTATCCTGAAGTCCCGGTTTCAATCATCAGAGGCTTGCTTCGCTCAGCCTGCATGACAAGGGAGGAATACTTCCGCAATCTACGCTAGATTTCAACTCATTTCCACGAACGCTGTACAGCCTTGAGCTGTCATTGAACCAGAGGTATAATGAGATGGAGTTGTAAGGGGAATGAGAAAGCCGATTTTAGGCCTTGTGGTTTTTTTCTGTGTCCTGGCGGGATCATACATTGGACTTATTGGGACTGCCCAAGAAGCCCAACAAGAACAGGCTCAGCTCCAGCATGAAGTCAAAGTTACCCTCAAGCTCATTCAGGTCTATGTGACGGACAAAAAAGGGAATCCCGTCCTCGATTTAGGGAAGGACCACTTCATCGTCTACGACAACGGGCAAAGGCAAAGGCTCACTGAGTTTGAAAAGCATGTGCTTTCCCTCCCATCGGGAAAGAATAAGAGCAAAAATGAAGAATTGATCGAGACGCAGACTAGGCCCGGGCGTGAGCTGATGGGGCGCAAGTTTATTCTATTCTTTGATTTTGCCTATAACAACGCCAAGGGCATCCTTAAGGCCAGGGAGGTCGCCCTCCGTTTCATCGACACTCAGGTCGTGCCTCAGGATGAGCTCGCGGTGCTTTCGTACTCGGCCATGAAAAGCTTGAAGCTTCATGAATACCTGACGACCGATCATAAGAAGGTCCGTGACGCCGTGAAAGGATTCGGCGTCGAACAGGTCATCGGGAGAGCTGAAAATTTTGAAGAAGAATATTGGCGGTCGATGGCGGGAGAAGCGCCCCTTGACGCGAGCGAATCGTCTCCCGCGGGCAGTGAATTCTCTCAGAAGGCGCGATTAGCCGATGAAAGCAAGGTTCAGATCATGAATTTCGGCCGGAAGTTGGGAGACCTGGCCAAAGCCTTCCGATACATACCCGGGCATAAAAATATCATCCTCTTTTCGTCCGGCGTTCCCTATTCACTCCTCTATGGAATCCAAGCGCCCTTTGGTTCGACCCAGAGGGAGGCGGCGGAAGTAGCCACCGCCATGTCGGCAAGCAACTCGAGCAAATATGGAAGTTGGGGGGAGAGCGTGTTGCGCCAGGTATTTGAGGACATGCTCAAAGAGATGGGGTCGGCGAATTGTGCCATCTATGCTCTGGATACCATGGAGCTTGGCTCGGGAATAAAGACGGACACGAGAACGCTTGGAGTTTTCTCTCTTCAGAAGATGACGAGCGCGACGGGAGGGAAGTATTTCGGTAACATCAACAACTATGAACGCCACATCGATAAGATCCAGGACCTCACCGGCTGCTATTATGTGCTGGGCTACTATGTGGATGACAAGTGGGACGGCGCCTACCACAATATCAAGGTCGAGGTTACCGAGCCGGGCCTTGAGGTCCACGCCCAGAAGGGGTACTTCAATCCCAAGCCGTTTAAAGAGTACAGCGGCCTGGAGAGAATGCTCCATCTAGTGGACCTGGCCCTGAGCGAGGAGCCTCTCTTCCAGACTCCCGTCCGTCTTCCGGCAGAGGCGCTTTCCTACTCTTCGGAAGGGGAAGCCGATCTTTGTTTTATATCCAGGATGGAAGCGGAGAAATTACGCGAAGTGACGGCGGGCAGACACGAGATCATCAGCGTCATCTTTGACAAGAAGGGAGAGATCGTAGAACTTCACCGGGAGGAAAGAAAAGCTCAAGACGCGCTGGCAGAGGATTTCTACTATTATTCGTTCTTCAAGCTGCCGCCGGGTGAATACGCCTGCCGCTTGGTACTCAGGAACCTGGAGACGGGCAGGGGAGCGGTGGCCGCCTCCTCGGCTGCCATAAAAGATAGGAAATTGCTCGGGATTCGGCTTTTCCCGCCTCTTCTGCTTGTTCCCAAGGAAAACGCCAAATATGTGCAGGGCAATGTTGCCAAACTCCTGATAGAGAAATCGCCCGGTTTCTCTCTTGCCGGTTTCTTGAAATTTGACCTAACTCAATACTCACCCTATCTTGACGACTTCATACAGGCCAACACCCTGATCCCTGCTTGGTTGCGCTGTTCGATTGCCAATCTGCCGGGCTCCGAGGTCGGGATTTCGGCCAGCCTTGCGGAAAAACCGCCGGGCAAGATAACGCCTCTTACTCTGATCCTTCTCTCCGAAGAATCTCAGAATGATGAAACGAGGCTCCTGGTCAATCTTTATATCCCCGACCTTCCCGTCGGCGAATATGTCCTGAACTTCACAGTTACAGAGAAGACCAGCAAGTCCGAGTCCGTGGCGGCACGCCATTTAGTGATCAGATAAGAATTTGCTGCGGATGAAGTAACCTCCGCTCGGCACGCGGTAGAAATATCTCCCCTTATGTTTCCCCGAAAGATCCCTTAGCCGCCGAAAATTCAGGGAAGAAGTGAAGTGGCGGGTTCGTCTAAATTGTGTTATCTTGGATATCTTTAGCGTTTAACCCAAGCGGATCATTTTATCGAGAGGAGAAAACCTTTATGAAGAAACCGGCCTTGACCATTTTTATCGTTTTCTGTCTGGTTCTTGGGCTGAGCGCCCAAGTACCTTCCAAGCCGGCTCAGCAAGAGCAGCAGCCGAAGCCCGAAGACATCCAGAAAAACCTGGTTCAAATCGAAAAGACCCAACCTGTCGCAGACAAGCTGAAGACCGGGTTTGATTCCATCACAGCCAAGGATTCTATAGCCATGCTGACCTACATCGCCTCTGACCTTATGGAAGGCCGGGAGACGACGACCCGAGGCTACCGGCTGGCGGCCGAATACGCGGCTTCACTTCTGGCCCTCTGGAAACTGAAACCGGGCGGAGACCAGCCCGGGATGGACCGGATGATGATGGGCATGCGTTTCGGTCAAGAGCCGCCGCGTCAGGCGCCGCAGAGAAGCTTCCTCCAGGAATTCGCGATGAAGGAGACGACGGATGCCACGACCGTCATCGACCTCGACCTCAAAATCGGCCCGCTCAATAAGAGGCGGACTTTTCAATCGGGAATCGATTTCACGGCCATGATGTCCGGCACGGATTCGTTAACGGCGCCGGTGGTTTTCGCCGGATACGGGATCTCGGAAAAAGCAGCGGGCTACGAGGATTTCAAGAACCTCGATGTCAAGGGTAAGATCGTCCTGATCCTGACGGAAGCCCCGGGCAAAGACAATCCCAACTCGCCCTTCCAAAAGGACAAAGCGCTCAAGGAGAAATACGCTCCGGTCTCCCCGATGATGATGATGCGCCGGGGCGGCGGCGGGTTCAACAAGACCCAGGAAATCACCAAGCTGGGCGCCGTCGCCATCCTCCAAGTGCAGAACTCGGCCAAGGACAGCGAGATGGTCAACGGCCTGGGAAGACCGCGGCCCGTTTCTGACGAGAAGCCGATTATCGACCGGCAGCGCCGCCGCCTGACGCTCCCGGGCGCCACTCAGCGGATGCCTTGGGAAGGTTCGCCGGTCATCACGATCACCCGGGAAATGGCCGATACCATCCTGGAAGGGTCCGGACAGAAGATCGACGACCTCAAGCAGAAGATCGACACAACCTTCAAGCCGGCCTCGATGGATCTCCCGGGAACGCGCCTGAGCATAAACACGACTGCCAAGACAACCCTGGTGACCTGCCGGAACGTGGTCGGCTACATCGAAGGCTCCGACCCTAACCTCAAGAACGAGGCGGTGGTCATCGGGGCACATCTCGACCACAACGGCATGAGCGGCGAATACATTTTCAACGGCGCCGACGACAACGGCTCAGGGTCGGTCGGAGTGCTTAACCTGGCGCGGGCGTTCGCCTCAAACCCGGAGAAGCCCAAGCGGACGGTTGTCTTCTGCCTCTGGACAGGGGAGGAGGAGGGGCTTCTGGGTTCCCGGTATTATGTCCAGAATCCCTTGTATCCGTTGGACAAGACCGTCGCCTACTTCAATATGGACATGATCAGCCGGCCTTACACACAGGAGAACCTCAGCCGCATGGGCCGGATGATGCAGATCCCAGTGGACAGCGAGTTCTTCAAGAAGATCAAGGTCGAAAACTTTCTGCCCGTTTCGTTCTCGGCGGGAGCCGGGTTCGCCGATGTTCTCAGGAACGTCGATCAGTTTGTCGGGCTCGACCTCTTCCTCCGTGAATCCGGAGAAGGGGAGCGCGGCATGGGGGGAAGCGACCATTCCTCTTTCGGTTTTGCGAAAGTCCCCTGGCTTTTCGTGATAACCAGCATCCACGAGGACTATCATCAGACGAGCGACAGTGTCGAAAAGGTGAGCGGCGAGATGATGGAGAAGGTGTCGCGCCTGGCCTTCCTGACGACCTATGCCCTGGCGGACAAATAAAGGCCGCAGCTATTTTTTCTTGACGACCTTGCCGTCCTTCATGACGAAGGTGACCTGGCGCAGGGCTTGGATCGTCTCCAGGGGGTTGGCCGGCGTCGCGATGATGTCGGCCGCCATCCCCTTGGCGATCGCCCCCCGCGTTTTGCCGATCCTCATGAACTCCGCGGCGTTTGTCGTCATAGCTTTCAGGGTCGCCGCTGGCGGCACACCCGCCGCGTCCCACATATCCAGGTAATCCAGCATCATCTCGCCCCGGTTCTTGCCCGGCAGGTTGGAAACGCTGTCGGTGCCGAAGGCCATCTTAACGCCGATCTTGTAAGACCGCCTGAGCCGGTCTATCTCCTTGGCCGCTTCTTCCTTGGCCTGCCCCATAACCCCGGCTGGATCCAGCTTTGCCAGATGGGCCTCGGGAAATTCGGTGCCCACGAGCCAGGTCTCCTTTTCTTTCATGAGCTGGAGAAGCTCGTCGGAAAGGGAAAAGCCATGCTCGATGGAATCGGCGCCGCCCAGGATGACATTGCGAGCCGGTTCGCCGCCCATGACGTGGACGGAGACCACCAGGCCGGCCGCGTGGGCTTCTTCGGCCGCCGCGCGGATCTCGTCCACTGTGTAATAATAGATGCTGTTGTCGGAGACGAGCTTGATGGCGTCGGCACCGTAGTATATAACCTCCCGGACGGCTTTGCGGACCTCGTCGACGGTGTCGGCGTCGATGTATTCAAAGAGCCAGAAGCGGCCCTGCTCGGGCTTGATGCCGTGGGTCTGGCCGCCGAAGGGCGCGATGATCTTGCCTGTGGTCAGGACGGTCGGCCCGGTGAACCAGCCTTTCCGGATGGCATCGCGAATGTCCGCCGCGGCGTAGTTGGCGTCATTGCCCACGTCCCGGACGACAGTGAATCCGACCTGGAGAATATCCTGGGCGGTTTTCAAACCCCGAAGCGCCCGCATGGCGGAACTCTCCCTCAGGTATACTGTGTCAAAACCCGTGACCATGTCGAAGTCCAGAGTTATATGGGTATGAGCGTCCATGAGCCCCGGCATTACCCAGGCGTTCGTGAGGTCGATGACTTCGGCGCCGGCCGGGATCTTCACATTCGGCCCGACCTCAGCGATCTTCCCATCCTTGACCAGGATGATCTGACCCTTGGCGATGGTGCCCGCGGCGGGGTCGACGAGGTTTCCGGCGCGGATGGCCGTCGTCTGCCCGAACAAAGTAGCGGCCATCAATAAAACTACAGTCAGAACAATAGGAACACTAAGAGCTTTGCCCCAGCAAAGATGTTGTCTTTTCATGATCCCTCCAAGATAACCGATATTGAAAGGAGGGTATCCCAGAACTAAACGAGTGTCAAATAGAAGAGGAGGTCGGGTGTACGGGGTCAGGTCTCAACAATCAACAAATTGATTTGAATCAGCCGCAAGGCAACCGCGCGCATTGTTGAATGTTGAGACCTGACCCCTATTCTTTGGGTCCTCCGATCTCGAAGAGCTTACTTCTTCAACTTGATTCCGAGCTCATCGAGCTGCCTCTCGCTAACCTCGGAAGGGGATCCGGTCAAAAGGCACAAAGCGCTTGTCGTCTTGGGGAAGGGGATGACCTCGCGGATGGATTCCTCTCCGGCCAGCAGCATGACGATCCGGTCGAATCCCATGGCGATCCCGCCGTGCGGCGGCGTCCCGTAGCCGAGCGCTTCCAGGAAATAGCCGAACTTTTCCTCGGTTTCCTTTTCGCTGAGCCCCAGGAGCGCGAAGATCTTCCGCTGGAGCTCGAAGTCGTGGATCCGGATGGAGCCGCCCCCGATCTCGTAGCCGTTGCAGACAATGTCGTAGGCTCTGGCTTTTACCTTGAGCGGCTCGGATTCAAGCAGGGGGATATCTTCAGCCCGCGGCGAGGTGAACGGATGGTGGACGGAGACGATCTTCTTCTCCTCATCGCTCCACTCGAAGAGGGGAAAATCGGTCACCCAGGTGAAAGCAAAACCCTTTTGAGCCTGGGATTGGAGGAGATCTCTGCGGATATACCCCAGCACGGGAAGCGCGACCTCGCGCCGGTCGGCTACGAAAAGGACAAGGTCTTCGTCCTGAGCCTTGGTCTTTTCCCAGATGGCGCGGGCCTCCGCCTCCTCGAGCTTAAGGGCCGCCTTGAAGCCGTTCTGTTTCTTAAGCCAGATGACTCCTTTGGCCCCGAGTTCTTTGGCCTTCTCCCCGAGCTTGTCGAGTTGGCTCCGGGAGAGCCCCGCCGCTCCCGGCACCCTCAAGCCCTTGACGACGCCGCCGGAGGCCAGAACTTGGCGAATAACTTCGGATTGAAAACCGGCGGTTTCTGCCGTCAGGTCCGTAATCTCCGCTCTGATCCTCAGGTCCGGCTTGTCGGTGCCGTACCTTTCCATGCTCTCCTCGAAGGTGAGCCGCGGAACGGGCGTACTGATTTTTTCCCCGATGACCTCGAAGATCGCGCCGAGCATCCCGTCGACGAGCGAGTAGACATCGTCCCGGTCGACAAAGCTCATCTCGATGTCGATCTGCGTGAACTCCGGCTGCCTCTCCGAGCGCAGGTCCTCGTCCCTGAAGCAGCGGACGATCTGGAAATAGCGGTCGAATCCCGAGATCATCAGGGTCTGTTTAAAGGTTTGGGGTGATTGAGGCAGCGCGTAGAACCGGCCCTTGTAAATGCGGCTGGGGACAAGGTAATCCCTGGCGCCCTCGGGTGTGGACTTCGCCAGGAAGGGGGTCTCTATCTCGAGGAATCCCCGGCCGCTCAGGTGATTTCGCGTGCGCAACGCGGCTTCGTGCCGCAGCCTGATGGCGCGTTGCTTCGACGGCCGGCGGAGGTCGATGTAGCGGTATTTCATCCGCAGGTCCTCGGATGCCTGGACAGGGTCGGCGACCTGGAAGGGCGGGACCTTGGATACATTAAGAAGCTCCATATCCCCGGCCTCGATTTCCACCTCGCCAGTGGCCATCTCTTTGTTGACCGACCGGGGCTCTCTTTTTCGCACCAGGCCCCTTATCCCGACGACATACTCCGGCCGGAGTTTCTTGGCGGCTTCAAGGAGGTCCGGCCGGCCGGGAGAGAAGACAACCTGGGCGATCCCTTCGCGGTCCCGGAGGTCGACAAAGAGCAGGTGGCCCATGTCCCTCTGCCTCTGAACCCAACCGAGAAGCGTGACTTCCTGGCCTTCGTTTTCGGGGCGAATGAGCCCGCAGTAAATCGTCCTCTGCCATGGCCGCGTTTTTTTTGAAGGTGCGTCTTCCATTTTTATCTCACTTGCTGAATTCCGGGGCGTCGCCGGCGCCTGCTCAACGTTCGGACCCGGCGATGGCCTTGGGGATTTCCTCTCCGGCCAGCTCGGTTTGCGTGCCGGCTTTCAAGTCCTTGAGCTGATATCTCTTTTTACGGACCTCGTCCTCGCCGATGATCAAGGCCCAGGATGCCTGGAGCTTGTTCGCCCGGCCAAGCTGGCTCTTGAGGCCGCGCTCCTTGAACTCGAGCAGGCATTCGATGCCCTGAGACCTGAGGAACCGGGCGAGCAGGATGGCTTCCCTTTTGGCCTCTTCTCCCAGATAGGCGATGTAGACGAACCGCTCGGCCGGCGGCATCGGCTCGACCACGGAGAGCAGCCGTTCGACGCCCATGGCGAAGCCGATCGCGCCGATATCAGGACCGCCGAAATCTTTCATCATGTCGTCGTAGCGGCCGCCGCCGAGGATGGAGTTCTGGGCGCCGAGCCTCGGGGATGTGATCTCGAAGGTCGTTTTGGTGTAGTAATCGATCCCTCGGACGAGACGAGGTTCAATTTGATAGGGGATGCCATAGAGGTCCAGGAAGGACCGGAACTTCCGGAAATGGTCGGCGCATTCCGCGTCAAGATATCCCGTTATCTCGGGGAATCCCTTGGCGATCTCCCGGCAGGCCTCAACCTTGCAGTCGAAGATGCGAAGCGGGTTGGTCTCCGCTTTCCTCTGACAGTCGGGGCAGAGCGAAACCGCGACGGCCGCCGCCGCGGCCCGGAGGTCCTTGATGTAGACGGGCCGACAGTTGCGGCAGCCCACCGAGTTGACCAGGACCTCGGTCTCACCGACCTTGAGCTGTTTCAGGAAGTGATCGGCCATCTCGATGATCTCGGCGTCGATGGCCGGGTCGTCCTCACCGAAGACTTCGATGTCGACCTGGTGGAACTGGCGGAAGCGGCCTTTTTGGGGTTTGTCGAAGCGGAACATAGGGCCGATGAAATAATACCGCATCGGGTCGGGCAGGAGGTCGAGCCGGTGCTCGATGATGGCGCGGGCGACAGAGGGGGTATACTCGGGCCGGAGGGTCAGGGAGCGTCCACCCTTGTCCGTAAAAGTGTACATTTCCTTCTGGACGATGTCGGAGGTCTGGCCGGTGCTTTTCTCGAAGAGTTCGGTGGCCTCGAAGACAGGCGTCCGGATCTCCCGGTATCCGTAGAGCTCGAAGGTGGCTTTGGCGACCGCTTCCACCCTCTGCCAATCCCGGGCCTGCTTGGGGAGGATATCGTGCGTTCCCTTGATCGCAGAAATGGGCAGTTTTTCCGGGCTGTCCTCTCTCACTTCTCGGTATAGACTCCCATCTTGCGGAATTTCTGGTATCTCTCTTCGAGCATCTCCTCAACTGGCTTCGTTTCGAACTTCTTCAAGGCCTGGCTGAGGTGCTTGTCCACGGACCTGAACGTCGACTCCGGGTCGATGTGGGCCCCGCCGGGCGGCTCGGGGATGATCTTGTCGATAATCCCGAACTCGAGAAGGTCCTTGGCCCGGATCTTCATGTTCTCAGCCGCCTGGGAGACTGCGCTCTGGTCCTTCCAGAGGATGGCGGCGCAGCCTTCGGGAGAGATGACCGAATAGAACGAGTTCTCGAGCATCATGACGACATCCCCAACGCCGACGGCCAGGGCGCCGCCGCTCCCACCCTCGCCGATGATAACGACGACAATGGGAACCCGGATCGTGGAGATCTCCCTGAGGTTGTGGGCGATGGCTTCGGCCTGGCCGCGCTCCTCGGCGCCGATGCCGGGATAGGCGCCGGGAGTGTCGATCAGGGTGACGATCGGAAAGCCGAACTTCTCGGCGGTCTTCATCACCCGGAGCGCTTTCCGGTAACCTTCCGGATTGGGTTGGCCGAAATTCCGGGCGATCCTTTCCCTGGTGCTCCGGCCCTTCTGGTGTCCGATGAAGGCCGTGGTTTTGCCCTTGTAGAAGCCCAGGCCGGTGACGATGGCCGGATCGTCGGCGAAACGTCGGTCGCCGTGCATCTCGGTGAAATCCTCCACCAGGCTGGCGAGGTAATCCATTGTGTAAGGACGCTGGGGATGGCGGGCCAGCTGGACGATCTGGGTGACCGTCAGGCGGGGGCTGATCTGGGCCCACTCCTTGGCGATCTGCCCGCGCAGGTCGGCGATCTTGGCTTCCCTAGACGGGTCCTCGGATATCTCGAGGTCCGAGATCTCCTTTTTCAAAAGGAGGATCTCCTTTTCCAGCTGATAGAAGTCCTGTTCTTTGCTCATATTAATCGACAGAAATGGCGCGTCTACCCTTCCCATTCTATAGATTTGAATGAACCCAAGTCAAGATGGGCTCGCAGCAGTTGGCTCCAAACCGCGCCCGTTTTCTCCCAGCGCCCCTTTGGAGGGAGAAAGCTGCGCTTTCC
>CAYGXD010000125.1:6745-10624 GCA_964353705.1 uncultured Eubacteriales bacterium | reverse complement strand
TTTCGGGAAGGCTGAACCTTCGAGGTCGCTTCTCCATCCCCAAGTTGTCTATCACCTAAAAAGAGATGCTTCCAGAGGCCGGAACAGATTTGACATTAGACGAGGATAAAAATAAGATTTCAGGGCAAATCTTGGCCCAAAAGAGGAGGACGAGATGAAATCACGGCCCGGCATTCTCACCGTCACCCTTATCGTCGGAGTGGCCTTCATCGCCGGATCGGGCGGATGCCGGAAAGGCTCCCTGGCCGACGACTATGAATGGACGACGATCGACGAAAGCTACACGCCGCAGAACTACGTCGAGGAGTTTATCAAAAACGACTCCGAGCAAAAAGGCATCTTTCCGGTCGATATCAGAAATTACGGTAAGGATGTTTCCATCCTGCGCCGGTTTCGGGGGACGAACTTCGCCAAATCGAATGAGGCTGCCCTCAACATGGCCTTTCCCGGTCTCGAGGACTGGATGCTCATCGACATCAAGTACAAGAATGAAAAAAATCAGGAAATCCAGCGGACCGTCCTTTATGTCCAGGTCGAGGGAGCCTGGAGAGTGGGGGACAGCGGCAGTCTGATGAAATAGGAGTCGACATGGAAATCGGCCGGCCCGTTCGGCTCCTCAAAAAATGGACGATCGCCGCCCGTCCCTGGGCCCTGCCCGCCTCGACGATGCCCGTCATCTTCGGAACTTCACTGGCCGTGGTCATCGGAAAAGCCCCGTTTGCCTTCGGCCGGTTCCTGCTGGCGTTCACCGGCATGATCGTTCTTCACTCGGCCGCCAACATGCTCAGCGATGTCTTTGATTCCAAGCGAGGCCTGGACCGCGACGTCACGCCGGTCAGCGGAGCGATCGTCCGGGGCTGGCTGAGCGCCCGTCAGGTCGCCGCCGGTTCCGTCCTTCTTTTCGTCATCGGCGCGGCGATCGGTCTTTACCTCGTTTCGGTCACGGGCCGGACCCTCCTCATCATCGGGGCCGTCGGTCTGGTCATCGGCGTATTCTACAGCGGAATGAAATATCATGCCCTCGGAGACCTGGCCGTCTTCCTCGACTTCGGCCTTATCGGATCCCTCGGCGCCTGGGTTGTACAAACCCGGAGTTTCTCCTGGATCCCGGTCGTCTGGACAGTGCCCATGTCCATGCTGGTCGTGGCCATCCTTCACGCCAACAACTGGCGCGACTCCATCTCCGACCGGGAGAGGAAGGTGACTACGGTGGCCTCGTTGCTGGGAGACAAGGGCTCTCTCCTCTATTACGGTTTCCTTGTCTTCGGGTCGATGGCCATCGTCGTCGGTCTGATCTTCCTGCCGCGGATCGGCTCTTCCCGGGCCGTCGCCATGCCCCTGACTTTCTTGATGATTTTGCTGGCGTTTCCCCGGGCCCTGGTTTTGTGGGGCCGGGCCAGCCGGAGGCACGCCCCCCCTAAGCCTATGGATTTCATTATCCTCGACGGCGCGACAGCCAACTACAACCTCCTTTTCGGCCTCCTCTGCACGGCGGCCGTTTGGCTGGATTTCTTTATCTCCAAGCTCTGATGGCCGGAATGCGAGTTCGAGGCCGGTTGGCCGCCCTTCTGCCCGTTCTGGCGGCTTTCCTTTTCGGACCGCTCCTGGCCTGGCGGCGGCTTGGACCGCTCGATTTCTGGTGGGGGATGAGCTTCTCCGTGGCCGCGCTCGTCATGTTGAGTTTCCTCACCGACAGATCCCAGCGCACGTCGCTGCTCGAGGATCTGAAGGAAGGCTTAGCCCGGAAGATCGGCTGGGGAATCGTATCCGCCTTGGTGTTGTATGGAGTGTTCTGGGCGGGCAATGCCGCATCCCGGGCTGTCCTGGCCTCCGCGGCCAAGGATATCGGGGCCGTCTACGGGTTTAAGCAGGACGCCTCTGTCTTCCGTATCGGGCTGCTCATCATCTTTATCATCGGCCCGGGAGAAGAGATCTTCTGGCGCGGTTTTCTCCAGCGCCGCTTCGCGAAAAGGCTGGGCCTCCCGGCCGGTTGGCTGCTGGCCTCCGGATTCTATGCCGCAGTCCATGCCGGCAGCGGCAACCTCATGCTCGTCCTCTCGGCCCTCGTCTGCGGGCTCTATTGGGGTACGCTCTACACCCGCTTCCGGTCGACCGTTCTGGTGGCAATCAGCCACACGATCTGGGACATCCTGATCTTTATCCTCTTCCCCCTAGGCTAGCCGAACCCGCGGATGAACGTTGACATCGAACATGAATACGTGGCCAAATAAGGGCGAATTTATTTATTTCTGAGGAGGCAGGCATGAAGAAAATAGTTCTCATTCCGTTCTTGGCTTTGTTTCTCGTTGGCGCCCTTTCCGGCCGGCCGGCCGAAGCTCTCAAGGTTTTAATCTCTGTGGACATGGAGGGTATCACGGGCATCGTCTCCGCCGATGAGTGCAACCCTAAAGCCGGTGACGACTATCAATACTTTCGAAAAATCATGACGCTCGAGGCCAATGCCGCCGTAGAAGGCGCGCTGGCCGCCGGCGCCACGGAGATCGTGGTCCGGGACGCCCACGGCAGCGGCCGCAATATCCTTCCCGACCTTCTTCACAAAAGCGCTCTTCTCTTGCGCGATTGGTCCTTCGGCCCCAAAGAGATGATGGAAGGCATCGACGAGACATTCGGCGCCGCCGTCTTTATCGGTTATCACGCCAGCGCCGGCAAGCCCAACGCCAACCTGGAGCACACCTGGAGCGGCCGGATCACCGATGTGAAGTTAAACGGTGTCTCGCTCCCCGAAGCGGGTCTCGGCGGCCTGGTCGCCGGCTACTTCAACGTCCCGGTCGTTTTCATCAGTGGAGACCAGGCCGTCTGTGACCAGGCCAAGGGCTTGTTTGGAGAGATCGAGTCGGTCGCGGTAAAAAAGGGAATCGGGGCGGCGACCCTCAGTCTGCATCCCGAGATCGCCGGACAAATGATCAAGGTTGGCGTCGAAAAGGCGATCCGGAATCGGGGGAAACATAAACCCTATAAGTTGATGCCGCCTTACCGGCTCGTCCTGACTCTCAAGGACGAGAAAATGGTCGACAACGGCCAATACTATCCGGGCGCCAGGAGGACGGGAGATTGGGAGCTGACCTATGAGAGCAGCGACCTGATGGGGGTGTTGAAGGCTTTCAGCGGAATGCAGAAAGAGTAAGCCGCCGGGCCGGCATCAAGTGCAGAATGTCCTATGATATCATCATCATCGGCGCCGGGCTCGGCGGCCTCGGCTGCGCCGCCCGACTGGCCGGGCAGGGACGGCGGGTCCTTGTCCTGGAGAAGAATAACCATGTCGGCGGAACCTCCTATATATTCCGCCGGAACGGATACACCTTTCCAATGGGGCCTCTCTCCTTCAGCTTCCCCGGCCGTGTTCGAAGCTTTCTCGACGCAGCCGGAGTCGAGGCCGAGATTGTTTTCCAGAGAAACCATTTCCAACTGATAAGCCCCGGGCTCGACATCGTCTATTCGGTGCCGCTTAAGTCGCTCCAGCTCGTGTTGGCCAGGGTATTTCCGTCGGAAAAGACGGGTCTCGAGTCTCTTTTCAGGGAACTAGCAGGCATAATCCGGCAGACGGAGGATCTTGAGCTGTGGCATCCGGATTATCTGCCCGGTGCCGCCCAGGCTCAGTACGACTACGGCCGGCCCGGGCTCAGGAATGTTCTGAACCTTGTTCGAGAATTTTCGCGCACTCCCTGCCGCCGGCTCCTCGACCGCGATTTAAGCGCTACGAGGCTCAAGAATTTCCTGGGTTCACAAGGGACGTCCGAGCCGGAGATGTCTCTCCAGACATTGGCCTTCATGTGGAACGCGATGTCCGAGGTCGGGATCTGGTCTCCCTCCTGCGGAGTCCACGGGCTGAGCGATCTCCTGGCCGAATCCGTGAAGCGG
>CAYGXD010000125.1:0-6645 GCA_964353705.1 uncultured Eubacteriales bacterium | reverse complement strand
TGGGAGAGGATGAGGGCGACGCATCTCTTCTACCAGCATAGAGCGGAGCCGCAAAAGAGCGGCCCGGATGCCCTCGAGGATTTTGGAACGAGAGAGGTCGAGATCTGCCGCTGGTCGGATAACAACCCCGGCCATGTCCCACCCGGAAAGAGCTCCCTCGTGTTGAGGGTGAGTTTTCCCTATGATCACTTTGCCGGCTGCCGGACAGGCGATAAAAAACGCAGGGTTGAATATACAGCTTACAAGTCGTCCTTGAGCGGGAAGCTCATCGAGGCCGCTGGGAAAGCCTTGCCGGGCCTTGGGGCTGCGGTCGAGGTGGTCGAGGCGGCGACTCCTCTCACTTATGCCGACTGGGGCCGGCGCTATCGGGGATCGATCGCCGGCTGGTCCTGGAGCGCAGAACACGGGCAGGCCTTTGAAAGCAAGCTCCTCATCGAAACACCGGTCGAAAACCTTTTGCTGGCCGGGATCTATGCGGCCACCGAACTCTTTCTGGGGGGAGTGCCGACCGCCCTGCACACCGGCGACTCGGCCGCCCGGATCATCCTCGGAGATATTCCTATCTCAGTTGATGATTCCACTACCAGATGACCCCGAGATAGTGAGAAAGGAAGGCCATTTCCCAAGCCGAATCCCGGAGCTGTTTGGAAAAGGGTCGGCCCCCGGAATGGCCCATGCGCGGGTCGTGGTTGAAGACGACCGGACGGCTTGAGCTCGTCGCCCACTGGAGATTAGCCACCATCTTACAGGCTTCGACCGGGTCGACACGGCTGTCCATATCTCCGGTCAGGACGAGGACGGCTGGATAGGCTGTACCTGGCCGGACGTTCTGGACCGGCGACCAGCCGATGATGAACTTGAAGTCTTCGGGCTGGCTGGCGTCACCGTACTCCAGGAGGGCCGGAGGGTTGATGTGCTTGTACCGGGGGAAGCCGATGAGATCGAACTCGGGTACACCGGCAATTACAACCTGATAGAGCTCAGGCCGCTGGGTGAGGGCGGCTCCCACAAGCAGCCCGCCGTTGCTCGCGCCTTTGACGGCCAGTTGGGAAGGGCTCGTGAATCCCCGCCGGATGAGATGCTCGGCGGCTCCGATAAAATCATCGAATACGTTTTGCTTGAACCGTAGCATCCCGGACTTGTGCCAGGTTCGGCCGAACTCGCTGCCGCCGCGGAGATTAGGCAGGGCAAGGATACCGCCTTTCTGAACCCAGACTGAACTGGTCTCGCTCACCCAACCCCTGAATTCGGGAAGCTGGGCATAATTGAAGCCGCCGTAGCCATAGAGGAGAGCCGGGTTTGAGCCGTCCAGCTCAATCCCTCTTTTATGGATGATCCAGATGGGAACCCGCGTTCCGTCCTTTGACTCGTACCATTCCTGGCTGACGATAAAATCGGACGTATCCACGGGAGACGGCTCCTGATACCATATTTTGCGTTCCGTGGTCTTGGGGTCATAGGTGAAAATCGTGAGGGGTTGGGTGAAGGACTGAAAGGTAAAAAGAAGAACTCCGGGCTTGTCTGTACCCTGAGGAAGGCTGACATCGCCCCTGCCGGGGACCTCGAGCTCGCGGAGGAACTCTCCGTCCGACTCGCAGATCCGGATGACGACGGCGGCATCGCGTAAATACCGCAGATAGAGCTTTCCGTCCAGGTAAGTGAGACCGGCCAGGACATCCGGCCCCTCAGGAATGATCTCTTCCCATTTTTCAGGAGCCGGATCATTGAGATCAATCTCTATGACACGGCCATAGGGGGCGTGGAAATCCGTGATCATCCAGAGTTTCTTTTCCACCCAACACGGCTCGAATTGGGCATCTATCCCCTTAATGACAGGGTGCCAAGCCCCGTTCGTCTCCACGTCTTTGATATAGAATTCCTGCCTCTGCCAACCGATCCCGAGCGAAAGGAAAAGCCTCTTCCCTTCATCGATCTCAGAAACGTTGACCCAATATTCGCGGCTCTCGGCTTCATAAACCAGCGGGTCATCCAGGGGCTCTGTTCCGATCCGGTGGAAGAAAATTCTGGCCCCCTTGACCTTGTCGTCGACGGAGTAGTAAAAGCCGTCGCCGGTAGTGTTCCAGGCAAACGCCCAATGCATCCCTCGGGGAATGCGGTCTTTAAGGTCATTCCCGCTTTGGAGGTCGCGGATGCGGATCGTCACTTCGTCCTCGCCGCCGTCGCGGTGGTTGTAGGCCAGATACTTGCCTTTGGGGCTGACGGCCCGGATCTCCACTGTCACCGTCGGGTCGACCGAGAGCTCCGCGGGGTCAAGGACGAGTTTTTCCTCACCATCCAGACTCGGCCGGGAATATATGGCGTTGCGCTCAGCGGCCTTGAGCTTCTTCGTATAATAAAAGCGGCCGGCTGAAAAATCAGGCACCGACATTCGCTCTGCCATGTAGATAGGCTCGAGCGCAGCGGTTATCTCCTTCACTGAAGGGAGGCCGCTCAAAACGGCCTTCGCATATTTTTCCTGCTCAGAAAGCCAAGCTCTTGTCTCCTGGCTCCACTGATCCTCGAGCCAGCGGTATGGGTCCGGGATCCGCTGCCCGTGGATCACCTCGACGAAGCGGATACGTTTAGCCTTGGGTTTGGCGATGTTCTGAGGCGAAGGCTCGGCCGCTCCAAGGGAGAAAGCAAGCAGCAGCAGCCATGGTGCTGCCGAGAAAGCATGGATCTTTCTGGGCTTAAACAGGACTTTCATATTCCTTTGACCTCCCTTTGATCGGATTGTGTTTTTAGAATCATAGACCCTCTCGCTTATATGGGGAAGCCATTTGGCCTGTCCATCCGCTTTTTTGCGTATCGATGGGATCCTAGCTCCCCCTGAAGCCGGCCCCAGCATTTGAAAAAGAGGACGGCTTATAAGAAAAGCAGGCTCCCCTTTGAATCGGGGAGCCTGCTCAGGTTTCAGAACGTCAAGTACCCAGAGGTCCTAGAAATAAAAGCCAAGGCTCGCCCGGAAAGTCCGGGGAGTATTGACATTCAAACCCAGGCCGAAATTGTCCCCTGCCACATCCATAACCTGAGTCATCCTGGCCTGATTGAAAACATTGAACATATCGAGCATGATCATGAGTCTGAAATTGCCGCTGAAGCGGAAAGATTTTTCGACCCTCAGGTCAAGGTTGTTTTGAGCCGGGAGACTTCTATCCCCCCGGGGTTCCGTCATCAGGTATCTGCCATACTGATTAACTGAGGTGACAAGGACATTCCGTTCCCATCTCCGGCCGCTGGAGTAGGTGTAAAAAGCGCTTAAACTGATCTCATACGGGAATATATATGTCCCCATGATTTTGAGAACATGCGGCGAGCTGATAAGCGAGTGGCCGTAGAGGTTGATTTGGTTTGTCGGATCCCAGTATACTGACGACCCGCACATGTTCCAGGTCTGATGGCCCATCCAGCCCCGCTGGATGTCCGCCGCGTGAGAGTTGCCGTAGGTGCCCCTTTCATTGCTGTAGATATAGGAAGCCGCGAATTGCCAGTTGTCCGAAAAGCGCTTGGTGAGGCCGAATTGGAGACCCGTGTATTTGCGGTAGGCATCCACCTGGACGAGATCCGCGTAGGCCTGGCCGTAATCCACCCCCACCTTCGGGTTCGTGATGTAGTATTTGTCCGCGCCGGGATTCAGCTGATTGTATACGGTCCAGACTTCTCCCGTTTCCGGGTCGGTGAAGGGAACTTGTTCATAAAGCGCAGTTGTGTCCACGGATTCGACAAAGTTTCCCCAGGATCGATAGATAACAGATGCGCTGACGGTGATGTCCTTGCTGAGAACGCGTTCTATGCCGCCCACGACCTGATCCATGGAGGGATGCTTGGTATCGGGGTCGATACTGTAAAGGCTGTCTCCGGGAATCCGGTAGGTCTCGGTTAAGCTCCAATCAGGCGCTACCGAATAATTGATCGTGTCCGCGCTCGGCTGCAGATTGCTGAAATAATAGCTCTTGCTGCCCTCGAAGTATCTTCCATAGTGGAGCTTGACGACGGTCTTGTGGTCCTTGGCGATATCCCAGACAATCCCGATCCGGGGCTCCAAATTATTGGGTGTATAGACGGTCTCGTTGAGGTCAGGAACGCTTCCTCGGATCATGCTGAATCTCAAGCCCGGATTAATGACGAGGGAGTCGGACACTTTCCAGTCGTCCTGAGCATAGCCGGTATATCTCCAATTGATTCCCCAGGATTTGAACCCCCATGCTTGAGCCTGATAAGGCTGACCATTGAGGTCATAATAGGTGACCCCTCCGGTCACATCAGAGTTCCCGCCTCCATCCGCCTTTTCTATTTCAATGCCGAATTTTAGATCGTGCGAGCCGTTCAGGAAGTTCTCGACGTAGTGGGACAAAGCGGCGGTCAAGGCATACCGTTTGGATGTCCAATGACCATACCAGGAATTGTTGACAGAGGACGCGCCGGTGACCAAGTCCACATGGCCGGAAACATCCTGGCCGGAATTGGGGATGTAATCGTTGATCATGTCATTCCCGGAGAATTTCAGCTCCAGGATTGTCTGGGCGGAAAAGGTATGGAGGAACGAAAGATTCCCGATCCAAACAGGATAGACGAATTTGTAGTTGGCTTCCGGTGGAACCAGAGGACTGAAGGTCATGTTCTCTGTGGTCGATTTGTGATATTCCAAGGAAGCATTGAATCGATTCTTCTCATCCGGCTGAAAGGTCAGCTTGAAAAATCCTTTGGGAAACCAGGTAGGGCGGGTCTGATTCAGCGAGACCATCTCTTCCGTCGATTTGTAATAATTATACCCGCCGTAAAACCAGAGCTTGTCCTTGAGGATCGGGCCGCCGAGATGGAAACCGGCATCCATTGTTTCGATGACCGGAGTCTCCGAGAGGAGGGCCCATTCCGGATCACTGGAATCGATATTGTTGCTCTGCCAGTCCTTGCCTTTGTAGTAGACGTGGGCGTCACCGTTGAGGGTGTTCCCTCCGGACTTGGTGACGATGTTGATGGTGGAACCGGTGAAATTCCCAAATTCCGCCGGTGCGCCGAGGGCGATAAATTGAGATTCCTCGATGATATCGTAATCAACAGCGGCCGAATAGATCCCGCCCCCGAACCAGGCGTCGATAATCTCCACTCCATCCAGCTGATATAAGTTGCCGGTGTGATCGCCCGAGCCATAGGCGCTCAAATAGGTGAATCCCGGGGCGTTATTGATCATCCGGAAGGTGTCCCGGGGAGTGGGGATATTTTCAAGATAATCCTTTGTAAAATAGGACTTCCCCACAGAGGAATCCGTGACATCAATGAGGGGCGCCTCCCCGACCACTACGACTTCCGTCGCGATCGTGGCGGGCTTCAGGACGATATCGACGGTCGATGTCACGCCGGCGTGGACGATGACATCCGTCATTTTGGTCGAGGTGAAGCCTTCCAGGGTTGCCTCAACCGCATATGTTCCTATCGGCAGTGTGCCGATCCGATATTTTCCCTCAGCATCGGTAACAACAGACCGGGTTCCCATGAGGCTTGGAGACGTGACGGTTATATTCACTCCGGGCAGGGAAGCCCCTTCTTCATCCGATACCGTGCCCTGAATGAGACCCGTTACCCTCGTTTGGGCGAGGGAAAACCCGGCAAAAAGAATAAAAAGTACCAAAGCGGCAATTGAGAGACGAGGAAATTTTGACATAGGCCTCCTCTTAAAATGATTTTCCAATAAATATCGATACCCCTGATGGAAAGGGGACAGCGGACTCAAGCGTTCCTTTCTCCATTTTTGATGATATATCATATAAGATATTAATTATGTATTGTCAAGCATATTTTTACTAAAAGTTGACTTGGCCGCCCGTATTGAATATGCTTAGCTGCAGCTAAGCAGGTAGGAGGTTTGTAGAGGATGCCGAATGAACCGCTCTTGAATGTCAAATCGCTCAAAGAGCAAGTCTATGAATACTTCCGGGTGTTGATGCATGACGGTACGATCCTGCCCGGGTCAGATATCGACCTGGAAGAAACTTCCAAGAAGCTGGGTGTGAGCCGAACGCCCCTCCGTGAAGCTCTTCTGCAGCTGGAGATGGAAGGCTTTGTGACCATCCTTCCCCGCCGCAGGGTTGTGGTCAATGTCCTAACCCTCCAAGACATTAAAAATTACTATGAGATCATCGGTGCCCTCGAGAGCACGGCCCTCCTTGCGTCTTTTGACAAGCTCAAAGAGGGAAATATCCGTTCTTTGGAAAAGCTGAACACGGGAATGAAAAGAGCGATCGAGAAGGCCGACTTTGACCTTTATTACGAAAATAACGTCGGTTTTCATAACACCTTTTTGGACCGGTGCGGCAACGAAAACCTGGTCAGGATTGTCCAAACACTCAAAAAAAGGCTGTACGATTTCCCTCGCCAGAAGGGATTCGTCCAAGAATGGGAACAGGCTTCGATAGGAGAACACGAGGCCCTGCTTGAACTGATCAAGCAGGGGCAGAAAGGGGAGGCAGTGGCCTATGTCCGGGACGTCCACTGGTCATTTAAGGTCCAGGAAAAATTCATTCACAAGTATTATGCCAAAGCCTCCGCAGCAATCAAGTAAACCCCTGCTCTAGTCCCGAGCGGGGCGCTTTTTCAGCTCGTCGCGGGCCCGCTCGTAGTTCCGGCGCAAGGGTTCGTTTTCCGGCT
>CAYGXD010000124.1:0-10644 GCA_964353705.1 uncultured Eubacteriales bacterium | reverse complement strand
ACCTGGAAAGGGGTCACATCGGGAGGTCCTGGGGCAATATGCAATTCAGGATTCTCCGAAAGCACCATGATCAAACAACCAAAGGTGAACAGGGGTCGGGCCTCATCATAGTGGAGGCAAACCGGATACTCAACAGAATCGTGTGCGCTTAAGACAGACTTGATTCTTTCAATATCGAGTTCTTCCGCTTTTCTAAGTCGCATCTCTAGCGAACTGAGACGAAAATAGGAACTTATATTCGTATCGAAATCCCGACCGTATTTTTGGAAATACTTCCGATAGCGTTCATTGTAATCATCGTTCGCCAATGGATGGTTCGTATGATATATCACTTGAACACCAGGAGGTGGAACATATTCAACCACCTTCGTGGACGAAGCCTCAAAATCATATACGGCCTCGGGGCCTCCAAGAATGTAATTCGCTGCCGAAGCATGTTTTACGGCTTTTACGAATCTTACGGCATCCTCTAGAGTTGTCTGTTCGATTAATCCTCTGGTTACAAAGCCACAGGGCAAACCTTCTTTTGAGTTCGTAATCTGGTCCAGCCAATTAACGCAAACCCCTAGGGATTTATTATTCATTCCATTGGCGCAAATAAGTCCTGCACTCGTAAAGACAAAGCACTCCAAATCCGAGGATTCATATTTGATGTGCAAAAGGACCTGAAAACCCTTGTATAAGCGTTCTAGGTCCATATTCTGGGCCACACAAGAAGGCTTGTCGCTTCTCCTGCTTATTCCTATACCGCTGCACTTATTGCTTATGCTTTCATCTATGTAGTGCCAAACCTCATCACACACATTGTAAGTAAGAATGGTATTGAAATCGATTTCAGAGCCATCGGAAATCCCTCTTACCTCCTCGAGCAATCCAGGTGTCCATTTATTCATGGCCGGAATGAAATCTGTGTCAGCGATGAATTTCTTAATGAAGGTGTCTGAGTCCATCCCAGATGATTTCGCAATAGCGGCATTCCACCTATCGACAACTTCACGAATTTCGTTTTTGAGGGTTTTCCCGTGCACAAGGCCTCTGTTATAAGGAGAGCCTTCAAGGACAAGGTATTTGAGTTCAGCTATGTTTGATTTAGGAGAGTCCGACCTGCTTTCCGAAATACTCCCTGGCTTATTGCATCCAACAAGCAGTATCGCAATAGAGAAGCACACAAATAAGGTTTTTAGAATCTTGTTCATCTTCCCTCCTTGATTTTGATGAGATTATTAGACTTCGCCTGGCCATGGATGTCAACCCAAATTGCGGCCACGCTAGCCCGGGCTTTTCAGCATCAATGAATGAAGGGAAGTGACTGGAAGGGCGGGCGCCCCTCCCCTGCCGTCCGGCGGCGGGTCAGAGCCCCTTGCTCATGGCGTTCAGGAAGTCGAGGTTCGTCTTGGTCTTGCCGAGCTTGTCGACCAGGAGCTCCATGGCCTCGACCTCGGTGAGCTGGCTCAGGACCTTCCTTAGGATCCAGATGCGGTTGAGGTCGGTTTCCCCGATGAGGAGCTCTTCTTTCCGTGTTCCGGAACGGTTGATGTCGATAGCCGGGAACAGCCGCTTGTCGACCAATCGTCTGTCCAAGTTGATCTCCATGTTCCCCGTGCCCTTGAACTCTTCGAAGATGACTTCGTCCATCCGGCTTCCGGTGTCGACCAGGGCCGTCGCCATAATGGTCAGGCTCCCGCCCTCCTCGATCTTCCGGGCCGACCCAAAGAATTTCTTCGGTTTGTTCAGGGCATTGGCGTCGATGCCGCCGCTCAAAACCTTGCCTGACGGCGGGATGATGGCGTTGTGAGCCCGGGCCAGCCGCGTAACGCTGTCGAGGAGGATGGCCACATCGCGCTTGATCTCGACCAGCCTCTTGGCTTTTTCGAGCACGATATTGGCCACCTGGGCGTTCCGGGCCGGCGGTTCGTCAAAGGTCGAGGCGACCACCTCCCCGTTCACGGTCCTCTTGAAGTCCGTGACCTCCTCCGGCCGCTCGGCGACCAGGAGGACGATCAGGAACACTTCGGGATGGTTTTTCTCGATGGATTTGGCGATCGTCTTGAGGAGGGTGGTTTTCCCGGCCCGAGGCGGCGAGACGATCAGGCCTCTCTGTCCTTTGCCGATCGGCGTCAGCAGGTCCATGATCCGGGCGTTCATGTTCTTCTGATTCCCATCCTCGAGGTTAATCTTCTCGAACGGATAGAGCGGCGTCAGTCTCTCGAAATGGACGTTCCTTCGCTGGTCCTGGATGACGTCGGGATGGATGAAGTTAACGGCCTCTATTTTGATCAGGGCAAAGTACTTCTCCCCGTTCTTGGGGGGCCGGACGATTCCGCTGATCGTGTCCCCTGTCCGAAGCTGGAATTTCCTTATCTGAGAAGGCGAAACATAGATATCATCCTGGCTCGGAAGGTAGCCTACATCCGGGGCCCGCAGGAAGCCGAAGCCGTCCTCGAGCGTCTCCAGGACGCCCTCGGAGAAGAGCAGCCCGCTCTTCTTGGCCTGGGCCTCAAGGATCTTGAATATCAGGTTGTGCTTGCTCGCATCCTCGATCTCCTCGTCTTCGACGCCGGCCTGGCCGGCGATCTTTTGGAGTTCCTTAAGCTCTTTCTCTTCCAGCTCTACGAGGCTGTACTCTTTATCTTTCATCATTCGTATCTCCTCAAGAATTGTTTTCCGATTTCAGATGATTACCGTTCGGCTAACCCTCAGTGAGTCAAGGGCGGCTCCGTCGGGCCTTCACCCTCCCCTCCTCCGGGGGAAAGTTCCGGCGTAATGACGGGTGTTTCCTTCGGTGGCTTCTCGGGAAGTTCACCTGTCAGGGCTATTTTCAGGACTTCGTCCATATGCTCGACCAGATGGATCTTGACTTCTTGCTTGATCACCTTAGGCAGGTCCTTGAGGTCGGCCCTGTTGTCGAGTGGGATAATGACCTCCCGGATCCCTTCGCGGTGGGCCGCCAGAAGCTTCTCCTTTATCCCTCCCACGGGCAAAACTTTTCCCTTCAGCGTGATCTCACCGGTCATGGCGACTTTCCGGTTGACCGGTATGTCGGTCAGGAGCGAGATGATAGAGGTGGCCAGGGTGATCCCGGCTGAGGGCCCTTCCTTGGGTGTCGCCCCCTCGGGGACGTGGATGTGGATATCGAAATTCTTGTGCAGATCCTTGGCCACATTCAGCTCAAAGATCTTTCCCCGCACATAGCTGAAGGCCGCCTGGGCGGACTCCTGCATGATCTCCCCGAGCTGCCCGGTCAGGGTGAAATTTCCCTTGCCGTGGATCTTAGTCGCCTCAAAAATGAGCAACTCTCCCCCGAACTCGGTCCAGGCCATGCCGATGGCGCCGCCGATCTCGTCCTTTTTGTCTATCCCGCTTCGCCGGAACTTGGGGATGCCCAGGTAAGACTCGAGGTTCTTAGGCGTTACGCGTTCTCCGTGCTCCTTGCCTTTTTGGACGACCCGCTTGACCAGCTTGCGACAGACCGAGGTGATCTCCCGTTCCAGATTCCTCACCCCCGCTTCCCGGGTATACTCCCGGATGATCTTCTGCATGGCCAAGTCGGTGATCTTCAGGTTGGCGGCCTTGAGGCCATGGGCCTTCATCTGCTTGGGAACCAGGAACCTCTTGGCTATCTGGAGCTTCTCATCCTCGGTGTAGCCAGGGAGGCGGATGACCTCCATGCGGTCGATGAGCGGCCGCGGGATGGGTTCGAGCATGTTGGCCGTGACGATAAACATGACCTGTGAGAGGTCGAAGTCGGTATCGATATAATGATCGAGAAATGTGCCGTTTTGCTCCGGATCCAGCACCTCCATTAACGCTGAGGCCGGATCTCCGCGGAAATCCATGCTCATCTTGTCCACTTCGTCCAAAAGAAAGACGGGGTTCTTGGTCCCGGCCCGCTTGATCATCTGGATGATCCGCCCGGGGTAAGCGCCGATATAGGTCCGGCGATGGCCCCGGATCTCAGCCTCGTCCCGGATTCCCCCGAGCGACAGACGAACGAACTTCCGCCCGGTCGCCCTGGCAACTGACTTCCCCAGCGAACTCTTCCCGACGCCGGGCGGTCCGATCAGGCCGAGGATTACACCTTTAGGGTTCTTAACTAGTTGCCGGATGGAGAGGAACTCGATGATCCGTTCCTTGACCTTCTCTAATCCATAGTGGTCTTCATCCAGGACGCGCTCGGCTTCCTTGAGGCCCCTCTTTTCGCGGGATTTCTTGTTCCAGGGCAGCGAGATCAGCCAGTCGAGATAGTTCCGGCAGACGGTCGCCTCGGCCGACATCGGAGGCATCGTCTCGAGCCGCTCGATCTCCTTTAACGCCTTCTCCTGAGCGTCCGGGGGCATGTTGGCCTTCTTGACCTTCTGCTTGAGGTCTTCGATCTCGTTCGGCTGGTCCTCTTTCCTGGCGCCGTAGCCGGCGCCGGACGGGAAGACGTTCGGCTTGGGCTCTTTGCCGGCTCCTTTCTGGCGGTCCGACCTCGGCCCTTCCCGGCGCAGCTTGGCATGGATCTTCAGGATCTCGTTCTCGAGCAGGTAGTTCAGCCGCCGCGTCCTCTCCAGGACGTTGATCGTCTCCAGGATGTTCTGTTTCTCTTCCAAAGGAAGATAGAGATGGGAGGCGACGATATCAGTGATCCTCTCCGATGTCGTGTCGCGCAAGGCCGGGATGATGGATTCGATGTTGGCGTTCTGGTTGAGCTTGAGGTAGTCCTCGAAAAGAGCCAGGACCCTCTTCAGAAGCTCCTTGGTCTCCGCGCTCTGGTCCTCAATCTCCTTGATGACTTTGGCCAGGACCTGGTAATAGGGGTAGGTGCTCAGGTATTCGATCACCCGGGCCCTCTTCTTGGCCTCGACGATGACTTTGACGTTCTTCTCGTCCGACTTGACCGTCCGGATGATCTTGGCGGTCACCCCCAGGGAATAGATATCCTTGGGGGTGGGATTATCTATCGAGGCATCCATCTGGGCGGACAGGAAAATGAGCTTGTCTCTCTCCATGGCCTTGTCCAACGCCTGGACGGACGACGACCGCCCGATGATGAAGGGGACCAGGGTGGAGGGGAAGATAACCAGGTCCCGCAAAGGGATAAGCGGGATGTTGCGGATCATTTCGGCGTTGTCGTTCGCTTCTTGGGTCATTCTCTATTCTCCCACTGCTTTCTTTAGTCGTTCGAACTCCGGCCCGTTGTCCTCGACCAGGCTCTTTGTGATAACGATATGAGTGTCGCGCCTCGAGGTGGGCAGATCATACATGAGGTCGAGCATCAGGTCCTCGATGATCGTCCGCAACCCGCGAGCGCCCAGTTTTTTCTCCACCGACTTCCGGGCGATGGTGAGCAGGGCGTCCGCCTCAAATTCGAGCTTGACCCCTTCCATCTCGAAGAGCTTCTGGTATTGCTTAATGATGGCATTCTTGGGCTCGCTGAGGACGGCCACGAGGTCATTGATGCTCAGGTCGTTAAAGACGGCCAAGACCGGGATCCGGCCGACCAGTTCCGGGATCAGTCCGTACTTGATCAAGTCCTGGGGGATGAGGTCGGCATTGAGATCGATAGTCCTCTCCCCTCTTCCGGATTTGGTTTCCGACTTGAACCCGACCGCGGACTTACCGACCCTCTGGCCGATGATCTTATCCAACCCGATGAAGGCCCCGCCGCAGATGAAGAGGATATCGGTCGTGTCCACGGGGATGAATTCCTGGTAAGGGTGCTTGCGCCCCCCCTGAGGAGGGATGTTGGCCACGGTCCCCTCGATAATCTTGAGCAGGGCCTGCTGGACCCCCTCTCCCGACACATCCCGGGTGATGGACGGACTTTCGCTCTTGCGGCTGATCTTGTCGATCTCGTCTATATAGATAATCCCGCGCTGGGCCTTTTCGATGTTCCCTCTGGCCGCCTGAAAGATCTTGAGGACGACATTCTCGACATCCTCGCCCACATATCCGGCCTCGGTCAGGGTGGTGGCGTCGGCAATGGCAAAGGGGACGCTCAGGATCCTGGCCAAGCTTTGGGCCAGCAATGTCTTTCCCGTCCCGGTTGGCCCGATGAGGAGGATGTTGCTCTTGCCCACCTCGACATCGGAAACCTCCTTCTTGAGCTTGATCCTCTTGTAGTGGTTGTAGACGGCCACCGAGATCTTCTTCTTGGCCTTGTCCTGGCCGATAATATACTGGTCGAGGGCGGTCTTGATCTGCTGAGGAGTGAGGGACTCGGCCTTCTGCCGGCGCCTGTCCTCTTCCCTGGCGATGTCTGTATTTATAATAGAATGTGCAATTTCCACGCAATTGTCGCAGATATAGACACCCTTCGGGCCGGCGATGAGCTTCTTCACCTGAGCCTGGGTCCGGCTGCAGAAATTGCACTTGACCGTCGGGCCCGGGATCGGCTTTACGTTATTGTCTTCCATTTTCGTCCGTCGAAATTCCTGATCGAGAGAGCCGCCGTGAACCAGCTACTTTCTGGTCTCGCGCCGGGAGGCGATGATCTGATCGATGAGTCCGTATTCCTTCGCCTCGGCCGCTGTCATGATGAAGTCCCGCTCAATGTCCGCCTGGATCTTCTCCTTGGACTGATGGGTATGCCGAACCAGGATCTCGTTCAGGCTCTCCCTTATCCGCAACACCTCTTTGGCCTGGATAGCGATATCCGACGCCTGGCCCTGAAAACCTCCATAGGGCTGATGGAGAATGATCCGGGAGTTGGGCAGGGAATAGCGTTTTCCGGGTCTGCCCGCCGCCACAAGCACCGCCGCCATGCTCGCCGCCTGACCGACGGCTATCGTCGCTACGTCCGCCCGGACAAACTGCATGGTGTCGTAGATGGCGATTCCCGCCGAAATACTCCCGCCGGGGGAGTTGATGTACAAGGAGATCTCCTTGTCCGGCTTTTCGGCTTCCAGGTAGAGGAGCTGGGCGATCACGGCGTTGGCCACCTCATCATTTATCTCCGACCCGATGAATATGATACTGTCCTTGAGCAGACGGGAGTAAATGTCGTAGGCGCGCTCACTGCGTCCGTCCTGCTCGACGACAAAAGGGATTAAGGTCATGGGGAGTATTAATATAGTACCGCGTTATCAATCAGAAAGTCAATGGCCTTGCGGAGGAGCAGGCTGTTACGTATCTCCTCCCTTTTTCCCTCCTGATTGACCCTCTCGATAAGCTGGGCCAGGGGGACATTGTTTCGCCTGGCCAGAGCCTTAATTTCTTCCTCGATCTCCTCATCGCCGATGGCCAGTTTTTCCTGGCGGGCGATCCTTTGGAGCAACAGGCTGGTCTTGAGGTTCCTCCGGGCTTTCTCCCTGGCCTTCTCCCTTAGTTCTTCGACCTGGGTGGAGGGAAGGCCCGCGGGGAGCTGGGAGGCCAGGTTCCTCAAGATCGAGACGGCCTCTTCATCGACCAGGCTCTCGGGGAGCTCCAGCTGGAGCTTTTCGACGAGGCCTTTGACCGCCTCTTCGCCTATCTCCCGCCGGGCTTCCTCTTGTTTGGCTTTTTCGACTTCCTGTCGCACCCTCTGTGTCAGGGCGGCCAGGCTCTCATATTCTCCCAAGTCCTTCGCCCATTCGTCGCTCATCTCGGGAACCCGTTTTTCTTTGACCGAACTCACCGCAATTTCGTACTCGACCTCCTTGCCGGCCAATCTCTTCTGGGCATGGTCCCGGGGATAGGAGATCGCGAACTTCCGGGTTTCTCCAGGTGTAATCCCCTTCAAGCTGTCATTCAGAGACTTCTCGTTGTCGCGGTGCCCGGCCAGCACGAGGGTCTTTTCGGTGGGCAGAAACCTCTTGGTCTGAAGGTCCCTCCCCTTCCATTCCACTACGACATAGTCTCCATCAGTCACTCCCCTCCCCTCGACCGGAACATATTCCGCCGATTTTTGGCGGAGCTCCTCAAGGGAGCGGGCCACCTCCTCCTCCTCGACTTTGACCTCTCTCTTCGGCAGGGGGATTTTTGTGTAAGCAGGAAGGTCAAATCCGGGCAGGATCTCGACAACCGCCTTGAACCGGAAAGGCTGGCCCTCCCGGAAGACCACTTCGCTTATAACGGGCGTCCCCACAGGGCTGATGTTTTCTGCCAGAAGGCTCTCCCTGAGAGCCCGCGGCACCAGGTTTTCGATAGCCGTATCCTTGATATCGGAGTAGAAAAGCCTCTTGACCATCTCCTGGGGCGCCTTCCCCTGCCGGAAGCCGTCCAGTCTGGCTCGCGACGCATATTCCAGGAGGACTTTGTCCCATTCCTTGGCTACCTCGTCAACCGAGATCTCGATCTCCAGTTCACGTTTGCTCGGGCTCGGAGAAACAACCCGGGAAGTGACCGTCTCCGTTTTATCGCTCATCGCTTTTACCTCGACCTATAGGATATCCCGCCTGGTTTTTCTCTGGAGGAAGAACAAACCAAGGAATAAACGTCTTTCGTGCCAAATGGGCAGAGCGGGACTCGAACCCGCACTCCTTCAGCAGGAACTAGGTCCTAAGCCTAGCGCGTCTGCCTATTCCGCCACCTGCCCTTCGGTCCAGCCAATTCATGCCCGGGCACACTCCCTTCCGGGAAATCCGGCTTCCGGCATGGAACTCGGCCGGAATGCCCGTTCGGACGGAGAAGGGAATGTGAGCTACAGGTGCTGATATAGACCCTATTTCTAGCACAATCCGGACAATTAGTCAAATTCACCCGGGCCGTTCAGCGGAGGTATTTCTTCAGCTTCTCGGCCAGGTCGGGATCGATGTTCACAAGGGTTTTGTAAACCTCGCGGGCGCTGTAGTTGTCCTTCAGATTCAGGTAGACGACGGCCAGGTTGAAAAGGGCCACCCCGTAATCAGGTCTTAGCTCGCGGCATTTTATCAACGGCTCGAGGGCCGACTCGAAGTCCTTGAGCTGCATGTAGCAGACGCCGATCTGCAGCCAGGCGTCCGCGTTGTCCGGAACAAGGGCGACGTAGTTCCTGAAGGCCGCGACGGATTCCTTATATTGCTTGAGGTTCAAGTAGCAGGAACCGATGTTGTAGTAAGCCACATCGTAGTCGGGCTTGATGGTCAAGGCCTGCTGGAACGCGGCGATCGCCTCCTCATACCTTTTCAGCTTCTGGAACATGATGGCCAGATTATACACAGCCATCTCGCTTTTGGGGTTGAGTTCGATCACCTTTTTGGCCGCTTCGATGGCGTTCTCGTTCCGTCCGGATTCATCGTACATCTTGATGATTTCGCTGTAATAGGTGCTGGCATCCGGAGGGTTTATTTCGGCCAGGCTCCTCAAGACCGACTCGGCTTGATCAAATTGTCCCGCCCTTCGGTACGCCATGGCCAGGCTGTAGTTCACCTTGAGGTCCCGGGGCTGGGCTTTCTGGGCCTCCTGGAGAGCCGCCACGGCCTGATCATACTGCTGGAGCTCCATCCGGCAGGAACCCAGTCGCAGATACCCCGTCCAGGCATTCTCCGGGTTGAGCTTCAAAAAGCGCTCGTAGGCATCGGCCGCCTTGGCAAAATCCCGGAGTTCCTCATAAGCGTTGCCGATCTGGAAGAAGGCCTGCTTGTTGCTGCCGTCGATGGCAACGGCCTTCTCGAGAGCCGCGGCCGCGTCGGCCCAGCGCTGCATCCGGAAATAGACATCCCCCAGTCCCAAATGGGCCGAAGCACGATTCGGGTCGAGCTCGACGATCTTCTGGTAGGCGGTCACGGCCGCCGAGTAGTTCCTCTGCTTGGCATAGACGGCTGCCAGGAGGGCCTGGGCCTCGACCGTTTCCGGCTTGGCCTTGATGACCTTTTCCAGATACTTCTGAGCGTTCAGGGTGTCATCCATCAAGCTGAATATCCGGCCGGCCAGGTAAGCGCCCTCGAAGCCGGCAAAATAGTCCTCTTTGGCCCAATCCTTGAAGGCCGTGACCTTTCCCAGTCTGGGGAGGGCCTTCCAGTCGTTGACCGGGACGCCCACCCGGCTTCTATCTATGACGATGATGAGGCCGACGGCCGTTCCGCCGACTTCGAGCAGAGGACCTCCGTTAAAACCCTCGGGTATTGAGATCGAAGATTCGATGATCGACTGGCTGTCGGTCAGCTTGTAGATGTTCCGGACCGTCCCCTCGGCGATGGTGATTTCCCCCGATTCATTCGCGCCGAGGCCGAACAATCTGCCGCCGGGCTGGAGTTCGTCCGACTTGCCGAGGGTAAGGACACCGACCTTGCCTTTCACCTTGAGCAGGGCGACATCGAGATTTCGGTCGACGGAAATGATGCCTTCGACCTTCATCTTTTTCCCCTTGACGCTGACGACTTCCACTTCATCGGCCTGGCTGATCAGGTGGTAGCTCGTAGCCACGACGTCCTCGGCCAGTCCGAAACCGACGCCTTTGGCCACGAGATCTTTGTTCGCTCCGTAAACAAATAGGGAAAGAACGCCGTCTTTAGTCTTCTCGAAGAGTTGAGCGGATTCTTGGGTCTGAGAAAAAAGGAAAATGCCTGAGGCCATGAACAAGACCAGGATGCCCACGGTGCGCGCTTTGATGATCATCCTCTCTCCTCCTAATAATGCGTACGCAGACAAATTTACACAGACCGCTCTGTCCTGTCAACCAATAAATAAGGCTCGGGGTAGTGGCATCGAAACCGCGCCCGTTTTCTCCCAGCGCCCCTTTGGAGGGAGAAAGCTGCGCTTTCC
>CAYGXD010000123.1:0-10832 GCA_964353705.1 uncultured Eubacteriales bacterium | reverse complement strand
CGGTCAGATGAGATGGAAGCGTGTCTGGACGCTATCCAGGGGCTGACAGCCGTTTTCCGTAAATTGGACAATTTGTTCGGTCTGGCAAGGGACCTGTTCGTTATTCCATTCCGGAACGGTGTCGACAATCGCCAACTCCATCGCATAGCAGGAGTTGTATTCCAGTTTGACGTCCCCCCTGCCCGGGAAGGGCTTCTGTTCCCAGGGAAGACCGATCACGGGACCCGGCTCGTGAACAAAAAGGCCCAAAGAATGGGAGAAGACTATCGGGGAGGGGATCCCGGCCTCGCGGGCTGAGGAGAGGATCTTTTCCAGCAACTGATTTCCGGTCAAGCCCTTCCTGAATGCATTCATGAATATGTTCTGCAGGCGGTTGTTCTCCAGGAGCAGGCTCTTCAATCCTTCGGGCGCGTCCGTTTCGCCGATGTGCCTGACGTAGGCCATTTCCTGGTGATCCGTAAAGAGACCGAGATACCTGATCCCCACGTCACAGATCAACAAGTCTCCCCTGCGGATAATCCGATCTGAGAGCGGGTGCTTGGCCGCTTCGGCATCGCTTCTGACGATGACAAAGTAGGGCTTGAAGGCCTGTTCCAGGCCGTGTTCCGAGCCGATCTGCCAGAACAGCCATTCGAGATCGTTCTTTGTGGTTACTCCGGGGGTGATCGAAGAGGGGCTGAAGCATTGGGCGATCATTCCACGGGCGATTGAGGATATGTGGGGGTAGATCTCTAGCTCATCTTCTGTCAACGTCATCCCCCACCGGGTGCAGGCGATCTCGGCCGAGGTGAGCCGACCGACGTATTTTTCCGGAAGCGCTTGGACAAGCTGGTTGTAAAGGTTATGGGTCAGCCCCCCGGCCGCCCAGTTCACAGTCCCGATGTTAACTCCGATTCTTTTGGGATCGCGTGTGCTGATGATTTCGGAAAGCAGGCGCCACTGTTCAGGGGGATTCCCGCCCTTCCAGGGCTTGTCATACAAGTCCAGTGTGTCCGTCATGGAAAGATTGATCCGCTCGACTCCGTCTTCTTTTCCCCGGTCAAAAAAGATCAGGATCTGCAGGACCTTTGGCCAGGTGTCCAGGGGAATCATGGTCTTGTACACCGGATCAAGGTTGTCCTCCTGGCAGATGACGAGCCACATATCCAGGCCCGCGTCCCGGAGGGCCACGGGAAGGATGGTGTCAAGCCGCTTGCGCAGTATCCTGGTCGCGACTTCGACTTGCCTTTTTACGGGCATGATCCGGGGCAGACACGGCACGCCCCCCAATTCAAGAGGATTGAGACCTGCCCGCAATGGGCTGTTTTTCACCCCGTGAATCGTTTCCTGCTGGCCATCGCCGGGCGGGACTTGCGAGGCGAGAAGGACAGTTAGCGCGATGCCCAATAGGAGTTGTTTTTTTATCATTCAGGCCTCCTGAGATGGCAAATCGCCGAGCCGGGAGCATCTTCTCTGTCGATTGAAGATCCAAACTGGCCCCCCGACTCCCGGTCAATAGTATTGGCCGCCTACCATTCAGTTATGTATACGTGGGCAGCGGCAAAATGTTGCGCAGCCTTCCCGCTGCCTCAGCCGCTGGGGTTGAACGTGTTCTTGATCTCGATGACGGCCCCGGCCGGAGGCGCCTTGATCTCGTCGACTTCGACGCCGCCGGATTTGGACCGGATCGTGATCGAGCCCGACGAACGCCGGACGATTGACACCTTCGCCGGCGGCTGCAGAGAATCCTGGGATATAAATATCATCGCATGTGCCCGCTATGGGTATCTCGGCGCATAAATGTCAACTTGACAAATTGAATTATCAAGTGTTAATATCGTCCCGATAGAAGGCTAATATGGCGATTCATGAAGAAGTCCTGAGGGCGGCGCAGCGGATCTGCCGGGAGCGCGGTGAAAAGACCTTCCGTGTCGTGGATGTAGTCCGTGCTCTGTCTCACCTGAAGGAGAGCTCCGTACGCACCCATATCGTCAGCCGATGCTGCGTCAACGCGCCCGTAAACCATCCTCATAAATGGCCCTATTTCCGGCGCTTGGCTCGCGGTAAATACGAGATTTTGCCGGCCTGGCAAGCTGAGCGAAAGGCGCAAGGCGGGGTCGAAGAGAGTCCGGCAACGTATGCCAAGCCCGGCCCCCTTCATGACACGATCCATGTCGCCGTCCGCCGATCGGACGGTTTCTACGTGGCCGAAGCCCTGGAGGTGGCACTTGTGACCCAGGGGAGGACACTCGACGAGCTCGTGGCGAACCTGAAAGAGGCGATCCGCCTCCATCTCGAGGGCGAGGACCCAGCCGTTTTTGGGCTCACGACGTCGCCGAGGATCGCCCTGACCTACGAGGACTATCTTTCTGGAAATGACCAGGCTTAAGCGCCTGTCGGCCAGGCAAATCCTCCGGATCCTTCACGGCTTCGGCTTCTCGGTGGTATCGGTCCGCGGCAGCCACGCTAAACTGAAGCGCCCGATCGAAGGAGGATCGCCTCAGATCCTGACTGTTCCGCTCCATCGCGAGCTTGCCCCGGGCACTATCCAGGCGATCTGCCGTCAGGCGCTCCGCTTCATTTCGGAAGACGACCTCCGCGCTCATTTCTATGGAAGCGACTAGCGGCGTGTCTCACAAGTAACCTGGCTATGTCATAACCATCGGAAGATGCGGCAAGTTATTTCCGAGACAGGACACAATGCTCGGATTGATCCGGAATATTTCACCGCCCGGTTAGCGGAGCGGTGCCGGAGCAGCCCGGTGGTTGAACTCGATGACGTTGTTGTCGGAATCACAATAGGTGACGGCGTAAAAGCCGGGCCCGAACTCGGGGTATTCCTGGGCCGGGAAAAGCGGGACGATGCCGGCCTTCGTCATG
Organism: uncultured Eubacteriales bacterium; assembly: GCA_964353705.1. Lineage (GTDB taxonomy): Bacteria > Acidobacteriota > Aminicenantia > Aminicenantales > UBA8522 > UBA8522. The sequence continues at coordinate 7,973 of CAYGXD010000123.1, read as the reverse complement.
GCCGCAACGATGGCGTCGACGTCCTCGCGCCGGGCCAGCGAGAACCCGACGTGGTCGGTGACAACGAATTCCTCGCCCGTCGGCGCCTCCTTCCGGACCCGGCGGGGCTTTGACTCGCCGATGAACAAGGTCATCGGGCCGTTGGTGAAACCGGCGTAGCTCGCGCCATCGCCCCATCCCGGGGCGAATCCGCCGGCCTCGACGAGCGGCTTCCAGAACGCCATTGCCTTCTTGAAATCGGCCACTTCGAAGCAGATGTGGACGGTCTTGATCTCCATGTTTCTGTCCTCCTTCGGCAAACGGCCGGGAATATGATCGCTTCGCCGGTCTATGGCTTATCGAGTCCCGAGGGTTGTTTCGCCCGCTCCGCAGCGTCGGCCGGGAAATAATAGCTCATCGTATCGAAGTCGATTGTCCACGACCCAAGGTGCCTCAAGTACTGGTGCGATATCAGCGCGTCGGCCAGGAATCCCATTCCCCAGTACGGGTCTTCCTCGACAAAGACATTGCCGAGCGCCTGAGAGGCGCCGCTTGGGAGGCCGTCCAGCCCGTACTGGCCGACGGGAACCCAGAAATACGGCATCCCTTCGATCTTCGTCTTTTGATCGCCGAGGCCCAGGTCCTCGACTGCTTCGTCGGTCACGACAAGCGGCATGCTCATCGCCAGACCGGAGTCCACGAAAAAATTCATCGTCCGGCCGTTGATGCTGCCCCTCGTGAACATCAGGTGAGTCCCCGCCATCCAGAAGGGCAGGCGCACCGGAACGCCCCCGAAGCTCCGGAGCATTTCCTGCCGGCCCGTTTCGCTTTTTTCACGGAATAGGATTTCCTTGCGGTCATAGTCCACCGTAGCCAGAAATTGCTTCAGGATCTGGGTGGTGAGCACGCCGTCGGTGGTCAATCCCAAGGCCTTCCATTTGGCCACAATGACGGGCACGTTCTCCAGGGTGACGGCGCCCATCTCGACGGACTCGGCGAAGCCGAGCGGCTCTTTCACGGTTTTTCCCCCGGTATAGGCGTATTTCGCCGTGCGCTTCGTGATGGTCCGGATGCCGATCCGTCGGGCGACTCCCTCGTCGATATAGAGCCGGTCCCCCCCGGTGTCCAGGATAAGCTCGACGGGCTGCCTGTTGACGTTGAGCTTCACGACGGGCAGCGCGCCCGCGGGGGCGAAGTCGTTGACGATGGGGAGACTCGCCGCTTTTTCGGTCGATGCCCACCGGATACGGTAGGGCGCGCCGGAGAAACGTCTCATGAAGTCAACCAAGGAACCATCTTCAAGGGCCCGCCTTTCGGCTTTCGAGAGCTTCAGGCCTATAGCCTTATCGTACTGGTTGGTCTGGTAGTACGTCAGGGCCAGGCCCTCGATGGCGGCCGACCCGGCCTCGGAGCCGGGTGGAGCGATGTTCTTGAGCCGGCCGAACAGCTCTTCGGCTTTCCGGTAGTCTCCCAGCACATACGCCAGGCGGGCCCCGAGCCGGACGTCGTCGATCGCGGCGGCCGCGGCCCCCGCCAGGGGAGCGATGACCTCATTCGCCTGCGCCATGCGGCCCACCCTGAAGAGGATATCCGCATATGCCCTGCGGTTCTCGGTTTTCTCAGGCCCCGAAAGGAACGCGGCTTCGATCGCCGGCAGGCGCATTTCCACAGCGCTGCGCAGTTCGCTTTTCATTTTCGCCTCCTCCTTTGAGCGGCTTTCGCGTTTATGCGTGCATCCGGACGCCGCGACAAGGAAAGCCAGCGCGGCCAGGCTCGCGTTCCGGGGAATGGAACGGTGCTGTTGTTTCATTTGGCCCTCTCTTCGGTGATGCGAATCTCCCCAGCCGCCTCCGGTTCGTGAACCGCCTGAAACAGGCTCAAGCCGAGTGTGTAAGCCTGACCATTCTTCGTATCACGGGAGGAAAAACTCTTTACGAGCCGGGCCAGCTTCTGTCGGAAGGCGGCCAGGTCCTTGGGATGAAGCCGCGCGCTGGATACAAGTACGAGCATATCGGACTCCGTCAGCTCTCCCGCCTCGACGCGCAGGATCGCCGCGCACAACTCGTCGCGCAGGATTCCAAGGGCCATCTTTCTCCTGTCCCCGGGACCCAGCCCTTCGAAATCCGGCGTGAAGCTCGCCGCGGTGGATTTGTAGTACTTCTCGAGGTTTCTCCCCGTATCGCGCTTTTCCACCAGGACGATGAGCCCGGCGCGCTCAAGAATCTTCAAGTGGCGGCTCAAGTTGGCCGGGTGGACTCCCAACTGCTTCGCGACATGGGTTAGGGTTAGGGCCTTACCGGTCAGGATGGTCAGGATGGCCATGCGCGCAGGATGGGCATACGCCTTCAGTTCCTCGACTCCAGAAAGCCGTTTGTTTGCCGCTTGCGAAAGGACGTCATTTGCCATAATGCTAATATTAGCAAATATGATAATGAAATGTCAAGATCGATTTCGGTGGTGCGTCGACGGCGGACTTTTCTTTTCGGTTGTTTTTTCGCGCGGGAGCGCATATATTGATTAGGCCCAGCGGGCGTTTTCCTCCTTATTGGATAAAGAAAGGAGTCGAATGATGGCAGGCTTGATCAAAAACATCCTCTGGCCGACGGATTTTTCCGCGGAGGGTCAAGAGGCACTTCTTTATGCCGGCCTTTTCGCCCAGACGTTCTCCGCCGGGATCACGGCGCTCCACGTCATCCCCGACCTGGCTCCGGCATTCTATGCCGATTCTCCGGTCATCGCCCAGGAGCTTTCGGGCCGGATGGCCGAAATCACCCAAAAAGCCCAGGCCCAGTTCAAGGCTATGGAGACGAAGAGAGGGCTGACCTTCAAGAAAGCCGTTATCGCCGAAGGCTCGACCGCCAAGAAGATCGTCGAGACCGCGGAGAAGGAGAAAGCGGACCTGATTGTCATGGGGAAGAAGGGACAATCCAGGCTCGAAAAAGTCCTCATAGGGAGCGTGGCCAATCATGTCCTCCGGCACTCCCCGGTTCCGGTGCTGATTACGCAGAAAGGGAAGCGGCCCGCGGGGATCAAGAAGATTCTGGTTCCGACTGACTTCGCCAAGGAAGAGGACGTCGAACGGGAATTCGCCTGGGATCTGGCCCAAAGCTTCGGCGCCTCTTTGACTTTTCTCTATGTTCTCGAACTCTACGGGCATGAGTACCGGATGGTCGATCATATGTTCGAAACCGCCTTGGCCAGGTTCAAGAAGCGGGCCCATCAGGCCAGAACGGGGATCACGGTTTCGAAGGACGTGACCCGCGCCGTCACGGCGGCCGCCGGGATCGACGAGTATTCCCGCGAGCGCGGCTTTGACCTCATCGTCATGGCCACGTGTGCCCGGGGCTTGGGCCGCTTTTTCCTGGGGAGTACTACCGAGAAAGTCATATCCCACACCGGCCTTCCCGTTTTCGCCCTGCCGCCGCACTATTGCCGCTGACCTCTGATTCTTTCAGTGAAGAGGAATCCATGAAAATATCCTCCTCCCCTGGTGGGAGGAGGTCGGGAGGAGGGGGATTTCTTAGGCAATCACCCTCTCCCCGACTCTCCCATCCGAGGGAGAGGGCGTTATGGCTCGTTCCCTATTCATATTACACAGACCTGAAGGCAGCGAGAAAACCCTTCCAGCCTGAACGTCCAGGATAAAGGAGCAGGTGCGCACGAGCCCAGCGTCAGGGCTGAGGCGGCGCCCACAGGCCCTATGTCCTTTTTGGTGGCCGCTCGCATCGGACTCCACCTCGCTTTTCTATGGTCACAGCGGGCTATCCATGGGCGTAGAAAGAAGAACTCTTTGGGTGGCGTTGAACCTGGTCCTGGCCGACAGCCTGAGGATTGCCCAGAAAGTCATGGCCCATTTCCCCGACCTGGAGGATATTTTCCGGGCGTCCTCGAAAAAGCTCGAGGCCGTCGGTGTCGAGGAAGCGAAGGCGGCAGCGTTGACTTCCCCTCGGACGATCGAGCGCGCCTCGAGGACGCTTTCCTGGCTCGACAAAAAAGGATATTTTATTATCACCATGGAAGAGCCTGACTACCCGGCAAATCTAAGGGAAATCTTCGACCCTCCGTTCGTCCTCTACGGCGCGGGACGGCCGGAGGTCCTGGAGGAACCCTCAATCGCTGTGGTGGGCGCCCGTCGCCCGACACCGTACGGCAGGGCCGCGGCGGAAAAGCTGGCCAAGGATCTGGCCTCTACGGGTCTGGTGGTGGTCAGCGGCTTGGCCCGGGGCATTGATTCGATCGCCCACTGGGGGGCTCTCGACTCCGGGAGGACCGTGGCGGTCCTGGGGTCCGGCCTGGATTACGTCTACCCCCGGGAAAACAAGGGCCTCTTCCGGAAGATCTCCGAGAATGGAGCCGGCATAACCGAGTTCCCCCCTGAGATGCCGCCGCTTCCGTTTCACTTCCCGCTTCGGAACAGGATCATCAGCGGCCTCTCTTTGGCCACGGTTGTAGTCGAGGCCACCCGTCAGAGCGGCTCGCTCATTACGGCGCGGCTGTCCTTGGAGCAAAACCGGGACGTCATGGCGGTGCCGGGAAGCCCTTTTTCGGACCTCAGCCGGGGGACCAACTGGCTGATCAAATCGGGAGCCAAGCTTGTCGAAACATGGGAAGATGTGGTAGAAGAATTGCCGTCGCCCCTGCGGGAGAGGTTGCTCTCCTGCCGGACGGGAGAAAAAAAGAAGATGCCCGCACTGAGCCAGGAAGAGAAAAATGTCTTCGACCGGCTGAGCGTCGAGACGCCGATCCATATCGACGATCTCGTCGAGGCGGCCAACACTTCCGTTTCCGAGATGCTCGGTGTCCTGCTCAACCTGGAGCTCAAGGGTCTGGTCCACCAGGCGCCGGGGAAGTACTTTCAGAGGAGTCCGTAGATGCAGAAATCACTGGTCATAGTCGAATCGCCGGCCAAGGCGCAAACCATCAACCGATATTTGGGATCGAGCTATCTCGTCAAAGCGTCGATGGGGCATGTCCGCGACCTGCCCAAGAGCAGCCTGGGAGTTGACGTCAAACACGATTTCGCGCCCCATTATGTCGTCATCCCTGACCGCAAGAAGACCGTGGCCGAGCTCCAGAAGGCGGCCAAAGAAGCGGGCGCCGTCATCCTGGCCGCCGACCCCGACCGGGAGGGAGAGGCCATCTGCTTCCACCTGAGCGCGCTCCTCGAGGACAGCAACCCCAATATCCGGCGTGTCCTTTTGAACGAGATCACCAAGAAGGCCGTCGAGGAAGCCTTCGAACATCAAGGAACGATCGACCAGGACAAGATACGGGCTCAACAGGCCCGCCGTATCCTCGATCGCCTGGTGGGCTATCTCATCAGCCCCCTGCTCTGGCGGAAGATCGGCAAAGGGCTGAGCGCCGGAAGGGTCCAATCCATCGCCCTGCGACTGATCTGCGAGCGGGAGAAAGAGATCCGCGGCTTTATCGTCGAAGAATACTGGTCCATAGCGGCGCAGCTCGAGGCCGCCGAGCCGCCGCCCTTCAAGGCCGGCCTCGCCAAAATAGACGGGAAAAAACCCAAGATCGGCGACGGAACCACGGCCCAGACGGTCGTCGATGAGCTCAAACAGGTGCCGTTCCTCCTCGAGGAAGTCAAGATCCAGGAGAAAAAACGCCACCCGGGTCCCCCCTATATCACGAGCACTCTCCAGCAGGATGGGTTCCGCCTGCTCCAGTTCCCCGTCAAGAAGACGATGGCCGTTGCCCAGAAACTCTACGAAGGACTGCCGATCGGCGAGCGCGGGCTGGTCGGCCTGATCACCTATATGCGCACGGACTCCGTCCGGATCTCCGAGGGCGCCCTCGCCTGGTCAAGACAATATATCGAAGCCACGTATTCCAAGGATTATGTGCCGGCCCACGCCCACGTGTTCAAGAACAAGAAGAAAGCCCAAGACGCCCACGAAGCCATCCGTCCGACCTTGCCGGACCTGCCGCCGGCGGCGGTCAAGCCCTATCTCAAAAAGGATGAACACGACCTCTATACCCTGATCTGGAACCGCTTTATCGCCTCCCAAATGAGCCCGGCCCTCGTGGAGGAGACGGAATTCACGATCCAGGCCGGAAGGTGCCAGTTCAAGGCCAAAGGCGAGGTCGTCCGGTTCAACGGCTATTATGTCCTCTACCCGAGCCTCAACAAGGACACAGAAACCTTGCCCAAGGCCCAGAAGGGAGAAACGCTCCGCGTCCTGGGCATCGACTCCAAGCAGAACTTCACCCAGCCGCCGCCCCGCTACACCGAGGGAAGCCTGGTCAAAGAGCTCGAGGCCAAGGGGATCGGCCGGCCCAGCACCTACGCGCCGATCATCTCCACCATCCAGGACCGCACCTATGTTGTCAAGGACAAGAACAAGTTTGTTCCCACCGATCTGGGCATGTTTGTAACCGATTTCCTGGTCGCTCATTTCTCCGACCTGATGGAGGTGAAGTTCACGGCCCGGATGGAGGAGGAACTCGACAGGATAGGAGAGGGTGAGAAGGATTGGCTCGAATACTTGCGTCAATATCACACGCTCCTCGCGGCCGACCTGGCCAAGGCGGGCGAAAGCCAAAGCGTCAAAGGCAAGGGGATCCCGACAGAAGAAAAGTGTCCCCGCTGCGGCCAGTCTCTGGTCATCCGCGACGGCCGTTTCGGCCGGTTTAAGGCCTGCTCGGCGTATCCCGGCTGCACCTTCAAGGAAGGCCTCAGGAAATCGGAGACGAAGACCCTGGACGAAGCCTGCCCTGTCTGCGGCGCCCCGCTTGTGCAGAAAAGAGGCCGGTATGGGTTTTTCGTCGCCTGCTCCACCTACCCCAAGTGCCGATATATCAAGAAGACGGTAGCGGAGAAAAAGGAGACCGGGATCACCTGCCCGCTCGGCTGCGGAGGGATGATCCTGGAACGTAAGACCAAGCGAGGAAAAGTGTTCTACGGGTGCAGCCACTTCCCGAAGTGCCGGTTTGCGACCTGGGACGAGCCGCTGAACCGTCCCTGTCCGAAATGCGGGCAGCCGGTCGTCCTCCGCAAGGTCAGGAAGAGCGGCATCACGGTCTATTGCCGGGACGACAAATGCGGGTTCAAGGAGCCGGATACAGCCGGGGAGAAGCCGGCGGGGGGCGGAAAGGATGAAGCGCGAACTTAGCGAATTCCTTGATTACCTGCGATATGAGCGCAACGCCTCGGCCCACACCATTTCCGGCTACAAGCTCGACCTTGGGCAGTTCATCGACTATATCGGGGAAAGAGGATCGTCCCTGCGAAACGTTGACAACGTCCAGATCCGCGGGTTCATGGCCCAGCTCCACGAGCGGAAGCTCAAAAAAAGCTCGTCGGCACGCAAGCTGGCCGCTATCCGCTCGTTCTTCAGGTTCGGCGTCAAGAAGAAGTGGATCACCGAGAACCCGGCCAAGATGGTCTCTACACCCAAGCAGGAAATACACGTCCCTTCCTTTCTCTCCGAGCTGGAAATGGCCGGTTTTCTTGAGGTCCCGAACTCCGGGAAGCCGCTCGACCTGAGGGACAGGGCCATCCTCGAGCTCCTCTATGCGAGCGGGATCCGGGTCAGCGAGCTCGTCGGCATCAACCTGGAGGAAGCCAGCCTCCGGGAACGGCTGATCCGCGTGCGGGGCAAGGGGAAGAAAGAACGGCTGGTCCCTTTCGGCCGGGCGGCCGGGGCGCGGCTGACGGACTACCTTCGAGTCAGGCCGGAGCTTGTCGAGGACAAGATCGGCGAGACCGCCCTTTTCCTCAATTACCAGGGCCGGCGAATTACGCCTCGGTCGGTGGAAAGGATCGTGGACAAATATATCCGGCTGACGGCCATCAAAAGAAAGATCAGCCCGCACTCGCTGCGTCATTCTTTCGCCTCGCATCTTCTCGGGCGGGGCGCGGACCTGCGGGTCATCCAGGAGCTCCTGGGCCATGAGAGCCTGGCCACGACCCAGAAGTACACCCACCTCAACCTGGGCCAGCTCATGGACGTTTACCGCAAGAGCCATCCCCGGTCGTAACG